>JAHEXX010000075.1 GCA_023251895.1 bacterium
CGTACCAGGCCAGGCCCCGCCGGGGAAGCTCGTCCTTCCAACCCCACACCCGCTCGGCGTCCTCGCCCCACTCCTCGAGGGGCTGATCGGTGACCGTCTCCCACAGGGAAGGGAGCGGCGACTTGGACCCGCTGGCCGGGAACAGGAGGGCGAACCCCACGTCCTCGATGAAGGCGGCGGCGCGGGCGATGCTGCCGATCCGGCGCTTGCCGTGCCACCACCGGATCGCCCGCGCCGCCGCCAGGTCCTCCACGAGGTAAGGCTATCGCGCCCCGAAGGATTGGGGGTCCGGCCGCGCGCCCCTGAGGACCATTCTTGGTGATCGTCGTGGTAGCGCCCACCTGACGCCCTTTGTGAGCTGGTGCGGCGCCGCCGTTTGCTACATTCCGCCCGTGCCCCATCCTTCTTCCTGGCATCCCGAGCCCGAGCTGATCGACTTCCGGGACCCCGCCCGCGCGCGGGAGGCCTTGGAGGAGCTGGGGACGGCGGTGTGGACCGAGGCGCTGGACTGGCTGTACGAGCACGCCATGCGGCGCCCCACAGGCGCCCACCGCTACCAGTCCTTGCGGGCCGAGTTCTACGGCCCCGGCGCGCAACCCGGCCCAACCCCTGCGACCGGCAAGACCTCGAAGGAGGTCTTCGCGGAGTTCCGGGAGCGGCTCGCTCCGTACCTGTACAACGCCCAGCACCCCGGGCAGTTCGGTTTCTTTACGCCGCCGCCGCTCCCCATGGCCATCGCCGGCGAGACCCTGGCGCAGTGGGCGAACCAGGGGATCGACCTGTGGCTATCGGGGATGGCCGGTCCCCTCGTGGAGGAGGAGGTGGTGGCCTGGCTCCGCGAGCTGGTCGGTTACGGCCAGGGCAGCTGGGGTGTCCTCACGTCGGGGGGCGTGATGGCCAACATCATGGGCCTCGCCGTTGCCCGTGACGTCCACCTCGCGAAGCTCCTCGGCGTGCCCGAGCCCCCCCGGGGCCGCGCCCTCGAGGGTGCCCGTCTATACGCGAGCGAACAGGCTCACTTCTCGATCGCCCGGGGGCTCGACGTGCTCGGGTTCCCGCCGGAAACGCTCCACGAGGTCGAGTCCGACGACCGGTTCCGCCTGCACGGGGACGCGGTGGCCCGGGCCGCGGCCGAGGACCGCGCGGCCGGCCTTGTGCCGTTCGCGATCGCGCCGGTGGCCGGCTCCACGAACACCGGGTCGGTCGATCAGATGGACGAGCTGGCCGACGTGGCGGAGCTCGAGAACCTGTGGTTGCACGTGGACGCGGCCTACGGCGGCGGCGTGAGGCTGTCCAAACGCGACGCCCACCGGGTGCCGGCCCTGGAGCGAGCGGACTCGCTCACGATCGATCCCCACAAGTGGTTCTTCCAGCCCTACGACATCGGAGGGCTGCTGGTGAGGCGTCGACAGGACCTCCTCGATACGTTCCACCGCCAGCCCGAGTACTACCGCGACGTGATCCCCGAGGAGGAGCCGCTGCACTGGTACCAATACTCGATGGAGGGAACCCGTCGGTTCCGGGCGCTGAAGCTGTGGCTGTCGTGGAAGCACCTCGGCACCGAGGGGTTCGCCAGGCTCATCGAGCACAACGACGATCTCGCTGCCTACTTCGCGAAGCGGTGCCGCGACGGCAACGACTTCGAGGTGCTGCCGGAGGAACCCGAGTTGTCGGTGGTGTGCTTCCGGCACCTGCCCGGCGGACCTGAGTCCGTGTCGCAACTGGCCCCGGACGAACTGGACGCTCACCAGGACCGTCTGCAGCGGGCTCTGGAGGTCTCGGGTGAAGGGTGGCTCTCGACCACGAAGCTCCGAGGCCGCACGTACCTCCGTGCCGGGATCGTCAACTACCTCTCGGCCGAGGACGACGTCGACCGTGTGCTGGACGCGCTTCGCCGGGCGGCGGGGTCGGCTACCGCTTAGAGCTCGACGGCGGCCGGCTCCGCTTCCAGTGCGGCGTGTCCGGCTTCCCTGGCGGCCTGCCGACCCGGGATGAACCGGTTGGCGACGAAGGCCGCCACCAGCAGCACCGTCCCACCCACCAGCAGCGCCACCCGGAACCCCGACAGGAAGGCCTGCCCGTACGCGTGGAACACCGCCCCCGCTTGCCCGGGCGAGAGGCCTTTCAACAGCGCCGGGTCCAGCGTCCCATGACCGGCGCCGGCCTCGATGGCGGACCGCAGCCCGGCCGGCAGGCCCAGCCCGGCCAGCGCGGGCGTCAGCGCGCTCCTCAGCTTCGTCGTCAGGATCGTCCCGAGCAGCGCGATGCCGAACACCCCGCCCACCTCGCGCGACGTGTTGGTCATGGCCGAGCCCAACCCGGCCCGCTGCGGCCCCACGGCGTTCATCACGGCGGCGGTCATCGGTGCCATCGTCGCGCCCATGCCGTGGCCCATCATCACGAAGACCGGCAGCATCAACAGGTACGAAGTGTCGATCGACAGCCGTGACAGGATCAGCAGGCCCGCGCCGGCCAGGGTCAGTCCGTAGGTCATCGCCCCTCGTGACCCGTGCTTGGACGCCCACCGCCCGGCGTTCGGCGCGGTGATCACGATCATCAACGTCATCGGCAGGAACCGGAGACCCGCCTGAAGCGGCGTGTACCCTCGGATCAACTGCATGTACAGACTGAGGAAGAAGAACGTCGCGAACATCCCAAGCGACACCGAGAACGCTACCGTGTTCCCGGCCGAGAACGCCGGGATCCGGAAGAACGGCAGCGGCATCATGGCGTGAGCGCTGCGGTGCTCCCACGCTACGAATGCGACCAGAAGGAGAGCGGCAGCCGCGAGCGAGGTCACGATGAGCGGGTCGGTCCACCCCTTCTGGTTCGCCTCGATCAGTCCGTAGGTCGCGCCGAACAGTGTGGCAGTTCCCAGGCCCAGCCCCACCAGGTCGAGCTGCCGCTCCTCCTCGGAGACCGACTCGCGCACCGTTCGCCTCGCGGTGAGGAACGCCACCACGCCGATCGGCACGTTGAGGAAGAACACCGACTGCCAGCCGAGGTGCTCGACCATCAGGCCGCCCACGGTCGGGCCCAGGGCCAGGGCCAGGCCGGACATCCCCGCCCACAGGCCGATGGCCTTGGCCCGCTCGTGCGGCGGGAACGTCACCGTGATGATCGACAGCGTCCCCGGCATCAGCAACGCGGCCCCGACGCCCTGCACGGCCCGGAACGCGATCAGCTGGCCGGTGCTGCCCGACAGCCCGCATGCCAGCGACGCCAGCGTGAAGATCGACAGGCCCGTGATGAACATGCGCTTGCGGCCGTACCGGTCGCCCAGGATGCCGCCTGTCAGAAGGAGCGAGGCGAACGCCAGGACGTACCCGTCCACGATCCACTGCAGGCCGCTCACGCCGGTCCCGAGCTTCTCGCTGATCCGGGGCAGGGCAACGTTCACGACCGTGTTGTCGAGCATGGCCATGGCCAGCGCGAAGCACATCGTGAGCAGCACGATGACCTTCTCGCGCGCGTTCTCTCCCTCGAACCCTAACAGCGGCATCGACGATCCCTCTCCCTATTGCGGCCGACCGGCCAGCATAGCGGCCGATCGCTAGGGAACAACCTCAGTGGGAGTGGGAAACTTCCCGGTCCGGGTTACCCGACGGCCAGTTGGGCCTGGTGTGACAGCTCCCGTGTGTCCGCGAGGCCGGTGGACCGCAGGTCGAGCAGGACCCAGTAGATGTCGCCGTCGTGCCAGAAGCACATATCCGCGGCGAGCTGCCCGGTCACCGGAGCGCAGATGTAGTCGGTGCCGTCGACGTTCTCCGTGGTCATCCGAGTGGTTTGCACGGCGGTGTTCCCGGTCGATGAGGCGCCTTGAGCGAACAGCCTGAAGGCCTCTTCGGGATCGGTCCCGCCGGGGGCGCGGACCCAGAGCACGAACAGGCGGGGAAGGGTGTCCGTGCCGTACACGGCCATATCCATCTCCATCCCGTCGACCCCTTGACGTTTCTTGCCCTGCTCGATGGCCGCGTCGATCACCGGGGAGTGCACCCGCGGGATGCCGATGATGGACTCGGGGAACCCGACGCCGCCACGGAGCTTGCCCACCAGGAACACGGCCGCCCCAGCGATGACCGCCGCCGCTACGAACCCGACGACCATGCGCGGCCAGACCGAGCGGGTCTCCTGCGCCACCGGAGCGGAGGGGAAGGGCTGCGGCGCCGGGATCCCGAACGACGGCGGCGGGCTTATGCCCGGGCCGGAGGCAGGCGGCGTCGGGGCACGCCCCCGACCCCAGCCGCCCGGCCGGGCGCCAGCCGGCGGACCGAAGTTCGTGAAGCACTGCCAGCAGAACGATGCGGAGTCGGGGTTGGCCGCGCCACACGACGGGCAGGTGCGTTCGCCCGGCGCGTCCGGCGCCCGGTCCTGCGGCGATCGGGTCTCGTTCTGCACGGCTCCCTCCCCAAGGGCCTCAGAGGCTCCGATGAGCATCGGCACCGGACAGGACCCACCTGAGTGGCTCGTGTAATCAGGCTTACAGATTCGGAATAGAAGCCAGGGTGGCGCCGGTTGCCCTGCTGAGGACGGTCCCAAAGGAGAGAGACGAACCGATGGCCACGCTCGACACGCAGATCCTTCCCCTCCTTCCGCTCACCACCGGGGTCGTGCTGCCGGGCATGGTGGTGACCCTGACCCTGGAGTCCGACGACGCGCGAAGGGCCGTGGCGGCGGCGGAGTCCGCCGACGGCCTGCTGCTGCTGGTCCCTCGCCTGGACGGTCGGTACGCGCGGATCGGGACCGTGGCCAAGGTGGAGGACGTGGGCCGGCTTCCCTCAGGCCTGGAGGCCCTGGTGATCCGAGGCCTGCATCGGGCCGCGGTGGGCCTCGGCGTTCCCGGCACCGGCGACGCGACCTGGGTCCAGGTCGACTCCGTGGTCGACGTGCCCCCCACCGAGCGAGCACACGAGCTCGCGCGGGAATACCGGGCCACCGTCGAGAACATCGTCGAGTTGCGGGGCATCCCGCAGGTCGCCGAGTTCCTGCGAGGGATCTCCGACCCCGGGCAGATCGCCGATACCTCCGGCTACACCCCGGACCTGACGTTCGAGCAGAAGGTGGAGGTGCTCGAGACGTTGGACGTCCAGGAGCGCCTGGACAAGGTCCTTCGGTGGGCCAAGGACGTCCTGGCCGATCTCCAGCTGAAGGACAAGATCCGCGACGACGTGCGGGAAGGGATGGAGCGCACCCAACGCGAGTACATCCTCCGCCAGCAGATGGAGGCCATCCGAAAGGAGCTCGGCGAGGACTCCGACGAGAACATCGCAGAGGAGTACCGGCGGAAGATCGAGCAGGCCGGGATGCCGGAGGAGCCCCGCAAGGAGGCCGAGCGCGAGCTGGGCCGCCTGGAACGGACCTCGGAGCAGTCGCCCGAGTACGGCTGGATCCGCGCGTTCCTCGACTGGATGACCGAGATCCCGTGGAACACCCGCACGGAGGACAACCTCGACATCGCCCAGGCCCGGGCGATCCTGGACCAGGACCACACGGGCCTGGAGGACGTGAAGGATCGCATCATCGAGTACCTGGCCGTGCGAAAGCTCCGTCAGGAGCGGGGTATGGGCCCGGCCGAGGGTCGGGGCTCCGGCGCGATCCTCACGCTGGTCGGTCCGCCGGGCGTGGGCAAGACCTCGCTCGGCGAGTCGGTGGCACGTGCCCTGGGGCGGACATTCGTTCGGGTGTCGCTGGGCGGCATCCACGACGAAGCCGAGATCCGAGGCCACCGGCGGACCTATGTCGGCGCGCTGCCCGGTCGCATCGTGCGAGGGCTGAAGGAAGCCGGCACGAAGAACCCGGTGTTCATGTTGGACGAGATCGACAAGGTCGGGGCGGACTGGCGGGGCGACCCGTCGAGCGCCCTGCTCGAGGTCCTAGACCCGGCCCAGAACCACACGTTCCGAGACCACTACCTGGAGGTCGACCTGGACCTGTCCGAGGTCCTGTTCATCACGACGGCGAACGTGTCCGAGACCATCCCCGGGCCGCTGCTCGACCGCATGGAGGTCATCCGGGTCGACGGGTATACCGAGGACGAGAAGGTCGCGATCGCCCGGGATCACCTGCTCCGCCGGCAGGAGGAGCGGAACGGCCTGCGGTCCGATGAGGTCGAGATCACCGACCAGGCCATCCGCTCCATCGTGGCCGACCACACGCGCGAGGCCGGGGTCCGCAACCTCGAGCGGGAGCTGGGCAAGGTCCTGCGGAAGGTGGCCACCAAGATCGCGGCGGCCCGGGCGGAGGTGCCCGTGAGGGTCGATGCCGCGGACATCCGCGAGTACCTGGGCCGCCCGAAATTCTTCTTCGAAGCCGCGGAGCGCACCAGCGTGCCCGGCGTGGCCACCGGGCTTGCGGTTACGGGAACGGGCGGCGATGTCCTGTTCGTCGAGGCCACCCGGATGGACGGCAGTGGTGACGGCGACGGCCTGACCCTGACGGGCCAACTCGGTGACGTGATGAAGGAGTCGGGCCAGATCGCGCTTTCGTACGTGCGTTCCCACGCCGGCGCGCTGGGGATCGAGGCGAACCGGCTGGGCGGGAGGTTTCACGTCCACGTCCCGGCGGGAGCCGTGCCCAAGGACGGGCCGAGCGCCGGCGTGACGATGGTCACCGCGCTCGCCAGCCTGCTGTCCGGCCGCCCGGTGAAGAGCACTGTCGGGATGACGGGGGAGGTCACCCTGCAGGGCCGCGTCCTCCCGATCGGCGGAGTCAAGCAGAAGGTCCTTGCCGCCCACCGGGCCGGCCTGAAGGAGGTCATCCTGCCCCAACGCAACGAGGGCGATCTGGACGACGTCCCAGCGCAGGTGCGAGAGCAGATCGTGTTCCATCCAGTGGAGACGATCGACGAGGTGCTTGCGATCGCGCTGGTCGGCGACGACGAGAGCGAGGCGGGCGAGGCCGCGTAATCTGAGCGCATGGTCTTGCTTGATCCGAAGGACCCCAAACATGTCCACGCGCGAGACCGCCTGCGGACCGATCTGATCGCCTGGCTGACGACGGTCGGCCCGGCCGGTCAACCGCAATCGACGCCGGTGTGGTTCTGGTTGGATGGCGAGGCGTTCCTCCTGTACAGCCGGCCGGGTCGGCCGAAGCTGCGGAACATCGCCGCCAACCCGCTCGTGTCGTTGCACCTCGAAGGCGACGGCGTGGGCGGCGACAACGTGATCGTCGAGGGAACCGCCGCCGTCACCCCCCAAGCCCCGTCCGCGAACGAAGTCCCCGAGTATCTGGAGAAGTACCGTGCCCGGATCGACGGGTACAGATGGACGCCGGAGAGCTTCGCCGCCGACTACTCGGTTGCGTTCCGCATCGCGCCGATGCGGATCCGGGTCTGGTAGGCGACGCTCTCGGGTTCGTTCGGACCTGGCACATCTCTTGCTCGAGGACACCTCCTCCCAACGGTGGACCTTACGCAGACCGACCGCGAGCTGGTCGGTGTCAATGAACGGTCAGTCTGGCGCGTACCCGGGGACACCGTGCCGAGGACGTTGCGTTCGCATTGAGCTTCGGTTACGACGCTCACCACGAGCGGCGCGTGACGTCAAGCTCTGGGTCGTGGATGCGATGACCGGATCGATCCCTTGGGTGGTCAAGGTCTTCGTCCTGTGCGCCATCGTCGGCGCCGTGATCGGAGTCGTGCTGGGCAGTCTGCTCTCGTACTTCTACCTGATGGTCGATGGGTTCATCGGTCACATCATCCCCGGCCCATGTGTCTAGACCTCCCGCACCTTCGGGAGACCGAACAGCTTGAACTGGACGCCCCGGTCACCAGGGCGACCCTGCCGTCGATCAGGCGGCGATCTCCGCGCGCTCCGACGGCGCCGCCGGTTCCGCCTTCTCCACGACGATCCGGAACCCGGAGACCAGCGCGGCCAGAGCGCCGAGCGCCGCCCACAGCGGGATCAGCATGGCGCCGACCACGCCCACGGTGAGCGGGATCTCCAGGAACGTCTGGCCCTCCTCGTTCTTCACGATGATCCGCCGGACGTTCCCTTCGTGCACCAGCCGCTTCACGGTGGTGACCAGTTGCTCGCCGGCCACCTCGAACTCCTCGAACCGCCCTTCCGTAGTCATCGGACCCCTCCTCGCTTCGTCGTATCCGAGTCTGCCCGTCGGGTCGCCGGAGCCCATGGGCCGACGGTCCCGGGACCCGCGGGACGCCGCGCCCCTTGTTCTTCGGCGGTCGTACCCTCGTGACATGGCCCGGGATCCGCGAAGGGTGGGCGCGATCGGCGCCGCGGCGGCCGCCGTCGTCGTGACGCTACTGTGGCTGGCCGCGGGGGATGGTGGGGACGGCGCCCCTGTCGTCCCGCCCCCCGTCGCCCGGGCGGGGCTGGCGGACGTCTCGATGTACAGGGGCCTGGGCTCGTGGGTGGACATCTACGACCACCGCGCATGGGCCGACCCGGTGGCGACCATGGAGGACATGCGGACCCACGGGGTCCGCACGCTCTACCTTCAGACGTCCAATTTCGGCCACGGCCGGCCGTTCGTGTACCCGTACGTCGTACCGCGGTTCATCGAGGCCGCGCATGCCGCCGGGCTGGAGGTCGTGGCCTGGTACCTGCCAGGGCTCGTCGACGAGCGCCTCGACTACGTCCGCATCCGGGCGGCCGTCGAGCTCCGAACCCCCGCCGGCCAGCGGTTCGACTCGTTCGCGCTGGATATCGAATCGCCGGCCGTGAGGGACCCCGCGAAACGGACCGCCCGGCTCGTCGAGCTGTCCGCCCGCCTCCGCGAATCGGTTGGGGTCCACTACCCGCTGGGGGCCATCGTCCCGTCGCCCCTCGCGATGAAGGCCAACCCCGACTACTGGCCGGGGTTCCCGTGGTCGGAGCTCCACGAGACCTACGACGTGTTCCTGCCCATGACCTACTTCACCTGGCGCGTGAAGGGCCGGGATGGAGCCCGCGACTACACCGCCGGGGCCGTGAAGCTGCTGCGGAAGCAGACGAACGATCCCTCCGTTCCGGTCCACGTGATCGGCGGCATCTCCGGCCAGGCCACCACCGACGAGACCTGGGGGTTCGTGCGGGCGGTCCAGGAGGAGGTGGTGATGGGGGCCAGCTACTACGGGTTCCCCGGAACGACCGAGGCGCAATGGAAGGTGCTCTCGCGGGCGTGGCCGAACCCACCCTAGGCCACGCGGCTGCGGCGACCGCCTTCAGGCGCCCAGTTCGCGCTGGAGCGAGGGCAGGGGGAGGGATCCCAAGGCGAGCATGCGGTCGTGGAACTCGGAAAGGGAGAACGCGGACCCCTCCCGGGCCACCGCGGCCCTGCGCTGGTGCTCGATCTCACGCTGGCCGATCTTGTAGGCAAGGGCCTGGGCCGGCAGGGCGATGTACCGGTCGGTCTCGATCACGGCGTCGACGCGGGGAACACCGGCCTCCTCCAGCTTGGCGATGGCCCGCTCGCGGGTCCAGCCCAGAGCGTGGATCCCGGTGTCGACGATCAACCGGGCGGCCCGGTGAGCTTGCGCGTCGAGCATCCCGAGGCGTTCGTACTCGTCCGTGAACAACCCCATCTCGTCGGCCAGGCGTTCGCTGTACAGGCCCCACCCCTCCACGAACGCCGCCCCGGAGAACATCCCTCCGAACCGGCGGAGCGCCGGCCGCTCCTCGATCTCCTGCTCGATGGTGAGCTGGAGGTGGTGGCCCGGGTTGGCCTCGTGGTACGTCGTGGTCGCGAGGTGATGGAGGGGCCGCTCCTCCAGCTGGTAGGTGTTCACGTAGTAGATGCCGGGCCGGGAACCGTCCTCGGTCCCGGTCATGTAGAAGGCGAACGGCATGTCCGCCTCACGGAACTCCTCCACCGGGCGTACGTCGCACGGCTCCTTGGGCAGTCGCCCGAAGTAGCCGGGGCAGGCCTCCCAGCTCCGCCGGACCTGTTCCTCGGCCAGGTGAACCAGTTCCTCACGGCTCGCCGCCGTGTTGTTGCCGCTTTCCTGGTGAGCCGCGATGGCCTCGTCGGCGGAGGCGAACCCGAGCAACGCGGCGCTGTGGCGGCGTTCCTCCTGGATGGCCTCGAGCTCTTCGATGCCGACGTCGTGAACCCCGCGCGGGTCCAGCTCCAGCGTCGTCCACCCCAGGATCTCGGCCCCGTACATGGCCTCCCCACCGGGGAGTGCGTACAGGCCGATGGTCTCGGTCGCGGCGGGCAGGTACCGGCGCAGAGCCTCGACGTAGCCCACGTAGGCCGGCATGACTTCGTCGCGGAGGACGCCCGCGACGGTGGTTCGGTCTCCCGCGTGGTCCTCGGGGACAGGGGAGAGGGCCGGCGATTCTTCGGCGGGGATCGCCAAGAGCCGTTCGACCTGGGCGATGGTCCGTTCGACGACGACGATCGGCACGGTCTGCCCTACCTCGGCGGCATCCCGCACGACGCCACACACGGCATCCAGGTACGCGGGTGTCGCGTGGAGCCGGGCCAGGAACCTCTCCAGGCGCTCGGGGGTGTCGGCCCGCTGCAGCGTTCCGAGCTCGGCCAGGAGCTGCCCAGGGCCCCACAGGTGGTTCACGGCGCCGAACCGGTCCAGGCGGTGCTCGATGCTGGCCAGGTCGCGCTTGGCAACCGCCTCGAGGGTGTCCAGGGTCGTCCGGAGCACGACGTCCAACCCGGAGCGATCGATCTCGGCCGCTGCGGCCAAGGCTGACCGGTGGACGGTCTCCCGCCGGGCGATGCCATCGGGCGAGGGATCGGGCAGCAGATTGTCGAAGCGGTCGTCGCCGACCTGGGTCCCCACGAGGGGCTCGAGCGAAAGCAGATCCTCCCAGTACCGGTCGAACAGGGCCCTGGCGTTGCCTTCGGATGCGCTGGTCACGAGGCGAACCTTAGCCCAGCCATCGGGGGCTTGACAGTGCGCCGGTTCACTGTCCGAGGGCTGGTCGAGTTCGTGCGCGAGCGGTCGTTCCTAGGCGTGATCTCAGCGCTCTTGCCGGCCTAGAGCAGCGAGGCCTGGTTCCGGACGACCCGAGGGCGGCGGCCGGATGGTTCCTCGGCGGGGTGCTCGACCAGCGCGATCACGCGGGCGGCCATGAACCTGCCGGTCCGGATGGGCTGGCCGGTCCGGGTGACCTCCGAGACCTCGACGATCCCTCGCGATGTGGACACGTCGACCCGCCGCCCGGCCTTCGTGGCGGCGATGACGTAGGTCTGCACCCCGTTCCCCGTGTCGACCACGATCTCGACCCGATCGCCTCTCATGATCGAATCGTACGCCCTGGGTGCGACACCGTGCCGCTCGTCAGCGCCGGGCGCCAAGCCCTAGCATGGGCCCCTGCACGAGAGGGGGAACCAACATGTTGCTCGATGACAAGAAGCTGCTGATCACCGGGGTCCTGACGCCAGCGTCAATCGCGTTCTCCGCGGCCGAAGCAGCGCAGGAACAGGGCGCGGAGATCGTCCTCACGTCGTTCGGGAAGGCTATGAGCCTGACAGAAAGGTGCGCCAAACGTCTGCCCACCCGGCCCGACGTGCTGGAGATGGACGTGAACAATACCGAGCACGTCCAGGGGGTTGCCGAGGACCTCGACGAGCGGTGGGGGCGGCTCGACGGCTTCCTACACGCGATCGCGTTCGCGCCCCAGGACGCGCTGGGCGGCAACTTCGTGAACACCCCCTGGGAGAGCGTGGCCACGGCGTTCCAGACGAGCGCTTTCTCGCTGAAGGCTCTCGCGGCCGGGCTGCTGCCCCTGATGAAGGAGCGTGGTGGGTCGATCGTCAGCCTGGACTTCGACGCCTCCGTGGCCTGGCCCATCTACGACTGGATGGGCGTGTGCAAGGCTGGTCTGGAGGCGGTGACGCGGTACCTGGCTCGCGACCTCGGTCCTCACGGCATCAGGGTCAACTGCGTGTCCGCGGGCCCCCTTCGCACCATCGCGGCCAAGGGCATCCCCGGGTTCGACGTGATCTCCGACGCGTGGGGAACTCGCGCGCCGCTCGGGTGGGATGTTACCGACCCTTCCCCCGTGGGCCGGACCATCGCGTTCCTGCTATCGGATTGGTCGAGGGGGATCACAGGAGAGATCGTCCACGTCGACGGCGGGTACCACGCCATCGGAGCGGGCGCCGAGAGGACTCCCGCCGAGGAGGGTTGACCCCTATCGCAGGCGGACCCCGAGCTCCAATCCCAGGGATTTCTGGGCCTGGGCGATGATCCGGAACGCCTCCTTCAGGCCCCGCCGCGTCACAGGGCCGAGCGTCGCCGGATCCACGAAGTCGTCCACCTGGACGCCCGCGCGCAGCTGGGCGGCTTGGTGCTCCAGGCGCACCTCCCATAGGAACGTGAAGGCCTCCTCGAGCTTCATCGCCTCCTCGGCGTCGAGGGCCCCGGCGACCGCGGCCGCTCGGAGCCGGGGGATGGTGCGCTTCTCCGAGAGCCCCGCTCCGATCGAGTGGGTGCGAGCCAGGTTCCCGATGATCGTGATGCCTCCGTGCTTGATGTCGAGCCGGCCGGCGTGGTCCCCCTTGCCCTCGACCACGAAATCGCGGAAGAAGCCGGTCGGCGGCTTGTGGTCGAGGGCCCGGCGGGCAAGATGGTGCATGAACTGGACGTTCTGCCGGGCGGATCGGATCTCGGCGTCCAAAGCGAGTTCGATGTCGAGGGGGCCGTCCACGCGGCGGTAGTCGAACACGATGGACAGCAGCATGCTGCCGATGCGGCCGGGCTCGACCATCCACGAGTGGAACGCCTCGACCCAGCCCTCGACGGACTTGCGGAGCTCGCTGTTCGACGCCATGACGTCGCCCTCGCACCTGGGGATGCCCGACGCCTCCAGTCCCGCGGTCACGAACTCGGTGAACTCCGCGAAGTAGGGGTCGATCTCCTCCACGGTGCGGCCCCCTGATTCGTAGGCGAGCGCGTGGTCCTGATCGGTGTGGAGGGCCTGCTCCTGCCGGGCCGCGCTCCCCAGCGCCAGCCAGGCCCAGGGGACCGGTGGCTCCCCATACTTCTCGATGGCCAGGGCGATCAGCCGCCGGGTCAGGGCGTCGATCGTCAGCCCGACGACGTGGCCGATGTCCACGGGATCGACGCTCGAATCCACCAGGGAGGCCACGGTATCCGGCAGTCCCCGCGCGGTCTCGATCACGTCCTCCCGGGTCGCGGCCCGCTCGATCGAGCTCTTCAAGGTGAAGGGGGAGTGACGCCCGATGCCCATGAGGTCGGTGTCGGTGACGACCCCGGTGACCCGCCCCTCGGGA
>JAHEXX010000007.1 GCA_023251895.1 bacterium
GACCTGGGCATTACGATGCACGACGGCGGCACGATGGTGGTGATCGAAGGCCCGCGCTTCTCCACCCGGGCCGAGTCGGCATGGTTCAACCGGATGGGCTGGCACACGCTGAACATGACCGGGTACCCGGAGGCCCTGCTCGCCCGCGAGCTGGAGCTCTGCTACGCGAACATCTCGCTCATCACCGACTACGACGTCGGCGTGGAGGACGCTCCGCCCGTGACGCACGACGAGGTCATCGAGGTCTTCTCCGCGAACAACGATCGGCTCCGGGAGCTCCTGTTCGCGCTGATCCCGGCACTGCCCGAGGAGCGCGACTGCCCCTGCGCCACGGCACTCACCGGAGCCCGTTTCGAGGTCTGACCCGCCGGGCCTCTATCATCGGCTGCATGGGTGAACGCAGGCTCGTCACGATCGAACTGCGCTTCCAGACGTCTGATGACCCCCCCCAGCTCGCCGAACGCATCCGCGAGGCGGTTCGGATGATCGTGGGCCGCGACGCCCTGGAGGATTTCCGGGTCCGGACCATCCCCGTTGGCGGCCCGAAGAAACCGCACGCGGTGTGAGCGGGCTCACTGCGCGGGCGGCGCCAGCCGCATAGGGTCGGCCGCGTCCGCTCGCCCTCGTCCGTCCAAGATCAGCAAGGAGCCACGTGCGACGCCGGTGGTCTATCGCCTCGAAGGCCTTCCTGGTCCTCGCGGTTGTGTGCGCCGCGTCGGCGTTCCTCATCGTCCGGGCCTACGCGGCCCGGCTGGAGGCGCTCCGGCCGGTGGTCGGTCCGCCCGCGACGGTCCTGGTGGCCGGTCAAGACCTCGTCCGTGGGACCCGGTTGACGGCGTCGATGCTGCGCGAGGAACAGGTACCGGCCCGGTTCGCGCCGCCGGGCGCGCTCTCGAAGACCGAGCAGGCCGAGGGCGCGACGCTCACCTCCGATCTCGCGGAAGGCGAACCGCTGACCCGGACCCGGATCGCCGTGGCCAGCACCGGCCCGGTGGCCTCGCTCGTTCCGCCGGGGCTCCGGGCGTTCACCGTTCAGGCCGGCCTGCCGCCCGGATCCATCCGGCCGGGCGACTTGGTCGACGTGCTGGCCACCTTCGGCGGGAACCAACCTCATACCGAGACGGTGGCGTCGGGCCTCCAAGTCCTGTTGGTGCTTGACGCTCAGCAGCAACCCACGACGCAGGCGGCGACGGGTGCCGGTTCCGGCCCACCCCTCGTGCTGCTGGTGAGCCCCGACGAGGCCGAGCGCCTCGCGTTCGCGAAGGCGTTCGCCGACCTCTCCATCTCGATCGAAGGCCCCTCGGGCGGCAGCTCCTAGCTCCGGGAACACGACGCCGCTGCCGGTACCATGGGCGGCGTTCGTGCGCCGGCAGGGCCGGCATTCGTTGAGGAGAGCCGCCCATTGACCGTCCTGCAAGCGATCGTGCTCGGGATCACCCAGGGCCTGACCGAGTTCGCCCCGGTCTCGAGCTCCGGGCACCTCATCCTGGTTCCCTGGCTGTTCGGGTGGTCGATCCTGAACGATCCCAACCTGAACAAGACCTTCGACGTGGCGCTGCACATGGGGACGTTCTTCGGGGCCGTGGCCTACTTCTGGCGGGATATCGCGAAGTACCTGGCGGCGTGGGGCCGTTCGATCGCCCGACGGAAGGTGGAGACCGTGGACGAGCGCCTGGCCTGGTTCCTGGTGATCGGCACCGCTCCCGCGGCCGTGGTCGCCGCGTTGTTCGAGAGCCAGATCGAGGAGAAGCTCGGCCAGCCCTGGCTGATCGCCACGATGCTCGCGGTGTTCGGCGTCGCGCTGTACCTCGTGGACAGGGTCGCATCTGCGGCGAAGGGCATGGAGGGCCTCCGGCTCCGCGATTCGCTGATCATCGGATCCGCACAGGCCGTGGCGCTGCAGCCGGGGGTCTCGCGTGCCGGCGTGACCATGACGGCCGGCCGGTGGCTGGGGATGAACCACGAGTCGGCTGCCAGGTTCTCGTTCCTCCTGGCGATCCCGATCATCTTCGGGGCCGGCGTCTTCAAGGTCCCCGACGTGCTGCGGGACGGGCTCCACACCTACGCCGCTCCCTTCTTCTGGGGATTCGTGTCTTCGGCGGCGAGCGGATTCCTGGTGATCTGGGGGCTGCTCGGCTACCTGCGCCGCAGGGATTTCACGGTCTTCGTGATCTACCGACTCGCGATCGCCGCCCTCCTGTTCGTGTTGATCGCCACCGGCGTGCGGCCGCCGACGGTCTGAGCCCTCACGCCACCGCCGTCACGTCGACCCGGTCGTACCCCGTCGCTCCCGACGGGTAGACGTCCACCTCGTGCGCCGTCTGTACCGCCCCGTTCCCATCGGTGGCCCGGACCACCACCGCCTGCTCGTTGGCGGCGGGCGGTATCCACCGGTACATCCACAGGCGCCAAGTGTAGGGTCCGAGTGGGCTCTTCAGGTCGGCGATGTTCCACGTGACCCCTCCGTCGGTCGACACCTCGACGTTGGAGATCCCCCGGTCCCCTGCGATGGCCACCCCGGCAACCGTGACCACCTGCCGCACCGTCACGCTCCCGGTCGGGACGTCGATACGCGACTCCGTTCTCACGACGGCCGGCTTCGACCACCCGCGTTGCTCCCAGAACCCCCGATACGGCCGGTCCACGACCTCGATCCCGTCGAGCCACTTCGGGTTCTTCATCCCATAGGTCCCGACCGACAGGAGCCGTGCGGGGAACCCGTGGGCCCGCGGCAAGACGTACCCGTTCATCCCGATCGCGATCAGCGTCGAGTCGTCCATGGCCTGCTCGAGGGGCAGGCTGTCCGAGTACCCGCCAGACGCGTGGAACGCGACCTCGACGGCTCCCGGCTTGACCCCCGCCATCTCCAGGATCCGCGTTAGCGGCACACCGGTCCATCTCGCCGTCGACATCAGGTGCCCGCCCACCCGGTTCGAGATGCATTCCAGGGTCTGGTACCGCTCGACCGCCGGGAGCGCCCGCAGCTCCCGATAGGTAAGGGAGAGGGACCGCTCCACAAGGCCGCGTACGTTCAGTCGCCACGACGCCGGGTCGATGTCAGGATCGATCAGTTCCTCGTCCACCACGTAGTGCCGGGCGTTCGAGGTGATCTCCGGCGTGAGGCCGGGGATGCGGTCGAACGCGGCGTCGCCCGGGATCACGATCCGGGGCTCGGCACGGTGGATGAGGTTCGGCACGACGAGCCGCCGATCCCCTGGGTCGGGCCGTCGGTAGACGAGCCTCGACAGGTTGGCCACGCCCAGGACGATGCCGGCGCCGCCGATGAGCCCGGACCGCAGCAGCCACCGTCTGCTCGGGTCCTCGACCTCGGTGGCCCGGGTCGAGGCCAGCCACCCGGCGACACCTCCCGCCGCCACGTATGCCGGCAAGGTCCAAAGGGCGAACCCCGGCCGCTGCAGGTTCTGCGGGTACTGCACGTACAGCAGAACCGACGCCGCCCACAGCGGCAGCAAGCTCATCGGCCACAGCCACCGACCCCGCCCGCCCCGGCCCCGCGAGATCGCGGTCACGACGACACCGGCCACGGCCCCCGAAACGGCGACCCCCACCGCGGTCCCGAGCAGCGCCAGCCGCTCGGCCCAATAACCCAGGCGCGCGATGAAGAAGGAGTTGACCTGGCCCGACGTGATTCGGACCAGCCGTTGCGCGATGGCCACCGGCACGAACGGCAGCCCTCGTACGAAGGTCGACTCCAGCGAGAGGATCAGCGTGAGCACAGCCGTGC
The DNA here is from genome assembly GCA_023251895.1 of bacterium. Classification (GTDB taxonomy): domain Bacteria; phylum Actinomycetota; class UBA4738; order UBA4738; family HRBIN12; genus JAHEXX01. The sequence continues at coordinate 3,746 of JAHEXX010000007.1, forward strand.
CGGCCAGGCCCGCCACGGCGGGCCGACGCCACGCGGTTCGGCGCTGATCTCGTTCGCTCATCCAACCCTTCCGCTCCGCCGGGATGGCCGGTCTGCGACGCAGGAACCGAGCGTACGGCGTGTTCCACCTTCGTGCTGCGAGCGGGATCCTTGCGGACCACGAAGCTTGTGCGCGACCTGGTCGGTTCATAGACTCGATCGGAAGGACGGGAGGGAATGCCATGAAGAAGTGCCCGTACTGCGCCGAGGAGATCCAGGACGAGGCCGTCGTATGCCGGTTCTGTGGGCGCGACCTTACCCAGGCGCCGGCAGCGGGCGCCGCCACCCCCGCCGAAGGCACGTCGACGATCGGCGAGCCCACGCCGACGGCAGGTGCCCCGGCCGCCGACGACGGCCGACCCCTGCAGCTCACGCATTCGGGCGCGCGCTTCGCACTCGGCTACGGCACCGACTACTACGGGATCTGGGACACCCAGAATCCCGGCTCGCCCGTCCAGCGTTACCCCAAGACCACCGAGGGGTGGAACGAGGCGTGGCGCGTGTTCTCCGCGTGGGAGCCCTCGGGTTCCGCCCTGGGAACAGCCGGCTCCGGTGGGACCACGGGGACCGTCGCCGCGCAGAGCACGAACGGCCAGGCCGTGGCGGCCCTCGTGCTCGGCATCGTGAGCCTGGTCCTGTTCTGGATCCCGTTCGTGGGGCTGGTTTGCGGGATCCTCGGAGTCGTCTTCGGGTGGCTGGGGATGCAGCGAGCGGATCGGGGCACGACCGGGAAAGGGATGGCCGTGGCCGGGCTCGTGACGGGGATCATCGGAACGCTGATCGGCCTGTGGTGGGTCCTCGCGATCGCCGCGTTCGGCCGCCATGTCCAGAGCATGCGCCCCGACCAGATCTCCTTCGGACCGTAGGATCGGGCTTCAGGGTCCGGGCTCGGCCGGCGGGTCGGGGATAGTGCCCATGTAGACGGCCAGCCACGGGTTGAACCCCAGCCGCTCGTAGTACCGGATGGCCTCGTGGTTCGAGGCCATGACGCCGATGACCAGCTCGCGCACGTCGAGAGCCCGCAGTTCCGCGTATACGGCTTCCATCAGGCGCCCACCCACCCCTTTCCCCCGGCGCCCCGCCTCCACCGAAAGCGACTGGAGCTCCGCCAGCCGATCGCGGGTCACATGGGTGTCGTCCGCCGGCCCATGGACCGTCACCAGCGCGTAGCCGACCGGGCGGTCGTTCTCCTCCGCGATCAACGCGAACGCATCCGGCTCGGCCAGCCATCGGACGTACCTGGCGCGCCGCCGGGGCCACGAATCGTCGGGACGCCGCATGGGGATGCCGGGGATCTCTTCCTCGCCGGCCAGGTGGTGCTCTTGGAGCGCTTTCCAAAGCGGCTCGAGGTCGTCGATCCGCTCCTGCCCGGCCCTGACGATCCGCACCTCGCCCATCTCAGACGCCGGCGACGGTCATCTCGCCGATCAGGATGCTCGGCACGCCGACCGACGTGAAGAAACGCAGGTCGTTCCCCACCCCCTCGACGGCTTTCAACATCTCCGGGACGGTGGAGGCGATCGTCATCTCACGGAGCGGCTCCCCCGGCGTACCGCCCGAGATCCGCAACCCGGTCGCCCCCACCGAGAACTGGCCGCTGATGGGGTTGGCGCCCGAGTGCACACCGGATACGTCCCGGACAAGCACGCCGCCCTCGGCCTTCGCGAGGAGCCCTTCGAACGAGTGCTCGCCCGGCGCCACGTAGAAGTTGGTGGTCCCCACGCCCGGCACCGTTGTGTAGCCGCCACGCCGGGCGTTCCCCGTCGAGGTCGCCGTCCCGTCCCTGCGCGCCGTATAGGTGTTGTGCAGGAACCCCTGCAGCACACCGTCCTTGAACAGCTCGGTTCGGATCGTGGGGACGCCTTCGTCGTCGAACGGCGCGGCCGCAGGCCCCATGAGGAACCGACCGTCGTCGATCAGGTTGAACACGTCAGACCCGACCTGCTCCCCCACCAGCGCGGCGAACAGCGACCGCCCCTTCTGGACGGCCTCGGCCGAGAGCGCCCCGGCCAGGACTCCCAGGAACGACGACCCCGCGAACGGGTCCAGCACGACCGGCACCTTCGCCGTCGGCGGCTTGGTGGCCCCGAGCATGTCGACAGCCCGCGACACGGCTTCTTCGGCGACGTCCCGCCATTCCAGCTCCCCGAGCTCCCGCCCGATCCGGTACGAGAACCCGGTCTGCGTCTCTTCGCCCTGCTCCGCGAGCGTGACGGCAACCGCCCAGCAGTCGGTGCGGCCGTACTCGGCGATGAGCCCCGTAGTCGAGGCCACGGCGGTCCTCGACACCGCATCGCCGATCTGCGCTTCGTCCACCTTCGTGACGCGGGGATCGGTGGTGGTGGCCACCCGCTCCAGGTCGAGCGCCAGCGACACTTTCTGGTCCGCCGGCATGGCGGCCTGTTCCTCGCGGAAAAGCTCCGGCATGGGCTCGGCGACCGCCACCTCTGGCAGCCTATTGAACCCGTCCTCGGTGGCGACGGCGGCATTCTCGCGAGCCCGGGCTACCGCAGTGCGGACCTCGTCCGGCGAGGGGTCGGCCGCGTAGGCGAAGCCCACGCGGCCGCCCACGATCAGCCGGACGCCCACGCCCCGCGATTCCGCCAAGGTGAGGCCTTCGACGTCGCCCTTGTGGGCCTTGACCACCGTCCGCCGCGACTCCTCCGCGTAGGCCTCCACGGCCTCATCGCCCTCTGCCGTCCCCACGGCGGCCCCGCACAGGTCGAGGAGGTCAGGCACCGGTGCCCCCCACGGTGATCCGCGTGATGCGAAGGGTCGGCGAGCCGCTCCCCACCGGGACCCCTTGCCCTTCCTTGCCGCACACGCCCTCCCAGGTGTCGAAGTCGTCGGCCACCGCGTCGACGGCCTGCATGACCTCGATGGCACGGCCGATCAGGTTCGCGCCCCGGACCGGCGTCGTGATCTCGCCGCCCTCGACGAGGTAGCCCTCGCTGATCCCGAACACGAAGTCCCCGGTGGCCGGATTGACCTCGCCGCCGCCCAGCGCCTTCACGTACACGCCGCGTTCGGTCGAGGCCACGACCTCCCCGGCCTTCGACGTCCCGTTCAGGATGTACGAGTTGGTCATCCGGGGGATCGGTGGGTGCTGGTACGACTGACGGCGGCCGTTCCCCGTCGACGGTGCTCCGTCCTTCGTGGCTCGTAGGCGATCGTACATCCACCCCTGGAGCACGCCGTGCCGGAACAGCTCCGTCCGCTCGGCCGGCGTTCCCTCGTCGTCGAACGAGAACGACCCCCACGCGTTCGGGATGGTCGCGTCGTCGATGCCGTTCACGAGCGGCGAAGCCACTTGCTCGCCGAACCGGCCCCGGTACACGCTGGCCTCTTTGTCCACGATGTCGGCCTCGAGGGGATGGCCGCAGGCCTCGTGGAACAGCACGCCGCCCATGCCCGGCGCCAAGACGACGGTCATCTCCCCGGCCGGCGCGGGGATGGAACCGAGCATCGTCACCGCACGGTTCGCCGAGATCTCCGCGATCTGCCGGGGCCGATGCGCGTCCAGGAACTCCGCGCCCGCCAGGCCGGCCGGCCCATGGAACCCCGTCTGGATGATGTCGTCCCGGGCCGCAACGACCTGAGCCACCAGACGGATGCGGGGCCGTTCCTCCTCCACCCACCGGCCGTCCGACGCCGCGATCAGCACCCGCTGAAGTGAATCTCCGTACACCGCAACCACTTGGCGAACCTCCGGGCTGAGGGAGCGGGCCGCGTCGTCGACCTCCCGGACCCACGCCACCTTGTCGGCGGCGGGGACGTTGCTGGTTGGACGCTTGGCCCGGTGGACTACGGACGGCTCGAGGGCCCGCAAGTCAACCACGGTTCCGGGCTCGCCCTCGCGCACCGAGGCGGCGGCCGCGGCGGCCGCTTCCAGGAGTGCCTCGCGATCCAGTCGGTTTGAGAACGCGTAACCGTACGCCGTCCCCCGACCGACGCGGACGCCGGCCCCCCGATCCATGCCCGAGGTCAGCTCCTCGATCTTGCCGTCGTCCAGGCGGACGGAGGTGGAGGTCCGTTCCTCCACGAACACTTCGGAGAAGTCGCCGCCGCGCGCCAGCGCGGCGGCGAGGACCTCTTCGACGAGCTCGCGGTCCAGCATGGAGCCGCGATTCTATCGGCCGGCCGAGGGGACGAGAGCAAGACGACGGCCGACGTGTCCGGTACGTTCCAGGCATCCGGCCGACCGATCGTTCCGCCAGGCGGCCTCGGGCCGACCTCGCCATCCTCGCCGCCATCGCGGCGGGGCTCCTCGTGTTCTTCGTGTGGACGTACGTGGCGCACGGATACCGGTTCCCGGTCGGGCCGGACGCCCCGGTGTACCTGTGGTGGACCCGCCTGGCCGGGCTGGACGGGCTCTCGGCCGTGGGAGGTCGACCCGGGGTGCCGGCTCTGGCGCTGGCGGTCGGTGGCGCCCTGCACCTGCCGCCGGCCGCCGTGATCGCCGGGCTCGAGTGCGCCTTGGGCGTGGGGGTCGGGATGGGCGCCGTCGCGCTGGTCCGATCCGGGCCGGGGGACGCGAGCCGGGCGGCCTGGATCCTGGCGGGGGTCCTCACCGGGACCTTCGCCGTGCACCTAGCCACCGGGTACCTGGCCAACTTGGTCTTCGGGGTGCTGTTCCTGGGGGCCGCCGCCGCGCTGGCCCGGGGGACCGCCCGGGGAGCCGCCGCCGCGGCCGCCCTCCTCGGCGCCGGCGGGTTCGCGCATCCCCAGTTCTACTTGCTCGGTCTGGTCGTCCTGTGCGTGACTGCGCTGCTGTCGTGGCGGGCCGACGAGCGGCGCGAGGTCGCGCATGTCGCCGGCGCCGCGGCGGGCGCGGGTGTTCTGCTGGGCATCGGCCTGCTCGCGATCCTGCCGGGTCCGTCGATGCCCAACGTCGACACCTCCCGCGACGCGTTCCTGCGGCGGGCCGGACTGAACGACATCCTCGTGAGCGCCTACCGGAAGCGGTTCCTCCAGCACTGGGCGCGGTACGTCCAGTGGGCATCCATCCCCCTCGCGATCGGCGGCCTTCGCGATGCCACCGGATTCGTGGGTCGGTTCCTGCGGGCGTGGGGCATCGTGACGATCGCCGGCGTGGCCCTCGCCCTTTCCACCGGCGTGGTGCCGCCGGATCGGTTCGACGCCTTCGGCTACCTCGTGCCGATCCTGGCCGCGTTCGGCCTGGTCCGGCTGTGGCGATGGCTGGCCGAGCGGCGCCGGGCGCTGGCATGGGGGATCGCCGGTTCCCTCCTGTTGGCGATGGTGCTGGGCGCCGCCTTCACGTGGGGACGCCAGAAGCCGTTCCTCACGCCCCGCGAGGCCGAGCGCGTCACCGACGCAGGGCGGTACATCGCCGCGACTCCGTCGGGGACACCCCTGGTCTTCTTCGTGGAGACCGGCGACCCATCGATCACGTTCTTCGCCACGCAGGCCGCGAACGCCATCCGCGCGTCGGTTCCCCCGGACCGGATCCGCGACGTGTACGTGGTGGTCCGTCGCGGCGGTCAGGGGAACGACGCAGCGGCGATCGAGCGAAACGAACTGGCCCGCCGCTACCGGGCCGAAGCCGCGGCGGCGGTCCGGCGGATCGGGGGAAGGGCACTGACCCTCGACATCGGCCCGTTCGATCGGCCCGACTTCGGTCAGGGACCCGCGCCGCACTCCGTCGGCGAGGGCGTAATCATCTACGGCGATCTGCCCGAGCCCGTCGCGTATCCGGGCGACCCGCTCCTGCCCTCGTCGCCAGGACGGATCGTGCTGGCGTCGGTCGCGCTCCTCGCCCTCTTCGCCGTCGTCGGGTACGGATGGGCCCGGACCGCGCTCGGCTCCGGCATCGTCTCGACCGCCCTGGCCCCGGCGTTCGGGGCAGCGGCCATCGTGATCCTCGTGATCGCGGCCGACGCGGCGGGCCTGTCGCTCTCCGGTTCGATCGTGCCGACGGTGGCGTCAGCCGTGGCCGGCGGGAGCGGCTACCTCTCGCTGCTCCTCCAACGGCGCACCCTCCCGGACCCGGCGCCGGAAGTCTAGTCCGGCCCATACTAGTAACGCGATCACGACCGGCGTCACCGCCCAGTGCCCCCACCACAGGTTGGCGTTGTACGCGTGCGGGAACAGCGTCGGCTCCGAGGTGAACTGCGACACCGTGAGCGCTGTCGACGCTCCGAGCAGCGCGATCCGCGGCACCCGGGGAAGCGCCCACGCCAGCGACAGCGCCCACGCCACGTACCAGGGCAGCAGCACCGGCGCCAGCAGCATCAGGAACAGCAACCCCCACCCCCACGCCGCGGCCTGAGCGGTGGGTGTCACGTCCGGCGCCCTCCGAGCCAGCGAACGAGCGATGACGAACAGCGCCACCAGGAACAGCGCCGGGAACACGAACCGCACCACCACGCCGAGCGTGTCGCCGCTGACGGCGTCCAGCATCCGGTGGAACAGGCCCGACGGCGCCAGCCACGCCTCGTGCCGGGCCAGCTCCCACAGCCCCAGCGTAGGGTCCCTCGTCTGCATGAACGGTACGGCGAACGCGGCACCGATCCCGCCCACCACAGCCCCGTGCGCCAGCAGCGCGCGGAACCGCTTCCCCCGCTCCCGGCCGGCCACCGCCACCACCACGAGCAGGACCAACGGCACTCCAGCCGAGAACTTGATCAGCGCCCCCAGCGTGAGGACCGCTGTGGCCGGCAGCTCCCGTTTCGCGATCACCAACGCCAGTGCTGCGGCGATCGACAACGCCACGAGCAGGTCGTTGTGTCCGCTCCCCACCGACTGGAACACCACCACAGGGTTCATCCCGAACGCCGCGATGGCGAATGCCCGGCGTTCCGGCCACAGCCGGAGCGTGACCCACGAGATCAAGGCCACCGTCGCGAGGCTCGCCCCGATGGCGATCAGCCGGAAGGTCACGATCAGCCCCGATACGCTCTTCACCACCGCGGTGAGGAAGGCCGACAGGGCCACGAATCCCGGCCCGTACACGGCCGGCGTCTGGAACCACTTCGGTCCCACGTAGGGCGAGAACGGATCACCGAGGAAGTCCGCCGGCGTTGCGACGTACGGGTTCGCGTGGTGCACACTCACGATGCGCCCGTAGATCCCGTACGAGTACACGTCGCGCGAGAACAGCAGCGGCAGGAACAGCACGACGACGTGGTAGGAGACGGCGAGGCCGATCACGAGCCTCGCCGGCAGGTTCCCCCTCCAGGCCTCCCGCAACACGAGCAGGAACGCCCCCGCCGAGAACACGACCGCGACGATGCTGACGATCGCGAGGACCTCGCCGTGGATCCGGTCCAGGCCGACCGCGCCTGCCAGCCACCGGAACGGCCCCGAGGGGCCCGTGTCCGCAGGCAGGGCCGGCGTGAGGGGCGACCCCGGTGTCGCCGCCACGACCGCCATGAACAGGACGCCGACCGCGGAACAGACGACGGCGATGGTGGCGGACGAGGCGCGTTCGAACCGTTGCACGGACCTCGACTGTAGCGCGAGCGGGCCGGCTCCCCTAGCCTTGCGAGCCCTTCGCGGGCCCCCCCACCCACCTTCGCTCTATCTCAGGCCGGCGCTCTGCCTGGCGAAGGCCAGCGGCGACGAAGCCGTCAGGTCGATGGCGGGCTCGACGGTCGAGTACGACTGGACGTTGTCCCTGAACAGGGCCTTCGAGTCGAACCGCGCGAACACGTCCACCCGGTTCGGCGGGCACGTTCGCATGCCCGGCAGCCTGCCCGTGGCCGTCTCGGCGTTGGGGCCCTCCACCACCGCCCCGGCAAGAACCGGCGGGGACCCGTCCGGCGATCCCACGATGTTGGCCACCTGGTGCTGGGTGCAGTGGGGGAACGTCGTGCCGTCGCCGACGATGAGCGACGATCCCCACGCGTTGGCCCCCAGGATGTTCGCTAGCCACCGGTCGGCGTAGGCCGCGTAGGTGCCGGTCCCGGTGAGCTCGTCGTACTCGCTCGCCATGACCGATAGCCCGGCGCCATGGGAGGTCGTGTCCCACGTGTTCCAGGGAAAGCCGAACCCGAAGGGATCGGCGCTCGCTTGCGCCACCGCCCGATCGAGCTGCTTCTTCAGATCGGCCACCAGCGCGGTCGGGGTGACCTCCAGGCCGCTCGGGTTGCCGGCCTGCCCAATGGCCCTGTGCAGCTCGTAGTGCGCCAGCCCGCTCACGTCGTACAGGTTCAGCGTGTCCACCGCGTCGTTCGGCCCCTTGACGTAGGCACGGGCCCAGTGCGCCGCCCGCCGCAGGTAGAACGACGCATCGGTGTGCGGCAGCCCGGCAGGCAGGCCGCCGGAGGCCAACGCGAGGTACAGCTCGGTGGCGCCGAGTTCCAGGTCGTCGCGCCACTCCTGCTCCGGGTAGAAGTCGAACGGGATCACCGTGAGCAGCCTGCCCGACGAGGCGTCGGCGAGGTCGAAGATGTGCTCGGCCGCCAGCAGGCACCGGTCGGCGAACGCCGGCGCGCTCTCTTTGAACACCTGGAAGCAGATTGCCAGCGCGGCGGCGTTGCGCCCGGCCAGGTTCGGGCTGATCCGGGCCCCGGGCGGGCCGGCCCGGAACACCGGACGGTTGCGGATGTAACGGAACGCGGGGTCGGTTCCCCCGTACGCGTCGTCCGTCTGGGGGAGCCGCCAGATGTCGTGGTCGCCCTCGATCTTGTCGTTCCCGCTGCCGATGCCGACCTGGTAGTAGAGGGTCCGGGTCGAGTCGTCCCACATCCGGAGCAGCCAGTCCGCGCCGAACTTGGCCTCGGACGCGAAGTTCGACCCCGCCGAGCCTGCGCCCATCTGCGTCGGGAAGTCGCGGACGCCGGCCAGCAGCACGGCCACCGTGTAGCCCGTGGTCTGGACGAACTTCAAGTAGTCGCCCGCGTCCCACCAACCGCCAGAGGCGTCCACCCGCCGCCCCAGCGGCGACAGATCGCCGGAGAAGACACCGTCGGAGTCGGTGTGCGGCGTCAGGTAGGTCATGGCGTTCCGGTCGTGCAGGTGCGCCGAGGCGGTGCGGAGGGCGGAAGGCACGTAGTCCGGGCCGTCCCGTTGGACCTGGTAGAAAGCGAGCGCGTTCGCCAGGGCCTTCGAGTACACGTCGGCGCCGGAGCCGATCCGGAACGAAGGAGAGGAGGCCGCGATGGGGCCGTTCACCGAGATGGAATAGGTTCCGGCCGCGGTAACCGATGGGAAGTCCACGGCATAGACGTGGGGGTAGCGCTTGCTCCAAGACCCGAGATCGGAGCCGACCGGCGCCGAGAACACGGTCGAGCCGCCCGAGCTCTTCACGGCGAAGGTGGCGGCGGTCTCCGCGTCCGAGGCCATCAGATAGGCTCGCTTCGAGGCGCCTGCCGCGTACCCCAACTGGTTCACGCGCACGTACGCCGACCCGGTCACGGTCTTCGTGGGAGAGGGTAAGGGTGAGCCCGAAGAGGGAGACGGCGACGGCGACGCGGTGCATGCTGCTGCGACCACTGCGCATGCCAGGGCGGACGCCGGCATCCGTCGGATGAAGCGCATGGCTCCCGGGATGCCCATTGAGGAGAGTTTCCCCGCGCAAGCCTGAGTCAATAGGTCCTCGGCAAGACGGTCTCGGACAGCAGCCACCACACGGCGACGCCCCACACGGCGACGGTGATCCCCGCCGCCACGACGCTCGGGATGCGGCGCTGGAATCGGACCGGGAGGGCCACCACGACACCGGTCCCCAGGGCCACCCATCGGAGCCACAGCTGGGACCGGGCATCGATGCGATCCGCGCTGTTGCCGACGTGGATGCACACCCCGAAGACGTGATCCAGTCGATAGCCGGCCGTGCACACGCGGGACGGGATCAGCAGCGCGATCAGGACCGCGCCGAAGATCACCATGAGAGCCTCGACGCGCACCCAGCCGTCGGCCCCGTCGGGCGACACCGCCCGACCGCGGAGGCTGATCCACGCGAGTGCCCCCAGCACCACCATCACGAGCGCCAGGAACGAGATGAGTCCGCCGAGCCCGATCGTGACGTTGCACAGGCGCTCGACGTAGGGGCAGGTCAACTCGTCCCAGGACGCCCACAGGAACAGCGCGCCGGCCACGACCAGGCAGGCGCCGGCCACGACCAGGCAGGCGCCGGCCACGAGGGCGGCGAGCCTTCCCCGCGGAGAGATCGGTCTCGCCGGGGGCCATCGGTCCGGCTTCGGGCTCCGTCGCCTGATCGAGGCTCTCACCCCCTCATCATGACGCCGGTCACGGCCCGGCTGCCGGGCGACCTCGGCGGCGGAGGCGGGCTAGCATCGGACCATGGACTCGGAGTTCCGCACGATCATCGAGCCGTTCCGGATCCACTCGGTCGAGCCGCTGCGGATCACCACGGCGGAGCACCGGCGGACGGCCATCCGGGAGGCCGGGTACAACCTGTTCAACCTCCACGCCGACGACGTTCTGATCGACCTGCTGACCGACTCCGGGACCGGGGCGATGTCCCGGGACCAATGGGCCGCGATCCAACACGGCGACGAGAGCTACGCGGGCTCGCCCTCCTGGTACGTGTTCCTGGAGGCCGTGCGGGAGCTCTTCCCGTTCCGGCACGTGATCCCCACGCACCAGGGCCGGGCCGCCGAGAAGATCCTGTTCTCGGCGATCGGCGTTCCCGGCAAGGTGATCCCGAACAACACCCACTTCGACACGACCCGGGCCAACGTCGAGTTCACCGGAGCCGAGGCCGTTGACCTTCCGATCCCCGAGGGGCGGCAGCCGGCGGTGGAGCACCCCTTCAAGGGGAACATGGACCTCGCGGCCCTCGATGCCCTGCTGGCCGAGCGGGCCGCCGACGTGCCGGTCGTGTTCGTCACGATCACGAACAACTCCGGGGGCGGGCAGCCCGTCTCGGTGGAGAACCTCAGAGGGGTCCGCGCGCTCTGCGACCGGTACGCCGTCCCGCTGTTCCTGGACGCCTGCCGGTTCGCCGAGAACGCCTGGTTCGTCCACGTGCGGGAGGCCGGGTACGAGGACCGCTCGATCCCCGACATCGTCCGCGAGATGGCGTCCCTCGCCGATGGGATGACGATGAGCGCGAAGAAGGACCCGCTGGCCAACATCGGCGGGTGGCTGGCGATGAACGACGACGCCCTGGCCGAGCGGTGCCGGAACCTGTTGATCCTCACCGAGGGGTTCCCGACGTACGGGGGACTGGCCGGCCGAGACCTCGAGGCCATCGCGCAGGGCCTTCGGGAGTGCGTGGACCCCCACTACCTGCGATACCGGATCCGCTCGACCGAGTATCTGGGCGAGGCGATCGACCGGCAGGGCGTCCCGATCGTGAAGCCGGTCGGCGGCCACGCCGTGTACCTGGACGCGCGGGCGCTGCTGCCCCACATACCCCCGCTCCAGTTCCCTGGGCAGTCGCTTGCCGTCGCCCTGTACGAGGCCGGGGGGATCCGGGGCGTCGAGATCGGGACGGTGATGTTCGGGCGGCATCCCGACGGGACCGAGACGCCGGCAGCGATGGACCTGGTGCGGCTGGCAATCCCCCGCCGCACCTACACGCAGAGCCACATCGACTACGTGATCGAGGTGGTGACGGCCGTGGCGGCGAGAGCCGAGGGACTGCCGGGCTACCGGATCGTGCAGGAACCACCGGCCCTGCGGCACTTCACGGCGCGGTTCGAGCCGCTCCCGAACGACTCGACCGCGCCGGCTGAGCGTGTCTCGGTCTAGGCGACGTCCTTGGCGGACCCGCCGGTCGTCGCATCACGCACCTCCGCAAGACTCTCCCACTCGTCGAAGGAGCCCTGCGAGCGGCGCTTCATGAAGAAGGCGACCGCCGCGACGACACCGCCGATCAGCAGGAGCGCGAACAGGAACTTCCTCATCTCATACCTCCCGCGCCCTCGTCGGCTCCACCCTATCCGTTTCCGCCCCGGGATTCAGGTGTCGCGGTGCAGACGCCGACAATTCCACGTAGACATCGAGACGTCCCCGCGGCGGCCCCGACGCCGATAGAGGCGGCGCGCACCATCGACCGGCCACACCCCGAAGTCGATCTCGTCGGCGAGGGTTCGGGACTACCCGGGGCCGGCGGTGCCCAACGCGAAGGCACCGTACCCGACGACGCTCGATGGATCGCCTGCGGTGTCCCCCGAGGTTCGGAGGTCGAGCAGCCGAACCTCCAGATCGTTCTGGCGCGCGTGCTCCGCCAGGCCGCGAAGCGCGTAGGCGCCGCAAGCATCCTCCGGGCCGATCGACGAGGGATCCCTGGCCAGGACCGCGTCGGCGGTCCGCCGGTCCAGCCGCCGAGCAGTCTCCTGCTCGTGGTAGTGGCTGAGGTCGGTGCTGATGACGACGAGGGTCCGGGGACGACCCCAGAAGGCTTCGATCAGATCCGCGACCTCGGTCGGCGAGGTCATCCCCACGGCAATCGGCAGCACGCCGAGCTCCGGTCCGAGCAGCCGTTGCAGGAACGGCAACTGCACTTCCAGGGAATGCTCTGGCGCGTGCGGCGCGTCGTCGACGGCTGCCCCGCAGGCGAGGGCGTTCTCGCGCAGCTCCGCGTCGATCGCGACCTCCCCGAGCGGCGTGGTCCACGCGTCCACGCCCGGCACGGCGGTGCCTCGCTGCAGGACGAAGTGGGCCGGCCCCAGGATCACGACCTTGGATATGGACGAGGCGATCGTCCGCAACGTCGCGTATGCGCTGGCCGCCACGGGGCCCGAGTAGATGTACCCGGCGTGGGGGACGACCAGAGCGGCCGCCCGAACGTCCTCCGTCGCCGCAGCCGCCAGCAGATCGTCCACCACCCCGGCCAACTCGTCGGCGTCACCCGGGTAGAAGCTCCCGGCCGCAACGGGACGGCGGACACGGCGGGTCCGGGTCGCGCTCATGTCGCCCCCAGACGCACCGGCACGCGCCGCGCGCCCCAGTTCCCGGGATTCCCCTCGAAGATCCCGGCGCACGGTGTCCCGCAGCGCATACAACGGCCGTCCGCCCCGAGGCTCCAGGCGCCGAGCTCGTACCAGTCCCGTTCGATGAGGACGCCGCCGCAGGAGTGGCAATAGGTGCTCTGTCCTTTCCGGTCATACACGTTGCCGGTGAACGCGTAGCGAACCCCGTTCTCCACGGCGATGCGCCGGGCCCGGGTCAGCGTCTGCGGCGGGGTGGGCGGCCGGTCGCGCATCTTCCAGTCCGGGTGGAACGCCGTGAAGTGCATCGGCACGTCCGGCCCCAGCCGGTCCACCACCCACCGCGTCATCGCGTCGACCTCCTGCTCCGAGTCGTTCAGGTCGGGGATCAGGAGGTTCGTGATCTCGAACCAGACGTCGGTCTCGTGCTTCAGGTACTCGAGGGTCTCGAGCACCGGCGCGAGGTGCCCGGCACAGACGTCGTGATAGAAGCCCTCGGTGAAAGCCTTCAGGTCGACGTTGGCCGCACCCATGTGCGCATAGAACTCCGCCCTCGGCTCGGGGCACATGTACCCCGCGGTGACGGCTACGGCATTGATCCCGAGCTCGTGGCAGGCCTGCGCGCAGTCGATCGCGTACTCCATGAAGATCACGGGGTCGTTGTAGGTGAACGCCACGCTTCGACAACCTAGCTGCGCAGCCGCCCTGGCCAGCTGCTCTGGCGAGGCGGAGTCGGCGAGGGTGTCGATCTCCCGGGATTTCGAGATGTCCCAGTTCTGGCAGAACCGGCAGGCCAGGTTGCACCCGGCGGTCCCGAACGACAGGACGGCGGTGCCCGGCAAGAAGTGATTCAGCGGCTTCTTCTCGATGGGGTCGACGCAGAACCCACTGGAGCGGCCGTAGGTGGTGAGGACGATGGCGTCCCCCTGCCGGGCCCGCACGAAGCAAAGCCCCCGCTGCCCCTCGTTGAGCCGGCACGCCCGGGGGCACACGTCGCATTGCACCCGCCCGTCCTCCAGGCTATGCCAGTAGGTCGTCGGATGGCCGACGCCGGCCGCCGCGTCCATCTCACCTTCATGATGCACCCGCCGGGGGGGGCGCGACAGGGTCCGGGTCGGGAGATGGGTCCGGATCCTCGGCCGCGTCATGGCCCTCACGCTGCTCCACCGCATGCCGCACCGCGTATAGAACCAGCAGCATCCCGACGACGAGAACGGGGATCGACCAGACCCAGGTGAGCCGGATGTCGGCGGGGTCGACCCCTCCGCCCAAGAACGTGAGGCCGAGGAACAGGAACAGTGCTCCGAAGACCAGCGACGCGGGATCGAACCGGTGCCGCTTCATCGTCCGCCCCCTGCGCCCTTCTTGTTCTTGTTGTGGTCGCGCGAGCCGTGCGCCCGGTGTTTCACCGGGACCGAGTAGACCCGCACATCCCCCAAACCGACCGCGAGGTCGAGCCTCAGCAGGCTGCCCTCCTGGGGACCGAACGCACGCGCGTCGGAAAGGCCCAGGCCCGACTCCGCGTGTGACCCGATCTGCAGCTCGCCGCCGCCCGCCTGGGCCCGGACCTCGACGCGGGTGCCCTCGGACACCTGCACCTGGATGCCGCCCGCACCCACGCTCGCCTCGATCTCGACCGGCCCGTCGCCCAGACGCAGGCGGGTGAGGTCGAGGAACAGGGTTCCCTCCACCAGCCGGTACGGGGTCTCCACCTCCTGCAACGAACGCGGCTGCGCGTACCGGTCCCCCACCCCGCCCTCCAGGGGAACGTCGATCAGACTCGCCACCACGAGAAGTGGCAGCAGGAGGAGCCCAGGGAGGATCAGCCACCTGGCCCGACCGAACAGCGCGCCGGCGAGGAGCCCGGCCCCGATGACGACAAGCGGCAGCGCCAAGTACTGAGCGGCGGACAGCCGGAGGGCCCCGAGCCCGTCGAGCACCGCGGCGCCTCCCAGCGCCAGCAGCATCGCGCCGAGCGTGAGCGGGCCAAGCAAGGAACGGGGGCGCTTGGGGCGGGTCGCCGGAGGTGCCGGCGGAGCCGGCGGTGCCTCGGTTCCAGGCGGAGGGGAAGGCTCCGCCGGGGCACGTGGGAACCCGACCGCTGCGCCCGGCTCCTCGAGGCCCACCGATCCGCCGGGCACCGCGGTCGGCACCGCGCGCTCAGCGTCCCGCTTGAACAGCGCTACACCCAGGCCGATCAGCAGGAACGCCCACACGACGTTCGGGCGCCACAGGCCGAACTCCCCCGCCAGGAACACCGCCCCCACCATCAACAGCCCCACGCCCGCCCACGAGGGCGCGTTGGGGAATCGCCGGGCCAACCGCTGCGCCGCCGAGTCCGGCAGATCCTCCCGGGGGATCAGACACCACAGCAGCAGGTAGATCAGGACGCCGAGGCCGCCCACCACCGTGAAGAGCACGAACCCAAGCCGGAACAGGATTGGACGCGCGCCCGTGTAGTCGGCCAGGCCGCCGGCCACCCCGGCCACCAGGCGATGGTCCCCACGCCTGCGAGGACGGCGCTTCGCGGGCTCCGGTGGTTCCATGGCCCTCATCCTTGTCTCCCCGGCCACGGAGCACCATCGGGTTCGACCCTGAAAGAACCCCGAGGGCCGCATCCGGCAGGTTTCAGGGTCATCCCCGGTCGCGCCGGCGCTATGCGGTGTGAGAACATCGGCCGGTCGATGCGACAGCAACCCCGAGCGGATCGTCGGGCCCCGAACCCTCCCTTCCTGCGGAGCGCCACCGATCACGTGCTCACCGGCGTGGCCGGTGGGATCGGGGAGCGCCTCCGGATCAACCCCGTCGTCGTCCGGCTGGCCTTCGTGGTCCTCACGCTGGGCGCCGGGGCAGGGGCGTTCCTCTACCTGGTCGCTCTACTCCTGTCGGGGCGGCCCGACCCCGAGGCGCGGGCGGCCCGACCTCGCACCGGCGCCCTTCAGGCCTTCGCCGTGGGGCTGGTCGTCCTTGGACTCCTCCTGCTCCTGCGCGACGCAGGCCTGTGGCTGGGAGACGGATTCGTGTGGCCGGCGGCGCTGGCCGTGCTCGGCTCCGCGGTCATCTGGACCCGGGGCGACGAGGGCGAGCGGTCCCGCGCCGGGCGCGTCCTCGGGCGCCTGCCCCTCCGCATCCCGGGAACGGTGGCGCGCCGGGCCGGCGGGGTTCGGCTGGCTACGGGCGCCCTTCTCGTCCTGGCCGGCGCCGCGGCGTTCCTGTTCCAGAACCGGCGGCTCGACCTGTTGACGAACGCGCCCCTCGCGGTGGCCGCCGCGGTCCTGGGACTCGGCGTGATCCTCGCGCCGTGGATGTGGCGGCAGGCCCGCCAGCTCGCGGACGAGCGCCGCGAGCGCATCCGGTCGGAGGAGCGGGCCGATATGGCGGCCCACCTGCACGATTCGGTGTTGCAGACCCTCTCCCTGATGCAGCGGACCTCGGATCCCCGGGAGATGTCCCGCCTGGCTCGGGGCCAGGAACGGGAGCTGCGGACCTGGCTGTACGGCGGGACCCGATCCACCGACCCGTCCTCGTTGAGCACCGCGATCGACGCGGCAGCCGCCGACGTGGAGCGCGCCCACGCCGTGAAGGTCGAGGTGGTCGTGGTGGGCGACCGACCGGTCGACGACGCCCTGCAGGCCCTCGTCCACGCGACCCGCGAGGCCATGATCAACGCCGCCCGGCACTCGGGGGCGCGGGAGATCTCGGTGTACGTGGAGGTGGAACCCGGCTCCGTCGGCGCGTTCGTCCGCGACGAGGGAACCGGCTTCGTCCGCGGCGAGATCGGCCCCGATCGCCGGGGCATCGCCGACTCGATCGAGGGCCGCATGGCCCGGTTCGGCGGCGTCGCCGTCATCGAGAGCGCGCCTGGGCGGGGCACCGAGGTGCAGTTGCGCGTCCCGGCGGCGACGACCCGATGACCAACCGGCGGATCCGGGTGTTCCTGGTCGACGACCACGGCCTGTTCCGCTCCGGCGTTCGGACCGAGCTGGGGAACGAGTTCGATGTGGTCGGGGACGCGGAGGACGTTCCTTCGGCGATCGAGGGCATCCTGGAGACCCGGCCGGACGTCGTGCTGCTGGACGTCCACCTGCCCGCTGGCGGCGGTGCCGCCGTGGTTCTGGCGGTGCGCGAGAAGGCGCCCGAGGTCCGATTCTTGGCGCTGTCGGTCTCGGATGCACCGGCGGACGTGATCGAGGTCATCCGGGCCGGCGCCCGAGGGTACGTGACCAAGACGATCGCACCGGCGGACCTCGCGAACGCGATCGGGCGAGTGCACGAAGGCGACACCTTCTTCTCGTCCCGCCTGGCCGGGTTCGTGCTGGATGCGTTCGCAGGGGTGGCTCCGCAGCTCGACCCCGAGATGGATCAGCTCACGGCCCGGGAGCGCGAGGTCCTGCGCCACATCGCGCGCGGGTACGCCTACAAGGAGGTCGCGCGGGCCCTGCACATCTCCGTCAAGACCGTGGAGACCCACGTCTCGGCCGTGCTGCGGAAGCTGCAGCTCTCGAACCGGTACGAGCTCACCCGGTGGGCGGAGGATCGGCGACTGGTCTAGTTCTGTATCGACTGGCCGGAGAGAAGGAACGCGGCGACCATCCCGTGATGGGCCCCCGAGCGCCGGGACCTTCGCCCTCGAGTGCCGCCCCTATCCTGCGCCACCATCCAGGAAGGCGGGGCTACCAGAGCGCCCCGCGTCGAACCGGAGGCTATCGCCATGGGACTCGGGGCCCCGATAGACGAGATGCAGCAACGGCGCATCGAACGCGCGGCGCAGGAGACACAGCTACGGCGGATCGAACTTCCGGCGGTCGCGGACCCGGCCCCACTCGGGCTGGCGGCCTTCGCCTTGACCACCTTCCTGCTCTCGGCCAAGAACGCTGGGTGGACCGACGGCGGGAACGCGTGGCTCGGGTTCGCCCTCGCCTACGGGGGCCTCGCCCAGCTCCTCGCCGGCATGTGGGAGTTCCGCAACCGGAACGTGTTCGGCGCGACCGCGTTCTCCACCTATGGCGGGTTCTGGATCGGGCTCGGGCTGTACTCGCTGCTGGTCGAGTCCGGGAGCCCGAACGCTCTGAACGATCTGGGCTGGATCCTGCTGGCCTTCGCCATCTTCAACACCTACATGCTGCTGTGGAGCACCCGCGTGAGCGTGGCCGTGTTCCTGGTGTTCCTGACGCTCGAGGCGACCGAGGTCATCCTGTCCATCGGCTTCTTCTCGGACTCGGAAAGCATCATCAAGCTGGGCGGCATCGTGGGCATCGCGACCGCCGCCGTGGCCTGGTACGCCTCGGCCGCAGGAGTCGTGAACGGCATGGCCGGCCGTCAGATCGTGAAGGTCGGAGGGCCGATCTGGAAGGAGTGACCGCGGAGCGAGGATGTCGGCCGACTGTTAGACTCGCTCACGAACAGGCACTCGCCTGTGGTTCGCGTCGAGGGATCGATCGATGACGCCTCTCGTCACCGCTCCTCACTCCCACGGATCGAGCGAGACGTGAGAGGAGGCGGCCGACTTGCCGGAGGCGAACGCGACATATTCGTGCCCGGTATGCGGGATCCTGCTGGCGGAGTCCGACTTCGGCAGGCCCGAGGACGACTACTACTGCCCGTTCTGCAGCACGCGGCAGGCCCCCCAAGCGGTACCTGCCGGAAACCGGCTCGCAAGCGCCGTTTCCTCGATGACGAAGGGATAGAGCATGGCTGAGTTCATCTACGGGCAGAGCTCCAAGAGCGCACGGCTCGCCACCCATCCGTCGAGCCGCACCTGCTCGGAAGGGGGCTGCTCGACCACGCTCTCCATCTACAACCCTTCGGCCTATTGCTGGCTCCACGAGCCTCTCACGCCCCGGTCCCGCTTCTCCCCGAAGCGGAGGTTGACCCGGTAGCTACGGGTTGGCGGCCCTGCCCTGCGCCAGGGAAACTGCATCGCCATGGATCGGGTTCCGGAGCTGGATGTCTGGTGGTTGCTGGCTCGTGCGACCGTGGGAACCGTGGCCAAGACGTTGTTCCGGGTTCGGGTCTCGGGCGCTAGGAACATCCCCGCTCGGGGCGGCGCCCTTCTGGCCTACAACCACGTCAGCGTGATCGACGCCATCTTCGTCGCCTTGCCCGCGGTCGAGCGCGGGCGGATCGTCCGCTTCTTCGCTCTCAGCGAGGACTTCGAACGGCCCTTGCTGGGGCGGGCGCTCCGCGGCCTCAGGCAGATCCCGATCCGACGCGGGGCGGGCGACTGGTCCGCCCTGCAGGAGAGCGCGGACGTGGTCGTCGGCGGTTCGCTCGGCGGGATCGCGCCCGAGGGGACCGTCGGCGACGGGATGCAGCTGCTGCCGGGGAACAAGGGGGTCGCCCGCATCGCGCTCCTGGGCGGTGAACCGGTGATCCCCGTGGGCATCTGGGGGACGCAGCAGCGGTGGCCAAAGGAGGGCCTGCGATTCACCTCGCCCGCCCGACCCGGCGTGGGGGTCGCCTTCGGGGCCCCCATCCACCCCGAGGGGAACCCGAAGCACCGCCCGGACGTCCAGGCCCTCACGGACCGGATCATGGGCGACATCGGAGACCGGGTCGTGGAGGCACGCCGTCTGGCGTCTTGAAGCGCGCGGTAGGTCGGGCCCCGAACGGCGGATGCTAGCCTCCTCGGAAATGCCGGCCGATGCATCTCCACTTCCCATCTCCTGGGCCCAGCACTGGGAGGATGTGCGTCTCTGGCGCGTTCTCGGGCGCCGGGATCCGGGCTTCTACGTCGACGTCGGCGAGATGGAGACGTACGCGGATTCGGTCACGAGAGCCTTCCACGACCGACGACGACCTCAACCGCTGGTACGTCCGCTCCGAAGACGCCGGGCTCGCCGAGGTGCTCGCCCCGGAAGTGAACCCCCAGCTGGATGGGGTTCTCCGCCGCTGGTGGGAGGTCGCTCGGGAGGACGAGCTGGTTCGGGGGATGGAGGAGCTGAAAGCGGCTCATCGAGCCGAGGTCGAATCTCTGCGCGAGAGGCTGGACACGCTGCTCGGATCCCGATCGTGGAGAGCGACGTCTCCCCTGCGGGCCCTGGGAAGCGCTCTGCGACGGCTCTTCTCTTGGCCGCCCGCCCGGGCGGTGCCGCTCAACGGGGGGTCTCGGGGCTGGGCACGAACTTCGGCCCGTGGCCGGGCACGATCACGTCGGCGAGACCCAGCACGCGCTCACGGCCGGCTCGAAGCAGATCGCGGTCGGAAGCCAGCGGGTCATCCGCCGGCCCCTCTGACGTCCACCAAAGGTGCGTGAACGCGATCAGGCCGTCGTCGGTCTTGACCAACGTCGTGACGTCCTGTGGCGTGTGACCGGGCGTTTCGATGAGCGAGACGTTCGGCGAGACCTGGAAGCCCTCTGCCGGTCGATCGATCCACAGGTCGCCCCGGTAGGTTGCCCAATGGTCGTGAACGCGCGCGTCGGGGAAGAGTCCGGCATTGACCGTGTGGTCCGGGTGGTGGTGCGAGAGCACGACGTCGGTGACGTCACCGGGCGCGACGCCAAGCAGGGAGAGCGGGTCGAGGATCGAAGCGACACCGGGCACCATGCCGGGGTCGATGACCACGAGCGCGTCGCCGTCGCGAACGAACCCCACCGTCGAAGCGACGCGTGACTCCGCGTCGGCCTCCCGCACGTACCCCTCGCACAGGATTTGCACTTCGGCCATCTCTCACTCCCGCCCGCACATGAGTTTCGGCATACAAGCAGGCCGCTTCGTTCAGGTCAAGGCTCGGCGAACGGGGATCCGGGCCTCCACCTGCGACGAACGATCGGAGTTGCTAGCGTGCGTCGGGCAACGAGACATCGGCCGAACGACGAACGGGGGGGATCGCTCCGATGGACCCCAATCACGAGATCCTCTTCGAGCCGGTCCGGATAGGCCCGAAGACGCTCCGGAACCGCTTCTATCAGGTCCCGCATTGCTCCGGCTTCGGCACCGAGAAGCCCTGGACGCAGGCCGCGCACCGAGGTGTGAAGGCCGAGGGCGGCTGGGCGGCCGTGTGCACCGAGTACGCTCCCTTCTCACGGGATTCAGACGAAGCGCCGCTGATCGCGGCCCGGTTCTGGGACGAGGACGACATGCGCTGCCTGCGCCTGATGACCGACAAGGCCCACGAGCACGGTGCGCTGGCGGGCCTAGAGCTCCACCACACCGGCGCGCATGCCGCGAACAACGTCACGCGCTTGCCGGCGCTGGGCCCCAGCCAGCTCGCCTCCGACCTCGAACCCCACGTCGTGGCCAAGGCGATGGAACCGCGGGACATCCGCAGGGTCCAGGACGATTGGGCCGACGCGGCGAAGCGGGCTCGGGACTGCGGCTTCGACATCGTCTACGTCTACGGCGCCCACTCGTACCTGCCCATGCAGTTCCTCTCGCGCTTCTACAACAAGCGCACCGACAGGTACGGCGGCGCGCTCGAGAACCGGGCCCGGTTCTGGGTGGAGACGCTCGAACGGGTCAAGGATGCGGTCGGGACAGACTGCGCGGTGGCCACCCGCATCGCGGTGGACGCGCTGGGGCTCGCCGGAATCGAGGTCGACGAAGCCTTGGCGTTCGTCCGGCTGGCCAATCACTTGGTCGACCTGTGGGACGTCAACGTCGGCTCGATCGCCTACTGGAGCAAGGACTCCGGGACATCCCGGTACTTCGAGGAGGGCTATCAGCTGGAGTGGACCGGCCGGGTCCGGGAGGCCACGGACAAGCCGATCGTCGGCGTCGGTCGGCTCACGAACCCGGACCACATGGCCTCGATCATCCGGTCGGGGAAGTGGGACCTGATCGGCTCGGCACGGCCGTCGATCGCCGACCCGTTCCTGCCGCAGAAGATCGCCGAGGGGCGCGTGGACGAGATCCGCGAGTGCACCGGCTCGAACGTCTGCATCATGAAGGTAGACGGCCACGGGCACCTGGGGTGCATCCAGAACGCCACGGCCGGCGAGGAGTACCGCCGCGGATGGCACCCGGAGCGGTTCGATCGGGCCGGGAACGCGGACCGGGCTGTGCTGGTCGTCGGGGCCGGACCCGCGGGGATGGAGTGCGCCGTGACCCTCGGTAAGCGCGGTTTCGAAGCCGTCCATCTGGTGGAAGCGGAGCCGGACATCGGCGGACGGCTCCGGTGGGTCCGGCGGCTGCCCACGCTGGGCGACTGGGGGCGCATCGTCGACTGGCGCAAGGTTCAGCTGCAGAAGTTGAAGAACGTGGAGGTCATCACCGGCACGCGGCTCACCGCCGACGGGGTCCGCGACTACGGTGCTCCGATCGTGGTCATCGCCACCGGGTCGCGCTGGTCCGGTGATGGGATCCAGGCCGCCACCCATGAACCGATAGACGGCGCCGACGCGTCCCTTCCCTACGTGATGACGCCGGAACAGGTGATGGAGCAAGGCAAGCGGCCTCCCGGCCTCCGCGTCGCCGTGTACGACGCCGAGGGGTACTTCGTTGGGCCGGGCATCGCGGAGCTGCTGGCCAAGGAGGGAGTCGAGACCCACCTGGTCACGAATTTCGATGTCGTCTCCCCGACCTCGGACCTCACGCTGGAAGGGCCCATGCTCCGGCGGCACCTCCACGAGGAGGGAGTGCAGATGTACCGTGGTGTCACGATCGACCGGATCGAACCGGGCCGCGTCACCGGCGCCGACGAGTACGACGAGGCGTTCTCCCTCGACGTCGACGGGATCGTCCTGGTGACCCAGCAGGTGTCGGACGACCGCCTGTACCACGAACTCACCCGCGATCCCGCGGCGCTCGAGGCGTCCGGCATCGAAGCCCTGTACCGGATCGGCGACTGCGTGGCCCCCCGCATGATCTCCGAGGCGATCTTCGACGGCCACCGGCTGGCCCGAGAGATCGACGGTGCCGACCCGAGCGTCCCGCTCCCCTTCGAGCGCGAGCGCGGCGTCCCGGCCGTTGACCCTCTCATCACGAGGTGACGGTTCCCTTGGCATCCGCCGGGGCTCGCCGGCGACAAGGCGGAGCGGTCACCCTCGCCTCAGCGGCCTTGCTCCTCATCTCGCTGCTGACCTGGCGCTCGAGCCCCACGACCCCGCCCGCGAGGGCGGAGGTCTGGGTCGCCACGGCGGGGACGATCGAGGCCATCGCCAAGCTGAACCCCAATGTGGCCGACGGGATCTTCAGGGCACCGAACGCTTACGCGCTGGGAGGGTGGGGATCCTCGGTGCCCACGATGGCGTGGGCCAGTGAGGCCGTGTTCGCTGCGGACGTCCGCGCGGGAGCGATCCCGTCCTCGGTCCGGGCTGTGATGTACGACCCGGAGAACTGGCCGTCCACCCCCGTCGCCGAGCAGCGGGACCCTGGAACCTCCATGCGGGCCTTCGCCAACCTCGCCCGCCGGCACGGCTACTACGTCATCATCACCCCGCACCCCAGCCTCACGGCGGCGAGTGGGGCCGTCTGTGCGCAGCGGCAGTGGGAGACGGCGCAACGCGCTTACGTGCGTTGCGGGATCGTCGCGAAGGCGGCGAGGTTCGCGGACGCCGTCGAAACCCAGGCGCAAGGGCTCGAAGCTGATCCGGCCGCATACCGATCCTTCGTGGCCGCGACGGTCGAACAGGCCCGGGCCGCAAATCCCAAAGTGGTGATGCTGTCGGGGTTGTCGACCGCCTTCGCGACCAGGCCATCCCAGCTGTTCGCCGCATGGTTGTCCGTGAACGACCTCGTGGACGGCCACTACCTGGCGATCCCGAACCGCGTCCGCCCAGAGGTGGCCGTGGGGTTCCTCGAGATGCTGACCCTCCCAGGCTGAGCGCCCGTCAAGACCCCGTCCCTCGCCCCCGATACAGAGAGGGAGCGAAGAGCGACGGACCCGACGCCGTCGCCGGTCGGCAAGCAGGCACGAGCGCATGGGACAGGACGATCGACGGAGGGAAGAAGGCAGCTGGGCGCCCCGGCCTTGGCTGAGCCGGCTCCTCCGCCTGGGCATCTTCACCTTCCCCATCGCATCCGCGCTGGGAGCCACATCGCTCGCCCGCGCGGCCATGCCCACTCCGACCAGCGGGGCGGGCTGGGTGGTCTGGTGGATCGTGCTCTTGGCGCTGGGCGTTGGAGTTGCCATGGCCACCGAGCGAGTGGCCCACCGCCTCTTGCCCCTCGCCACGCTCCTCAAACTCTCGATGCTGTTCCCTGACCAAGCGCCCTCCCGCTTCCGCGTCGCCCGGCAGGCCGGAAGCTTGAGCCGGCTTCAGGCCGGAACCGAGGCCGGCCCCCCCGGCTCGGACGACGAGGGAGTCGCGAGCGGCGCGAGCAGCGCGGCGACGATCCTCTCCCTCGCGGCCGCACTCAGTACCCATGACCGCCGGACGCGAGGCCACTCGGAACGGGTCCGGGTCTTCACGGATCTCCTCAGCGAAGAGCTGAAGCTGCCCGAGGACGATCGGTACCGGCTGCGATGGGCGGCGCTGCTGCACGACGTCGGCAAGCTCTCCGTCGACGCCGACATCCTGAACAAGAAAGGACCGCTCAACGAGAAGGAGTGGTCGGCGATCCGCCTGCACCCGCTCGAGGGATCCAGGCTCGCCGCTCCTCTCCTCGAGTGGCTCGGCCCGTGGGGCGACACGATCGCGCAACACCACGAACGGTTCGACGGGAACGGCTACCATGCTGGCCTCACCGGCGAAGAGATCTGCTATGGAGCCCGGATCGTTGCCGTCGCGGACACATACGACACGATGACCGCGGCTCGCTCGTACAAACAGCCAGTGGCCACACGCGTGGCCCGGCACGAACTGGTCGCGTGCGCGGGCACGCAGTTCGATCCCCTCGTGGTTCGAGCGTTCCTGGAGATATCACTGCCTCGCCTCCTGTGGGCGACCGGTCCGATGTCGTTGCTCGTGCACCTCCCGTTACTCGCCCGTCTGCAGGAGATCGGGCAGGCATCGATCGCGTCGGCGGCCCAGACTGCGACCGTCACAGCCGCGGCCGGGGCCACGGCGATCGGGCTCATGGGTCCTGCGACGCCCTCGGCCGTCGCCATTGATCACCCGCACTGGCCCCACGCCGTCGTCCGGAGCGCCGACGGGACCCCGAGCGTCACCCCGAGCACAGGCACGGGGGGCGGGGGCGGAAGGCCGAGCCCAGGGAGCGGAAGTGGAAGGCCGACCCCCGGTAACGGAGGAGGCAGCCCGACCCCCGGGAGCGGAGGAGGGGTTACCCCTACCCCGGGAGGTGGAGGGGGAGTCACCCCCACCCCGGGAGGCGGAGGAGGCACGGGCGGCATCGGGACGACTCCGGTGCCGGACGTGGTTGGGATGACCCAACACAACGCACTGCTCGTACTCCGCCAGGCCGGGTTCGTGGTCACCACGACCCGACGGGTGGTGCCGGACGCGGCCCAGAAGAACGTCGTGCTCGCGCAGTCGGTTCCTCCCGGCTCGGAAGCGCCCACGGGGAGCACCGTCACGGTCACCATCGGGAAGTACACGCAGAAGAAGAACTAGCCGAGCGATTCGGAGCGCCAGGCTCATCCCCGACGGCTGATACCTGGAGGACACGCCCTCCTCCGCGGTCGAGAGCCTCGAAGGTGGGCGAGGACTGGGACGGTGGCGCGGCCCCCGTCCACCTCCAGTGCGGATAGGTCACGAAGAAGAACTTGCCGTAGGAGGGCGTGTCCCAGGAGACGTTCAGGCCCTCGCGCTGCGGTACGAAGACAACGTCGCCGGGCTCGAAGTCGAACCGCGTCTCCCCTCGGTGAGCGTCACGCGGCCTTCGAGCATGTAGCAGACCGCGCAATCGTTGTCGTATTCGAACTCGATCGGCGCCGACTCCCAAATCTCGCAGATACCGGTCGATACGGGCGCCTGCTCGGGCTGGGCGATCACGTCAACAAGGCTCAGCTTTCCGTCGCCGGCATCGAACGGCTCGGTCGCGATGTCCCGCGCCTTCTAGATCACGACGGCCATGGGACCTCCTCCTTCTGGACGTGGACGCTCGAGTCCCAGTCCTGTGGGGCGGAGAAGACAAGTCGCGGTCGGCCACCCGCGAGGCGTTGGGACCGCGTGGCAGGAGCGATCCCGGAATCGAGGTGCCGGAGCGGCTGGTACCGCCCCCTCTGAGGCCGGATCCGGCCCGAGGGTCAGGCGGAGGCTTCGACCTTCTGCTTCAGCAGCTGCATCCGCTTGCGGGTGTCCGACTTCCCGATCGTGGCGAACAGCGGCGGCGCCATGATCGCCGCGGCGCCCTTCATCTTGGGGAACACGAGGTGGAACGTGACCTCCGTCGCGCCGCCCAGATCGCGGAGGGTGTACGTGTTGTGGAAGGTGCCCTCCCGGTCGTCGGCTTCGAGCGAGAACCGCTCGTTCGGGACGCTCTCGGTGATCGTGCCCTCGTTGACGTGGTTCTTGTCGCCGGGGACCCAGCCCACCGACCGATAGCGGCTGCCGACGGCGTTCGGCTCACCCGAGAGCCACTCGACTCGGTAGTCCTTCGTGGACCACTCGCCGTGTTTCTCCAATTGAGCGATCCACGGCCAGATCGCGGACGGCGGCGCCTGGATCGTCACAGGGAACTCCCCTTGCGTCATCGCGAATCCTTCCCCCGGGGTCTCCGGACCCTATACCTCGGTCGGACGCCGGCGCAAGGTCCGGCCATCCTCGAGTCGTTCAACTGCGCCCGGCGATGAGCTGGAGCTTCGCTAGGACGGGGTCCGGGCGCGATCGACGCGCGCCTTCAGGCCCTCGAGGATCAGGTCGAGTCCGAACTCGAAGGTCTCCTCCAGATCGCACTCGTGGAGAAGCGGGAGCAGCGAGATGAAGTTCGGAAGCTCGTCCGGCGGGAGCATCTTCGCGAGCTCCTCCGGCGAAGGACCGGTTTCGCTGCCGGCGATCATGCCGCCGCTCTCGAGGATCACGGACCCCATGAGGTAGCCCCCCAGCGCGCGGAAGGCTTGGACGGTCTCCTGATCGCTCAGGCCGGCGGATCGCAGGATCTGGAGGGCGGCCTCCATCGGCAGGAGCGCTCCGACCGAGGTCAGGGGGTGCTTGCGCTCGGCCATCAGCTGGATCACGTTCGGATGCTTCCGGAATAGATCGCGCCAGGCTCGAGCTCCCTTCCGTGCCGTCTCCACCCACTCCCCCGACGGCTCGGGGAATGCGAACTCGCTCATCACAAGCTCGGTGACTCCCTCGAGGATCGCCTCCTTGTCTTCGACGTGGTTGTAGAGGGACATCGCCTCGACGCCAAGCTCGCGCCCGACTCGGCGCATGGTGACCGCCTCGAGGCCTTCCTCGTCCAAGATGCGGAGCGCCGCTTCCACTATCCGCTCCCGAGTGAGAGGTCTGCGCCGGGGATTCGGTTGCGACCCGTTATCTGCCTGTCCGGTGGCGAGGGGGATGTTCTCCTGAAATTCATCTGGAGCTGGCATACTCGGCGCTTCCTTCCGGTTGACACCTTACACCGTACATCTATACTACGTACACCGTAAGCATATGACGTAAGTCGGGTCCGGGCAAGCTCCGGACCGGGGAGGGGGAAGGATGAGGCTCAATCCCGAGTCGATCGCGAGAGCCAGCAGCCGCCGTCCGTGGTGGACCCTCGGCGTGTGGCTGGTGCTGATCGTAGCGATGGGTGTCGTGACCACCAAGCTGCTCGCAGGCGTCTTGAACCAGGACATCGCGTTCACGAACAAGCCGGAGTCCGTCAGGGCGCAGGACGTGCTCGACGAGAAGTTCTCGACGAGCCGTTCAGAGGACACGGAGTTCTTCATCGTGCACTCCCCCTCTGTGACGGTGGACGACCCCCCTTTCCAGGCGTTCGTGAAGCAGCTACAGGGGAAGATCGCGGCCGTCGACGGCACCATCCTGGCCCGCCCACCGGCCACCTACTACGACCTCCTGAAGAAGTCCCCCGACTCGGCGGCGGGACTGGTGTCGCAGGACAAGCGCTACACGCTGATCCCGGCCGACCTTAAGAAGATCGAGGATAAGAGCATCCAGAAGCTGCGGAGCGTGGCCGACGCGGCCCAGGGCGGCGGCTTCACCGTTCAGGTCGCCGGCCAGGGAGCGCTGCAGGCCGACTTCACGAAGATCGCCGAGCAGGACCTGCGCAAGGGGGAGTCGACCGGCACCGGGATCGCGCTGATCGTCCTGATCGTCGTGTTCGCGTCGATCGTCGCGGCCATCGTGCCGATCGTTATGGCGATCTTCGCCATCTTCGTCGCGCTGGGCCTCGTGTCGCTGATCGGCCAGATCGTGCATTTCAACCTCTTCGTCGAGAACATGGTCACCATGATCGGCCTCGCGGTCGGCATCGACTACTCACTGTTCATCGTGTCGCGCTACCGCGAGGAGCGGAAGAAGGGCTTCGCGAAGCTCGACGCGATCGGCGCCGCCGGCGCAACCGCGAACCGGGCGGTCTTCTTCAGCGGCCTCACGGTCGTGCTCGCGCTGCTCGGCATGTTCATCATCCCGACCACGATCTTCCGCGCCCTGGCTGGAGGCGCGATCCTGGTGACGATCGCGTCACTCGCGGCCTCCATGACGCTCCTGCCGGCGCTCCTGGCCCTGCTCGGCGACCGGATCAACTGGCCCCGCCTGTCCAAGCGCGCGCGCGTCGACTCGGAGCACGACCCCAAAGGCGGGTTCTGGGATCGCGTGACGCGCGGCGTCATGGCCCGTCCGGTGGTGTTCCTCGTGGCGAGCGTGGTCGCGCTGGCCGGCCTGGGCTCCTTCTATTTCCAGCTGAACCGGGGCACCTCCGAGAACGTCAGTCAGCTCTCCGACGACTTCCCGTCGAAGCAGGCGTTCCTCACGCTCCAGCGTGAGTTCTCCGGCAACCGGACCGATCCGGCCAAGATCGTCATCACGGGCGACGTGCAAGCGCCGGGGGTGCAGTCGGCGATCGGCCGGCTGAAGCAGGAGATCGCGAGCGATCCGACGTTCGCGCCGCAGACCCAACCGGTGACCAGTAGAGACGGGACGACCATCGAGCTCGACGTGTACTTCCGTGGCGATTCCTCGACCGATGCCGCGTTCCAGGGGATCCGTGATCTCCGGAGCCAGATGGTCCCGGCGGCGTTCGATCGTGTGAACGGCGTCCAGGTCCAGGTCGGCGGCAACCCCGCGTTCTTCACCGACTTCCTCGACGTCGCCAACCAGTACCAGTGGATCGTGCTCGTCTTCGTGCTCGGACTGTCGTTCCTGCTGCTCACCGTGGTGTTCCGCTCGATCGTGCTGCCGGTGAAAGCGATCCTCATGAACCTGCTTTCCGTCGGGGCCGCCTACGGAGCCCTCACGCTCGTCTTCCAGAAGGGCGTCGGCATCGGGATCTTCAATGCCATCGGGTTCCAGTTCCAGCAGACGCAAGCGATCGAGGCCTGGCTGCCGCTGTTCCTGTTCTCGGTGCTGTTCGGGTTGTCGATGGACTACCACGTGTTCCTCTTGTCCCGGATCCGGGAGGAGTACGACAAGACCGGCGACAACGCCGAGGCCGTAGCCTACGGGCTGCGGACGACGGCCGGCATCATCACCGGGGCGGCGCTGATCATGGTGGCCGTGTTCACCGGGTTCGCGGCGGGGCGGCTCGGGCCGCTCCAGCAGATGGGCTTCGGCCTGGCCGTGGCAGTGTTCATGGACGCCACGATCGTCCGGACGCTCCTGGTGCCGGCCGGGATGAGGCTGCTCGGCGACCTCAACTGGTACCTGCCGAAGTGGCTGGAATGGCTTCCGAAGATCAACGTCGAAGGCCACGAGCCCGAGCAACACGTGCTGGTACCGGAGGTCGAGATCTTCCCGGCGGGCGACCGCGAGGTGGAAGTCGTCCCGGTCGAGGAGCTGTAGCACGGCGGATCGATCCGAGGAGGGGCCAAGGCCCCTCCTCGGTCGTCGCGGCCGCGGGCGGCCTCCCGACGCGTGGGCCGGTTCGGCTGAACCTCTTCGGCGCCGTTGCGAACCACACGAACGGGCTTTCCATGGATGAACCTCCTCTCGACGAACTTCGCTATCTACGACAGCTCGCGGCGACCGAACTCATCGGTAGGAAGCTGGGCTTCTGAGCCGCCCTGGGTTTCATCGAGACTCGGGGGCTTGGATGTCGTCGATCGGCCACCGAGCCTGAGGAAGTCCCGCTCGGCCTCGGTCGGCGCCAGCGCGGCCGCACGCTCGTAGGCTGCCTTGGCCTCGCTGTGCCGGCCCAGCCGCCAAAGCAGATCGGCCCGTGTGGCGTGGAACGGGTGGTAGTTGTCCAGGTCCAACTCGTCCACCAAAGCCAGGGCAGCGGAGGGACCCTGCAGCTCACCGATGGCGATGGCGCGGTTGAGGGCCACGACCGGCGTTGGGGCAAGAGCAAACAACTGGTCGTATAGGGCGACGATCTGCGACCAGTCGGTCTCCTCGACCCCCGAGGCGTCCGCGTGCACGGCGTTGATGGCCGCCTGAAGTTGATACGCACCCGGTTGGTTGCGGCGAAGGCACGCCCGGACGATCTCTTGGCCCTCCTCGATCAAGGCCCGATCCCATCGTGTGCGATCCTGCTCGCCGAGCACCACCAGGGAGCCGTCGGCCCGCGTTCGCGACGAGCGACGTGATTCGGTGAGGAGCAACAGCGCCAACAGACCAGCCACCTCTGGCTCGTCGGGCATGAGCGTCGCCAAGATCCGCGCCAGCCGTATCCCCTCTCGGCAGAGACTTGGCTCGGCACGGCTGGTCAGCCCAGCGTTGAAGATGAGGTAGACGACGGCCAGCACCGGGCGCAGGCGGTCGGGCAGCTCGTGATCCTCCGGCACGCGGTAGGGGATGCGGGCGGCCTTGATCTTGCGCTTGGCGCGGGCGAGGCGTTGAGCCATCGCCGGTTCGGCAACGAGGAACGCGCGCGCCCTTCATCTGTCGACAGCCCACCGAGCAAACGCAGGGTCAGCGCAACCTGTGCCTCGGTGGATAGCGCCGGGTTGCAGCAGGTGAAGATGAGGCGAAGACGGTCGTCTTCCACGTGCGCCACCTCCTGGGCTGTGCCGGGAACGTCGTTGTCGATCGGGAGCACCGCCACCTCATAGAGAAGGTCCCGCCCGCGCGACTCCCGGCGCAGGCGGTCGATGGCGCGGTTGCGGGCGGTCGTCGTGATCCAGCCGCCCGGATTGGGCGGGAGGCCATCGATCGGCCACTTGCCCAGGGCGACAGCGAACGCATCCTGCACCGCATCCTCTGCGACGTCGATGTCACCGAAGTTCCGGATCAGTGTGGCTACGGATCGGCCGGACTCTTCCCGGAAGATCCGACCGATCGCGGCCGCGTCGACCGCGGACGAGCCGTCGACGTCGCGCTCGTCAGGCGTCGGGCATCTCCCAGAACGGTCGGACCTCGATCGGGTGGCCGACCGCCGCGGTGGTCTTCGACGCCCAAACGAGCGCGGCGTCGAGGTCATCAGCCTCGATGATGTAGAAGCCTCCTAGGTGTCCTTCGACTCGGCGAAGGGGCCATCTGTGGTCAGCAGCTCGCCACCAGACATGCTTACGACCGTGGCAGTCTCCGGTTCGAGCAGTCTGCCAGAGAAGACCAAGGCGCCCGCCGTCTTCATCTCCTCCTCGAGGATAAGGATCTTCTGCCAGGACTGTTGCATCTCTTCTTCGGTCATCGCGGGGCCAGCTTCGCCTTCGACGCTATAGGCGGAGAAACATGTACTGGGCCATGGAATCCCTCCTTTGGCTCGGGCGGGCTGGTCCCGCCGCTCACCCTTACTACGAACGTCAGGCGCCCGAAATGACGCGAGCATCCGAGAAGATAACTTCCTTGCCGCGCTGGCTACACTCGGTGTGCTTGGACGGCGTCGGCAAGGAGGTCTTCCAGGTCTTCGCAACCTCGGCCCTCGCTCCTCGCCGCTCGGTGGATAGAGCAACGGTTTCCCAAACGCTCTGAGCAACGACAGGAACGACGGCGATCCACGAACGGCGACGACGACACAGGCGGTACGTGGGCCCACTTGCAAGGCCCCGCGGCCATGTCCTTGAACCCACCGAACGCCAACGGCTAGCCACGAGCCTCACAGCCCAGCAACCCCTACTCCAGGGCGAAAGAGCCGAACTCCGGGCGGCCGTCGGCGTCGTAGGTGTTCACCAATGCCCCCGTGCCGGTCGTGAGGGACTGGAGCAGCTTCAGCCGGGTTGGGATCGCGCCGTTGCCGAACAGCCGCTTGCCCTGCCCGAGTACAACCGGGAAGAACCAGAGTCGATACTCGTCGACCAGGTCGTGTTCCATCAATGTCTGGATCAGATCGCAGCTGCCCTGCGTCATGATCTCTCCGGCCACCTCTTTCTTCAGGCGCATCACGGCGTCGACGACCTTGCCCTCCAGGAGAGTCGAGTTGTTCCAGTCGACCGAGCCCACCGTCCTCGACGCGACGTACTTGGGCTTGGCGTTCAATGCCGTCGCGACCGGATCGTCGGGATCGACCACCCTCGGCCAGTGCCCCGCGAAGATCTCGTAGGTGCGCCGACCCAACAGGAACGCCTCGGCCTGTTGGATCGCGGCGGTCACGATCTCCCCCATCACCTCGTCGGCATACGGAACCAACCACCCCCCGAACGGGAAGTCCCCGTCCCGGTCTTCGTCCGGTCCACCCGGGGCCTGCATCACCCCGTCGATGCTGAGGAACGCCGCCACCACGAGCCTGCCCATCAGACCTTCGCTCCCGCCAGGAAGACCTCGAGCCGACCAAGCGTCTGGTTGCCACCCTCGATCGCGTTGTACTTGTCGACGACCAGATCGCGAGCCTCGGTGCTATCGAACACCAGCTTCATCGTCACGATGGTCGACCCCATCATGTCGTCGAGGGCGATCGTGGACCGGAAGCTCGGATCGTTCGCCTCGGGCGAGGAACTGTGCGTGTAGACGAGCAGCTCCGGGGGCGAGATCTCGTCGTAGGTGATCTCATTCGGGTAGTCGGTGCCGTCGGGCCCGTGCATCGTGAAGCGCCAGATGCCGCCCGGTCGCACGTCCATCTGCTCGGTGGTCACGCTGAACCCGTCGGGTCCCCACCATTGCTCGACCTGCGCGCGCGTAGTGAACGCCTCGAACACGAGCTCCCTCGGAGCCTCGAACATCCGCATGAGGACAATCTGCCTGTCGACGCTGCCCGTCAGCACATCTTCCAGGCACCGGAGGCTCTGACTCCAGCCGGCCTCCATGCCGCCCAGCATCCACACCGCTTCCGGCGTCAGCGCAACGCCTCGAGCGTGCAGCGTGATTTCGGTCTTGCCGTCGCGGTCGGCGAAGGTCACGGTCGTGACCGCCTCGACCAGCTTTCGCCCGTCGTCGCCGAGAGCCGCCTCCTCGGTGACCAGCCGGGTGGGCGGGTCGACCTCCCGATAGACACCGTCGACCGGGTACTCGACGCCATCGGGCCCGCGCATCACGATCTTGAACGCCCCTCCGGGCCTCGGGTCTGACTCGGCCGCGGAGACACCGAAACCCTCGGGCCCCCACCACTTAGCCAGGTGCTCGGCGTCCGTGAATGCCTCGAACACAAGTTCGCGAGGCGCATCGATCAATCGGGTGATCGTGATCTCACGTTCGCTCTGATCGCTTGTGCCCTGGGTCATCGGTTCGCTCCTTCCCGCATCCCTGCGAGCAGTTCGTCGAGCCGCTCGAACGACTCGCGCATCCCGCCTTCCATCCCGCTTCCGAGTTGACCGTCCCTGGCTTCCACCGTCTGATGCTCCGTGTTGATCGTCGCAGTCGTACGACCTTCGCGCTCCTCGAGCACCAGCGTGTCGCGAGCCGCGAAATCACGCCATCCCTCGACGTCGTAAACGAAGGTACAAACCAAGCGCTCGGGCGGCGTTATCTCGAGGTACTCACCCTTGAAGGGGTGATCTTGCCCATCCGGACCGCGGCTTACGAAGACGTAGCCGCCGCCGACGCGCAGGTCCACCTCGGATCGCACGCACTCCTGCTCGCGGGGACCCCACCACCGTGCCAGATGCTCGGGAGTGGTCCAGGCCTCGAAGACGAGATCGCGCGGCGCGTCGAACGTACGCGTGACGACGATCGTCTTCGCGCCGGGCTCAGCGATGAGCTGCATCGTCTCCTCCATCTGCTTCCTCCTTCCCTTGCAGGTCGCGGAGGTAACCGTCCAGGCGGTCCAGCCGCTCTTCCCATTGGCGCCGGTACTCCTCCAACCAGTCCGACGCCTCCTTCAACGGCGCGGCCTCGAGCCGGCACGGCCGCCACTGGGCGCGGCGTTCCCGCGAGATCAACCCAGCCCGCTCCAGAACCTTCAGATGCTTGGACACGGCCGGCAGGCTGATGGGGAACGGCGCGGCCAGCTCGGTCACCGAGGCCTCGCCCCCCGCCAAGCGGGCGAGGATCGCCCGGCGGGTCGGGTCGGCCAGAGCCCCGAATGTTCTGTCCAGCACGTTCGTAGCCATATTCAACCTTTCGGTTATCTAACCCGTTGGTAAACTACCGCACCGGGCGAAGGGTGTCAAGGCGTGTCACGCGGCGGGCCTCGGGCGGCCGTCGGAAGCCGATAGACTCGGCAGTGGCTACCAAATCGCCCTCGTGGCCGCTCGCCCTCGATGCCCCCGTAGCTCAGTGGATAGAGCAGCGGTTTCCTAAACCGCGTGCGGACGTTCGATTCGTCCCGGGGGCACCACGAAACTGTCACCCTTGGTTGGGTTCTCGCGTGCGCCCCAAGGCAGCAAGCCCCTACGCGTCGCGCAGGCCCGGCACCACCTCGAGAGGATCGTCGCCCAACAGGTAGCGGGCGCTTGGACCGCGGGTCGACGCCAGGTCGTTCGGGTTGTATAGGGTGCAGCGCCAAAGCGACAGGCATCCGCACCCGATGCAGCCGGTGAGGGCGTCGCGCAAAGCCTCGAGCCGGGCGATGCGCTCGTCCAGCTGCCGGCGCCACGAGCGGGAGAGGTTCGCCCACTCCGCCTTTGTCGGCGCGCGGTCCGCCGGAAGCGTGGCGAGCGCCTGAGCCACCTCCTCGAGGGTGAGCCCCAGCCGCTGCGCGATCCGGATGAACGCGACGCGACGCAGGACGTGCCTCGGGTACATGCGCTGGCCTCCCGGCGTGCGCTCCGCTCGGATCAGACCGGTGGACCCGTAGAACCTCAGGGCGGACGTGGCCACGCCGCTTCGAGCCGCGACCTCACCGATCGGGAGCAGATCCGCGGACTTCACCCCGGCATGGTACTTGACTTCAAGTGCACTTGAAGTCGTAGCGTGATGGAAGGACAGCCGACGACGACGAAGGGCGGGAGCGGACATGCAGGAATGGGTACGCGCGGTGGCGGTCGACGACATCCCGGTGGGCTCGGGGAAGCTGTTTTCGTACCTGGACAAGAGGATCGCGCTCTTCCGCACACCCCATGGTGTCTTCGCGAACGACAACCGTTGTCCTCACCAGGGGTACGCGCTCGTCCGCGGCAACGTGAAGGACGGGGTCCTCACCTGCGCGTGGCACAACTGGAAGTTCGAGCTGGGCACGGGTGTGTGCCGCTACGGCGGCGAGAACATCCGAACGTATCCCGTCGAGATCAAACAGGGCCAGGTGTTCGTGGACATCGCGGACCCGTCTGCCGAGATCATCCGACCCGACCTCTTCCGGAGCCTGGTCGAAGCGATGGACGACCTCGACGTCGGGCGGGTGGCGCGGGACGCGATGCGGCTCCAGCGAATCGGAACCCCTCTGGCGGACGTGGTCCGCGAGGGCGTGCGGTACGCCGCGCCCCGCGCGGAGTACGGGTGGGATCACTCGCTGGCGACGCTCGCGGACTGCCTGCGGATGAGTCAGTTCTTCGAGGAGTCGCTTCGCGCCCTGCCCAT
>JAHEXX010000157.1 GCA_023251895.1 bacterium
ACCGGCTTCGTGGGGTCCTGGAACGCGGGGTCATCGGGGCGAACCCGGGTCAGCGTGAGGACGGTGGCCACCGGCCGCTCCATCCCCCGTTCGAAGAACACATCGCCGATCGTGACCTGCAGCAGATACCCGATCTGACCCTGGCTTTCGGCGCCGCACACGTCCAGCGGCATGGGGTGTACCCAGCCGGCGGCGGCCTCCTGCTGCAGGAGGATCCGGCCGACCTGGGGGCCGTTGCCGTGGGTGACGACCACCTCCCAGCCGGCGGCTGCGATCTCGGCGATCCGCTCGGCGGCGAACCGAGCCGATGCGTACATCTCCTGGAAGGTGTCCTCGGCGCCGCGCCGCAGGAGCGCGTTGCCGCCCAAGGCGATCGTGACTCGTTCCATGTGGGGAAGACCCCGAGCCTACGCCGGGCCGAGGACGGGGGCCAGCACCTCCCGGAGGCTGGGCCAGCCCTCCAGCACCTCGAGGTCGTAGCGGACCCGAACGGCCGGCTTCTTGATATCGATCACGTGCCGGAGGTCGATCGGCGTGCCGATCACGACCAGGTCTGCATCGGCCGCGTCGATGATCTTCTCCATCTCGGCGAGCTGCCCCTCCGAGTACCCCATGGCCGGAAGGACCGGGCCCACGTCGTACTTGCGGAACGTCTCGTCGATCGTGCCGATGGCCCACGGCCGGGGGTCGACGATCTCGGCCGCGCCGTTCAGGCGGGCCGCCACCACGCCGGCCCCGAACTTCATCCCGCCGTGCGTGAGGGTCGGACCGTCCTCCACGACCAGCACGCGCTTGCCGGCGATGGCGGAGGCGTCGTCCACGGTGACCCGGCTGTTCGCCTTCACGACGGTCGCGCCCGGGTTCACCTCGTGGATCGTTCCCATCAGCGCGTTCACCTCGTCGACCGACGCCGAGTCCATCTTGTTGATCACGACGACGTCGGCCATCCGAAGGTTGGCCTCGCCCGGGTGGTAGGCCATCTCGTGACCCACCCGGAGCGGGTCGGCGACCACGACGTGCACGGTGGGCTTGTAGAAGGGCAGGTCGTTGTTCCCGCCATCCCACAGGAGCACGTCGCACTCCTCCTGGGCCTGCCCCAGGATGTCGCCGTAGTCGACGCCGGCGTAGATCACCGTGCCGGAGGTGATGTGCGGCTCGTACTCCTCCCGCTCCTCGATCGTGGTGTCGTAACGGTCGAGGTCGGCGAGCTCGGCGTAGCGCTGGACCCGCTGAGCGACGAGATCCCCGTACGGCATGGGGTGGCGAACGGCGACGACGCGCTTGCCGGCCTCCTTGAGCGTCCCGGCGATCGCCCTGGTGGTCTGGCTCTTGCCGGAGCCGGTGCGGACCGCGCACACGGCGACAACCGGAACCTTCGCCTCGAGCATGGTCTCGTTCGGGCCGAGCAGCACGAAGTTGGCCCCGGCAGCCAGGGCCTCGCTGGCCTTGTGCATGACGTACTCGTGCGAGACATCGGAGTAGGCGAACACGACGTCGTCAACCTCGAGTTCCTCGATCAGGCGAGACAGTTCGCTCTCGTCGTGGATCTTGATGCCGTTGGGGTATCGTGCGCCGGCCAGCTCGGCGGGATAGGTCCGGTCATGGATGAACGGGATCTGGGTGGCGGTGAAGGCCACGACGTCGTGCCTGCGGTCGTCCCGGTACACGGTGTTGAAGTTGTGGAAGTCGCGCCCCGCGGCACCCATGATCAGCAAGCGACGAGCCATCGGCCGGGGTTCCTTTCGGGAAAGCGTTTTATGCGCGGGCCGGGCGGCCCGCTCTTCATCCGGGAATCTACCCCAGGTGCGCCGCCGGCGGCACCCGCCGTTCGGTCCACGGTTGGCCCAGTGGTTCGCCCCGTCTCACCGGTGGGATAGACGCTCCCGCTGGGCCGCCCGAATCTGCCGCTCGACGTCCGGCACGGTGTGGAACAGCTCGTCGATCAGGCGGCCGGGGATCATCAGCAGGCGAAGGGCCGAGGTGGCCGTGACCGAGGCCATGCGCGGATAGCTGAACCCTGCGCCCCAATCGATCGCGGCGTTCTCGCCGAAGAAGTCGCCCGGCCCCAGCCGAGCGAGCCGCCGCCCGCCCGCGCGCACCTCGGCAGTCCCGTGCAGGATCACGTAGAACGCCCTGGAGTATTCCCACTGGGTGACCGCGTTCTTCCCCGGCGCCACCGTCTCCTCGCGGGCCGCCGCCAGCACCCGGGCAACCTGCTCGGAGCCGAGGTCGCGGAACAGCGGGATCGCGCCGAGCATCGCCGTGTCGATCGTGGGTCGGGCCAGCCAGGCCATGTTGACCGCGAGCTCGGTCACGTGTTCCGGCGGGCTGGGGCGACGGGCGGCGTCTACTTCGACCTTCGCGCGTTCCACGAAGTCCAGGACCCGGTGCACGTCGGGAGCCAAGCTCGTGTGGTTCATGACGCAGAACCGGATCACGTACCGTCCTCGAAGCCGGGTCGACGACAGCAATCCCTCGCCGCTCTCGGCCAGCATCCGGACCAGCTCCGCGTTCAGCCGCTCGGCCTCGTCCTCATCCTCCACGCCGGGGAACCGACGGCGGAACGTCAGCACTCCCAACCGTGCCGGAGTGACCAGCTCGAGCCGCTCGCTGGCCTCGATCCGCTCCTGGGCCACGAGCGCGAGATCCATGGCGCGGTCGATGGCCGCGCGGAACGCTCCCACCCCGAAGTACTTGAGCGACAACCAGACCTTGATCGACCGGGCCGCCCGGGTGAGCTGGAGGCCGTGGTTCGCGAAGTTCACCTCTCGCGAGGCCGCCCGGGTGTCCTCCAGGTAGTGGGGCACGACCTCGAACGCCGAACGAAGCAGGCGACCCTCCCGCACCAGCAGGCATCCCACCTCGAACGGCATGTAGAGCCACTTGTGGGGATCCAGCGTGATCGAGTCGCACAGGGCCATGCCGGCCAGCGCCTCTCCGCCCCGCTCCGACAGGACCGCGAAGCCGCCGTAGGCCGCGTCGACGTGGAGCCACACCCCGCGCGACCGGCACAGCTCGGCCAGTTCCGGAAGGGCATCGACCGAGCCGGTGCTGGTGGCCCCGGCCGACGCGATCACGATGAGAGGCTGGAGGCCGCGCGCGACGTCCGAATCCATGGCCTGAGCCACCGTCTCGGCTCGCAACCGGTAGGCATCGTCCGAGGGAAGGATCCGGACTTGCTCCGGGCGGAACCCAGGGCTCGGGCGGCCTTGGCGATCGAGGAGTGCCCGAGGTCCCCCACGTACGCCACCACCCGGTCGGACATGGGACCGAGCAGCGCCTCGCGGGCGCAGGCGATAGCGGTCATGTTGGCAGCCGAGCCGCCGCTCACCAGGATGCCCTCCGCCTCCCTCGGGTAGCCGATCCATTCCTTGAACCAGTCCAGGACCGTGACCTCGAGCTGGCTCGGCCCGGCCGCCTCCCGCCATCCGCCGGA
This sequence comes from bacterium, assembly GCA_023251895.1. GTDB lineage: Bacteria > Actinomycetota > UBA4738 > UBA4738 > HRBIN12 > JAHEXX01. Next base: position 3,437 of record JAHEXX010000157.1, read on the forward strand.
GTCGATGTTCGCGGCGGCGGCGATCGTGTCGCCCAGGACCCCGGGCCACGTGCCCGAGCCCGGGATGTACGCGAAGAACCTCGGATGGTCGAACCTGCCCATGAAGGCGAGCACCCTGGTGTCCAGGCGGTTGAGGAGCTCATCGAAGTCGCCCGGGCCCTCCGGTGGTGGTTCGGCGATGAGGGCCTCCACGTCCTCCCTGGACGCGGCCCGGAGCGCCGGCGCGTCCCCGTTGCCGGCGATCCGTTCGACCAGCAGGTCGACCGTGCGGTATCCCAGCTTTCGCATGGTCTCCAAGTCCAGCTCGAGCGGATCCTCGCTCACGCCCTCCCTCTTTCGGAATCGTCATCGCGAAGAGACATGCCGGGATTGTGCTCTCCCACCACACCCCGTGCCACTCGGCGAGCACTCGCCAGTGTCTGCTCGTCGGTGCGGCAGGACTGAGGATGCGAGACGGAGAAACCCTCGTTCGACGGCCTCGGACGAGGCCGGACGCCGAAGGACCCGGTCGACCACCGGGTCCCGTTCGGCCTTGAGATGTTGCCTGTGCCTACCTGGAGGACTGGCCGCCGGGGCCGCCGTCGTCGGCGCAGACGTTCCCGTCGCAGGAGTCGCTGCCCGAGCCACCCCTCTTCTGGTCCGTGCCGGGCCCACCCTTCAGGCTGTCGTCGCCCCTGCCGCCGTACAGCGAGTCGTCGCCGGCCTTGCCCAAGAG
>JAHEXX010000076.1 GCA_023251895.1 bacterium
GGAGGAGGCGATGTACGGCTCGGGGTTCCTTCCCACCGACGAAGCGAATCTCTACGTGACGACCGAAGACCAGCTGTACCTGGTGGGGACCTCGGAGGTGCCGCTTGCCGCGTTCCGTACGGGCGAGATCATCGAGCAGGCCGACCTTCCGCTGCGGTACGCGGGGTACTCCACCTGCTTCCGGCGCGAGGCGGGCACCTACGGGAAGGACTTAGGCGGCATGTTCCGGGTGCACCAGTTCGACAAGGTCGAGATGTTCAGCTTCTCCACGCCCGATGGCTCGTGGGACGAGCACGAGTTCATGGTGTCGATGGAAGAGGAGATCGTCCAGGCTCTCGAGCTGCCCTACCGGGTGGTGAACATCGCCGCCGGCGACCTTGGGAGCGCGGCCGCCAAGAAATGCGACATCCAGGTGTGGCTGCCGGGCCAGGGCAGGTACCGGGAGCTGACGTCATGTTCCAACTACACGGACTATTCGGCGCGGCGCATGGGGACGCGGGTCCGCCGGGCGGGCGGCCAGATCGAGGTGTTGCACACCCTAAACGGAACCGCCACGGCCATCGGCCGCACACTCATCGCGATCCTGGAGAACCACCAACAGGCCGACGGCTCTGTGGCGCTGCCCAAGGCGCTGCACCCATACCTCCCGGATCCCGTGCGGGAGCTCCGACCACGGGCCTAGCCGTCCCGCCCGCGTCGCCTACGTGTTCCGGGCTTCCCAGTGGAAATCGACATCCGCCGTTCGTCCCTGGGCGTCGTTGTCGTCGGCGACCGCGACCGCCATCCTGAACGTTCGCGTCTGCGAACCTTGCCAGACGTCCGGGTCGATCACCGCGTTCGCGTACGAGGTGGGGAGGTCCGCCAGCGTGCCGGCGTACAGGACCCCGCGCCCCGCGCCCACGTAGTCGACGGCGTCGGGTGCGAACCCGGAGCCGGTTCCGGTGCCCCGGGTGACGGTAAGGGTCAGGAACCGGTCGAGACCTGTGCCGCGCACGTCGGCGTACAGCCGCACGCTCGAGGGCAGCGTGCCGCCGTAGGCGATCTCCACGTAAGAGGTCTCCGTGGCTCCGGGGGCGGCGTTGGGCATGGTCAGCGCGGCCCGACCCTGGTCGTTGTCGGACAGGTAGACCGTGCCGGCCGCGAACCCCTGATCCCCCACCGTAGAGGTCGACTCGAAGAGCGCCGCCGTGCCCGAGAAGGCTGCCGGTGCCAGGATCCCTACGACCATCGCGATCAGCGCGGTGCGGGGAAGGGCCCCTCGAGACCGCGCCCTCGACATGGGTGGCTCGACGACTGCGGCGTACATGGTTCCCATGTCGGATTGCCTTCCACCTGGGGAGATAGTCACTTCTACCCATTTTTCGGTAGCTGGACAACCCGGACTTTCGGTACCTGTGGGGCGACGCCCAGGTGGCCCAGGCTAGTCGTGGCTCCGAGGCGCTCGGGCCTCCTCGAGAGGTCCGCCGGCCATCGCCGCGAAGCGCGGTTCGACGGCCCTTGTGCTCTCCTCCGCGAGCTTCTGGGCGGTGACATCGAGGGCCACGCCCTGCCAGAAGCGGGGGCGCCCGGTCTCGCCCGGGACGAGGGTGGCCTTGCTGTGGACCCAGACCACCCGGCCGTCCTTCGCCAGCATCCGGTCCTCGAGGCTGAAGGGCTCCCCCGTGAGCTCGGAGCGCTCGGTCGCGACAAGGACGCGATCCCGGTCATCGGGGTGGGCCCGCGAGAGGGCGAAATCGGTGCTCTGCCGGTACTCCTCGGGCGCGAAGCCCAGGGTTCACTCGATGTGTCGACTCACGAATTGCTCCTGGCTGGGCGCTGGGCCCCGGCGCCGACGTGCCAGGTGTAGGCGACGGCCGGGATCCGCTCCGCGAGGAGGCGGTCCAGTCCTGCTGCGAGTACCCCAGGACGCTCTCGACCTGCGGGCTCACGTACAGGTCCTGGGTCGGCGAGTCGACCGAGGAGACGTAGGTCACAGCCGGGATCTGCGCCAGGAGATCGCGGTACCCCTACTCGATGTGTTCGAAGGGCTCGTCCATGAGGCGTATCTTGCCAGCCCCCAGGCCCCCGGGGCCAGCGGCCTCGCCGATAGGATAGCGTTTGCCCTGGTAGGACGGCTACAGTGCCCGCTGGGAGGGTGGCCGAGCGGACGAAGGCGACGGTCTTGAAAACCGTTAGCGGGGCAACCCGTTCGTGGGTTCGAATCCCACCCCTCCCGCTCCCCTGAACTACGTAGTCAAGGCTGCTCCCGTACCGCCCGATAGCACTCCCTAGGAAGGGAGTCGGGTGGACGGCGCACATCCGAGCAGCGTTTCGGACCGGATCCGGCGGGAGGCGAAGGTCGTCGGCCTTCGCGGCTTCAGTTCGCCCTCCCTGGAGGCCGTCGAGCGGCGACGGATGCAGCTGTGGATCCTGACCGCCGTCCTGCTCGTCTCGGTCAGCGGCGCCACGGCCCTGCTGTCCATGTGGGGTGGCGAGCCACTCCGTTTCTGGTTCACCCCCCGGGTCCTTCGGTGGGGGGTCGTCTTGCTCTCGCTGGCCTTCTGCAGTTACGCAATCGAGAAGGAGCTGCACCTGCGGAAGCTGGCCCGGCTGCTGATTGACGAACGGGTCCTGACGGCCGCCCTATCCAATCGCCTGCGGGAGGTGTCGGCGCTCCTCGAGGCGGGCAAGGCCATGAACTCGGTCCTGGAGCTGGACTCCGTCCTGGACATCATCCTCGGCGGCGCGCTCGAGCTGCTGCTTGGGACGAGCGGCTCGATCATGCTGGTCGATGCACCGAAGCAGCTGACCGCTGCCTGCGTTCGCGGGAACGAGCGGGCCCGGGACAGGGCGGTCCCCTTCGGGGAGGGTATCGCCGGCCGGGTGGCGCTGGACCGTGAGCCGCTCCTGATCCACGGGCGGGCCGATGCCGAGCAGTTCCCCGGGCTGGTGGACCGGACCGAGCCCGTCGAGAGCGCCATGTGCGTTCCGCTGGTCCACCGGGAGGAGCTGCTCGGTGTGCTGAACATCAACACGGACGCCGGGCACCGGTTCACCGAATATGACTTGCGCGCCCTATCGCTGTTCGCCGAGCAGGCCGCCGGCGCCATCGCCAACGCGCGCCTGTACGAGGCCGAGCAGGCGCGCGTCGCCGAGCTGACCGAGCTCGATCGCCTGAAGTCGGAGTTCGTGGCCCTGGTCAGCCATGAGCTCCGCACGCCGCTCACCTCCATCCTTTCGGCATCCGGCACCTTGCAGCGGCCGGACCTCGCCGAGACACGCGACGAGGTGGCCGGGATCATCGAGCGCCAGGCCCGCCGCTTGGCCCAGATGCTGGAGAACCTCCTTGACACGGTACGCAGCGAGCAACCTGGTGTGCTGCCCAAACCATCGCCCGTGGACGTGGCCGAGCTGGTCCGGGAGGCTGCGGGCGATTTCGAGCTGGTCGGCTCGCCCGTCGAGGTGGAGGCGCCGGCGACGCTCCTCGTACGCGGCGACGCGTACACGCTGCGCCGCGTGTTGGACAACCTGCTCGACAACGCCCACAAGTACGGGAGGCCGCCGGTGCGCGCCGTGGTCCGCACGGACGGGTCGACCGCGATCGTCTCCGTCATCGATCGGGGCGCTGGGATCCCCTCCGAGGAGCGGGAGCTGGTCTTCGAGCGCTTCTCCCGTCTGGAGAGGGCCGAGGGGCGGCCGGGCCTTGGCCTCGGGCTTCCGATCGTTCGGGGGCTCGTCACCGCGTGCGGTGGGTCGGTGTGGATCGAGGACGCACCCGCCGGCGGGACCGCGGTTTGCATCTCGCTCGCCCTTTGTCCAGACGAGGAGAAGGTGTGATGCGCCTGCGGCCCCACGTGCTGATCGTCGAGGACGACCCCGACACCCTGCTGCTGTTCCGCGTAAACCTGGAGCACGCGGGCTTCATGACCTCCCTCGCCGCCGACGGGGGAACCGCGCTGCGGCGGATGGAGGCGGAGGGGCCGGACCTGATCCTGCTCGATCTGATGCTGCCCGTGATGGACGGTTGGGCGGTGCTGGCTCAGGCCGGCGGCCGGGACGTGCCCGTGGTCGTCTGCACCGCGAAAGCCGGCGCCGAGGACCGGTCCCGGGCCGTCCGGCTCGGCGCGGCCGCCTACATCACCAAGCCGTTCGATCTCCATCAGCTGATCGACACGGTGTGGTCGGTGCTCGAGGAACGATCGGTCGCCGAGTCCCACTGGGTCCGGGCGGAGCTCGAGGTCGAATCGCCGACGGCCGGCATCGAGCCCACCTAGCCGCTCCGCTCCACTTCGTATGCTGAGGCCCGTGAACGACCGATTCCTGCGCGCTTGTCGGGCCGAGCCCGTGGACCGGACCCCCGTGTGGTTCATGCGGCAGGCTGGGCGTTACCTGCCGGAGTACCGCGCGCTGCGGGGAGATCGGGAGGTGCTCGAGACGTGCCGCGATCCCGGGACGGTCGTGGAGCTGACGCTCCAGCCGCTCCAACGGATGGACGTCGATGCGGCGATCGTGTTCTCCGACATCATGGTGCCCCTCGCCGCGGTCGGCGTGGACGTGCGGATCGAGCCCGGCGCGGGGCCGGTCGTGGCCGAGCCGTTCCGATCTGCGGCCGACCTGGCCCGGCTCCGGCCGCTCGAGCCGGAGGCCGACGTCCCGTACGTGCTCGAGGCCATCAGGCTGCTGCGGAAGGAGCTGGACGTGCCGCTGATCGGATTCGCTGGGGCGCCGTTCACGCTGGCCTGCTACCTGATCGACGGAGGGCCTTCCCGGAACCACGAGCGGACCAAGACGCTGATGCGGGCCGATCCCGAGATGTGGGAACGGCTGATGCGGGCCCTGACCAACATGGTTCTGGACCACCTTGCCGCCCAGGTGCATGCCGGCGCTCAAGCGGTGCAGGTGTTCGACAGCTGGGTCGGGGCGTTGGACCCCGACGACTACGCGCATTTCGTGCTGCCGTGGATGCGCGAGATCTTCGCAGGGTTGGAGCTCGGTGTTCCGGTGATCCACTTCGGCGTTGGGACCGGAGACCTCCTGGATCTGATGCGCGACGCGGGCGGCGACGTGATGGGGGTGGACTGGCGGACGCCGTTGCATCTGGCGTGGGAACGGGTCGGCTTCGCCGTCGGCATCCAGGGGAACCTGGACCCCACGGCGTGCCTCGGCCCGTGGGACGTGGTGGAACACAAGGCGCTGGCCGTCCTGCGGCGAGCCGCAGGACGGCCGGGGCACGTCTTCAACCTGGGCCACGGCGTGCTTCCCGATACCGACCCCGACACGCTGCGGAGGCTGGTGGATCTCGTGCATGAGCGGACGGCCGCTCCGTGAGCGGACCGATCGGGCTGCTGGTCATGGCGTACGGGACGGCGAGCGGCCCCCACGACATCGAGCGCTACTACACCGATATCCGGGGGGGCCACTCGCCGTCGCCGGAGCAACTCCGGGAGCTGCGGGACCGGTACGCGTCGATCGGCAACCGTTTCCCGCTGCTGGAGACCACAACGAAGCAGGCGGAAGGGCTGGCCGCCGCGCTGAGCGCGCAGGGTGGCGACGAGTTCCGGGCCTACCTCGGTATGAAGCATTCGCCGCCGTTCATCCCGGAGGGCGTGGTCAGGATGCACGAGGACGGCATCGAGCGTGCCGTTGGCATCGTGATGGCCCCGCACTGGTCGGGGATGTCGGTCGAGACGTACGTGGAGCGGGTTCTGCAGGCCGTCGACGATGACGGCGGGGGGCCGACATTCACGTTCGTGCGTTCGTGGCACGACCATCCGGCGTTCGTGAGGTTCCTGGCCTCGAGGGTCGAGGACGCGCTGGCCGAGCTGGAGCCCTCTCAGCGTGCGGGTGTCGCCGTGATCTTCTCGGCGCACAGCCTTCCGGTTCGAACGGCCCACGACGGCAGCCTGCGCTGTCTCCGTTGCGACTGCGACGCGTCGTGCCGGTACCGCGACGGGTTGCGGGAGACCGCCGACCTGGTGGCGGAGAAGCTCGACCTCGAGGACTACACGATCGCGTGGCAGAGCGCGGGGAGGACGGCCGATCCCTGGTGGGGCCCACCGATCGAGGAGGTCATCCTGCATCTGGCCGCGGCCGGCCATCCCGCGGTCGTGGTGTGTTCCGCGGGGTTCGTGGCCGACCACCTGGAGACGCTGTACGACCTGGACATCCAGGCGAAGACGATCGCGCAGGAGGCCGGCGTGACGTTCGTCCGCACCGAGATGCCCAACGACGACCCTCGGTTCGTCGCGGCGTTGGCGGCGGTCGTGCGGGATCACCTGGTGGGGGCATGACGGAGCGCGTGGTCGTCGTGGGGGGCGGCGTCGCCGGCCTGGCCACGGCGTACAGACTGTTGACCAGCGCCGGTGGGGCCGCCCCCCCGGAGGTCACGGTGATGGAGGCCGGCGACCAACCGGGCGGTAAGGTGACCTCGGTCCAGGTCGGCGGGCTTTCCATCCCCGCCGGTCCCGAGTCGTTCGTGTCCCGCAAGCCGTGGGCGGCGGAGCTCTGCCGGGATCTCGGCCTCGGCGACGACCTGATCGCGCCGGACGCGAGCGGCGCGTTCCTGTGGACGGAACGCGGGCTGGTCCGGTACCCACCCGACGCGCCGTTCGGCATCCCCGGAGACCTCGCGGAGGTGTTCCGGTGGCCCGGCGTGTCCCGGTCCGGTCGCCGCCGGGCGGCGCAGGACCTGGTCCGCAGGGCGCGGAGGGAACGGACCGACGAGTCGCTCGGCTCGTTGCTTCGGCGACGGCTGGGCGACGAGGCCACGGACGCGGCCGTGGCGCCGCTGCTCGGGGGGCTGTTCGCCGGCGACGTGGATCGCCTATCGGTGCAGGCCACCTTCCCCGAGCTCGCCGAGTGGGAACGGGAACAAGGGAGCCTGATCCGCGGTGCGCAGGCGGTGCGGCGGATGCTCCGCGACATGGGCCCGGCGGCCGGCGGCCCAATGTTCCTTGGGCTGTCGGGCGGACTCGAGCGACTCGTGGAGGGGCTGGTGGAGTCGGTCGGGGCCGGCCGCATCCTGACCCGCACGCCGGCCACCCGCGTGCATCGACGTCCAGACGGGTTCGCGGTGGAGGCCAAGCGCAGGCTGGCGCCCGCCGACGCCGTGGTGCTGGCGACGCCCGCATTCGTCGCGGCCGACCTCGTGAGCGAGGTCGCGCCGAACGCGGTCGCTTCGCTCCGGGGGATCCCATACGTGTCCACGGCCGTCGTTCTGTCGGTCTATCCGCCGGGGACCGCGGATTCGCTCCCGGAGGCGACCGGGTTCGTGGTCCCCGTGGGCAAGGCTCCCATGACGGCGGCGACTTTCCTGTCGCGGAAGTGGCCGCAGCCCTCGTTCGACGACCGTGCCGTGGTGCGCTGCTTCGTGGGCGGGGCCGGGGCAGAGGACGTGTTGGACGCGGCGGACGAGGACATCGTCGAGGCCGTGAGCCGCCATCTGGCCGCCGTGGTGGAGCTGCCGCCGGCGCCGGAGGTGGCGCGCGTCGTGCGGTGGGGCCGGGCCATGCCCCAATACGAGGTGGGGCACCTGGACGCGGTGGCGGAGATCGAGGGGGCGCTGCCGCCGGGTATCTTCGTCACGGGGTCGGCGTACCGGGGCGTCGGCCTGGCGGATTCGGCGCGGCAGGCGGACGATGTCGCGAAGCGGATCCTCGGCGGGGAACCAGCCGATCGGGGAAGGGAGCTCGCATGGACGGATTGACGTACGCCTACTATCCGGTCTTCGTAGCCTCGGATGACGTCCGGGACTTCGGGCAGGACGACGCGGCTCAGGAGGTGGAGAACCTCTTCAAGGAATGGGGCGACCGGGGGGTCACGATCCGCGGCACCTACTCCACCGTGGGCTTCCGCCCCGACGCCGACCTCATGGCATGGTGGGTGGGGCCGTCGGCCGACGCGCTCCAGGATCTGCTGGTGTCGTTCCGGCGGACCCAGATCGGCCGGGCTCTCGAGCTGTCGTGGTCGTTCATGGGCGTGGTCAAGCCCGCCGAGTTCAGCAGGGATCACGTCCCCGCGTTCGTCCGGGGCGAGCCGCCCAAGCGCTACCTGTGTGTGTACCCGTTCGTGCGAACCCCCGAGTGGTACCTGCTCCCGGCGGAGGAGCGGGCCGAGATGCTCCGCGAGCACGGCGGGATCGGTCGTGAGTTCCCCGACGTCCTGGCGAATACGACCAGCGCGTTCGGCATCGGCGATTGGGAGTGGATCCTGGCCTTCGAGGCCGACGCGCTGGACCGCATCGTGGATTGCATCCGCCGGCTCCGAGACGCGAATGCCCGCCGGTACACGAAGGAGGAGGTCCCCTTCGTCACCGGCATCCGCAAGGACGTCCGGGCTGCCCTGGCCGATCTGGCTTAGGAGGGAACGATGCGCGATCTGGCGTCCATGGAGTGCGTGCCGTGCCGAGGCGGCGTCCCACCGCTCGTCGGCGAGGAGCTCGAGCGGTACCGGGCCGACCTGGGCGGGGAATGGCAGGTCGTGGACGGCCACCACCTGGAGAAGTCCTACCGGTTCAGGGACTTCCGGGAGGCCTTGGACTTCACCGATCGGATCGGCGAGCTGGCCGAGGCGGTCGGCCATCACCCCGACATCCACCTCGCGTGGGGGAAGGTCGTCCTCACCGTGTGGACCCATAAGATCGACGGCCTCCACGAGGCCGATTTCGTGTTCGCGGCCAAGGCCGACCGTGAGCACCGGGCCATGCTCGCGGAAAAGGCCGAGGGGTCTCACTCGTAAGAAGCGGGTTGGGCGACGGTTTCGAACCGGTTTCTGGCCGAACCCACGGACGTCTCGGCCGAATCAATGCCAAGGATCCGGTCTGGGGGCAGCCCAAGCCACGTCCTACCGCTAGGAGGCACCATGGCAGTAGAGCAGAAGGTTCACCGCAAGGGCCCCGCGTCGGACGAGATCGGTGCTCGCATCTCCCTCCGGGATGCCGCCGAGCTCCCCGAGGGCGCGTGGGTTTGCACGAACACCGGTCTCCTGTACGAGGCCGAAGACAGCCAGTCGCTCGTCGCCGTCGTTAGCGACGAGCACCAGGAGTTCATCCTGGTGGGCACGCCCGGCAAGACCGCGTATCCGCAGATGCGCCAGCGGGCCAGGGAGCACGGGGTCGAGCCGAAGTTCTGATCCGGACCCGGAAGGGCTGCCCCCGGGTCCGGCTCCAGGAACCCCTTGTCCCCCGTCCTGGCGAGGGGGGAAATCGGCCGGTACGTGGATATCCGTGTCGGGATCTCGTCCGTACCGTGGTGCCACCGAGGAGGGAACCGATGAGGCAGTGGGAACTGCGTGGGGTCGTGGTCGATGTGGCACAGGAGGAACCGTCGCTGCGGGTGGCCCCGTTGGACGAGATCGACGTCCCGCGCTTCCTGGTGGAGCAGTTCCCCATCCTGGTGTGGACCACCGACCTGGTGCTGTGCTTCACGTCCTCGACGGGGGCCGGCCTGCGCGCGGTCGGCCTGGGTCCGAACCAGATGGTCGGCGTCACCCTGTTCGACTTCTTCGAAACCGACGACCCCCGATTCCCGGTCATCGCGGCGCACCTGCGAGCGCTGGCCGGCGAAGCCGTATCGTTCGAGATGCGCCTGTCGGGCCGGTTGTTCCACTGCCGGGTGACGCCGCTTGCCGACGCGGAGGGAGAGCAGATCGGGACGATCTGCGTGGCCCTTGACGCCCGGCAGGACCACCGTGCCCGGCCTCGCTCGGGCATGCTGGCCCGGGCCGGCTGACGCGGTCCGCCCGCTTCCTGCGCCCGCGGGTCAGCCCGGGAACGACGCGGCTGCTTCGATCGTCGTGTCGATCTCCTCATCGGTGTGCGCGGCGGAGAGCGTCCACAGTTCGTAGCCGGAGGGCGGCAGGTACACCCCCCGCTCGAGCATGTGGTGGAAGAACCGCGCGTACCGCTCGTGGTCGGCCGCCGCGGCCTCCTCGTAGTTGCGGACCGGCCCAGGCGTGAAGAACAAGCTGAACATCGACTCGACGCGGTTGATCGTGCACCGGGTGGCCGTCTCCTCGAAGGCCTTGGCCAATCCGGCGGTCAGCCGATCCGCCCTAGCGTCGAGCTCCGGATAAGGGTCGCGCTCCCGTGCCAGGTCCAGGGTGGCGATGCCGGCGGCCACGGCCACGGGGTTCCCGGCGAGGGTTCCCGCCTGGTACACGGGTCCGATCGGCGCGAGGCGGGACATGACGTCCCCTCGTCCACCGAATGCGGCGCATGGATAACCCCCGCCCATCACCTTTCCCAGTACCGTGAGGTCGGGGGTCACGCCGTACAGGAACTGAGCGCCGCCGTACGCGACCCGGAACCCGGTGATGACCTCGTCGAAGATCAGCAGGGCGCCATGCCGGTCGCACAGATCCCGGAGGCCTTCGAGGAACCCGAGCTCCGGCGGGACGACGCCCATGTTGGCGGCGATGGGCTCCACGATCACGCAAGCCACGGTGTCGCGGTGCGCGTCGAGCAGCGCTGCCACCACGCCGAGGTCGTTGTACGGAGCGGTCAGCGTGTCGCGCGCGGCACCTTCGGTCACTCCAGGCGAGCCGGGGATGCCGAACGTCGCCACCCCGGAGCCGGCGCCCTTCGCGAGCATCGGGTCCGAGTGTCCGTGATAGCAGCCGTCGAACTTGATCACTCCAGGCCGGCCGGTCGATCCGCGGGCCAAGCGGATCGCACTCATCGCGGCCTCCGTGCCGCTCGAGACCAGGCGGACCATGTCGACGCTGGGCATGGCGTCGGTGATCCGCTCGGCCAGCTCGACCTCGAGCTCGGTGGGGGCACCGAACGATGTTCCTCGGGTTGCTGCCTCGCCGGCCGCGCGCATGATCTCCTCGCGGGCGTGCCCGAACAGCAGCGCTCCCCAGGACTGCACTAAGTCGAGATAGCGGTTGCCGTCGGCGTCGATCAGGTACGCGCCCTGTCCCTCTGCGATGAAGCGTGGGGTTCCGCCGACGGCCCGGAAAGCGCGCACCGGCGAGTTCACACCGCCCGGAATCACGCGCTGAGCGCGCTCGAACAGCTCGTCGTTCCGGTTCATGCCTGTTGGCGGCTCCGGCTCACCCGGTGAGCCAGTCGGCGGCGTCCTTCGCGTGGTACGTCAGGACGAGGTCGGCCCCAGCACGGCGGATCGAGGTCAGCACCTCGAGCACGGCCCGGCGTTCGTCGAGCCAGCCGTTCCGCGCGGCGGCCTTGAGCATCGCGTACTCGCCGCTCACGTTGTAGGCGGCCAGCGGGAAGCGGGTCTCGTCCTTCGCTCGGCGCACCACGTCCAGGTAGGGGAGTGCCGGCTTGACCATCACGATGTCCGCTCCCTCTTCGATATCGGCGCGGATCTCGCGGATGGCCTCGTCCGAGTTGGGCGGGTCCATCTGGTAGCCGCTCCGATCGCCGAACCGCGGCGCGCATTCCGCAGCCTCCCGGAACGGCCCGTAGAACGCCGACGCGAACTTCGCCGCGTAGGCCATGATGCCGACCCGCTCCAGGCCGGCCTCGTCCAGCGCCTCGCGGATCGCCGCGACCTGGCCATCCATCATCCCCGACGGCCCCACCATGTCGGCGCCGGCCACGGACTGCGCCAAGGCGATGCGCCGGTAGAGCTCCACCGTACGGTCGTTGTCCACGTGCCCCTCGGCGTCGAGTACGCCGCAGTGCCCGTGGTCGGTGTACTCGTCCAGGCACAGGTCGGCGACGACCACGTGGTCGTGGCCCAGTTCCTCCCGCAACACGCGAAGCCCGCGCTGGGCGATGCCGTCGGGGTTCCACGCCTCCGAGCCCTGGGGGTCCTTCCGTTCTGGGACGCCGAACAGCATGAACGCGACCACGCCCTTCGACGCGATCTCGTGGGCCTCCTTGCGGAGGGATTCGAGCGTGTGCTGGTGCTGACCGGGCATCGAGTCGATGGGCTGCGGCTCGAGGATGCCCTCCTTCACGAAAAGGGGCGCGATCAGGTGGCGCGGCGCGAGCTCCGTTTCGCGGATCAGCTCACGCAGCGCCGGCGTGCGGCGCAGCCTGCGGGGACGGCTCTGAGGGAAGCTCACGCCACGGATGCTACCGCTTCGCCCGGGACGCCCCCCGACTGGAAGGAGGCCGTGGCGCGAGGATGCGGTCCACCGCCGCGACCAGCCCTTCGATCGTGTGAGGATCCGCCACGGCGCTCACGCGGAGGCCGTGCTCGCGTGCCTCGCGTGCGGTCACCGGACCGATGCACACGACCTTGGGGTTCCCCTTCACCTGACCTAGGGCTCCGACGAAACCGCGAACGGTCGAGGCGCTGGTGAAGGTCACGGCGTCGACCCGTCCGTGACGAAGGGCCTCGCGCGCTTCCTTCGGAAGCGCGCGAGGCATCCGCGTGCGGTAGGCGTCCACCCGGACCGGGGTCCAGCCCTTGGCGGCCAGGGCGTCCTCCAGTCCCTCCGGAGCGATGTCCGCGCGGGCACAGAGGACGCGGCCCTGACCGCGCGGGAACGCGCGGGCCAGGGCCGTGGTGGTGAAGGCACGAGGGACCACGTCGGGTTCGCGCCGGGCCCACCGGCGGAAGGCCTCGCTGGTGCCCTCGCCCACCGCCGCGACCTTCGCCCGCACGTCCCGGGGCGACAGGCGCGCCGCGAGCACGTCGACGGTGACCAGGCTGGTCAGGGTGATCCAGGCGAACCCCCCCGCGGCGAGGTCCGATAGTGCTCGGGTCAGCGCCGCCGGACGCACGGGCGCGATCTCGATCGCGGGCGCCAGGATGGGGACGGCCCCCTCGCGGCGGAGCAGCTTCACGAGGGCGTCGACGCGATCGGCGGGCCGCGTGACCAGCACGACCTTGCCCGCGAGGGGCCGGCCGGTCACGACAGGAGTTCCGCCAGGATCTCGCCGGCGCCGCCGGCGAGAAGCTCCCGCTCGGCGGCGGCCGCGGCCTCCGCGGCGGCCGCGACCTCCACG
>JAHEXX010000158.1 GCA_023251895.1 bacterium
GCGTTCCTGGCCTTCGCCTGCAGCGTCTACGCGTACTCGGTGTGGTTCTACGCCCTCAGGGTCCTGCCGGCTACCCAGGTGGCGGCATGGGTGTACCTGGTGCCGCCGATCTCGCTGGTCTGGGCCGCCGTGGTGTTGGGCGAACCTCTGACGATCTTCGTGGCGGTGGGAGGCGCGCTCGTCGTGGCCGGGGTCATCCTCACCGAGCGAGTCGCCCCTCGTGCGGCGGCCAGGCGAGAAGCGGACGAGCGCGCCGCGGCCTAGTACAGGAACATCGGCTTGCCGTCGACGTGGCGGATCTTGGGCCGATACTCGTCCACGTCGTACAGCGCGCCGACGTCCACTCGCTTGACGCCCTGGCGGGTCACCCCGAGGGGCACGTTCGCGTAGTTCCCGTTCCGCAGCGCCACGAGCCTGCCGAAGTGCCCCTCGGCCACCAGGTCGGTGGCCATGACCGCGTAGTTGATCGCGACCATCAGGTCCAGCGAGTCCGGGCTCCCCGACCGCATCAGGTACCCGATCTGCTGGTTGATGATGTCCACGCCGGTGATCTCGTGGAGGACCAGCCCCGTCTCCACACCGATCCCGCCGAGCTTCTTGTGGCCGTAGGCGTCCTCCTTGCCGCCCATGATCATCTCGCCCCCCACCATCTGGGCGCCCTCGGAGATGGTCATCATCGCGTACCGGCTGGGGTTCTCCTCCCTGTCCCTCATCAGGAGCGACGCGAGCTTCTCTATGTCGAAGGGCACCTCGGAGATCACGGCCCGTTCCACGCCGGACAGGTACGCGGATACGAGGGAGGTCTCGCCGCTGTACCGCCCGAATACCTCGACCACCGCGATACGCTCGTGCGAGCCGGCGCTGGTCCGAAGCTGGTGGATGAAGATCACGGTCCGGGTGATCGCGGTGGAGAACCCGATGCAGTAGTCGGTGCCGTGGACGTCGTTGTCCATCGTCTTGGGGATGGCGACCACCGGGACGCCCTCGTCGTGGAGCCGCAGCGCGAACGACAGGGTGTCGTCGCCGCCGATCGGAATCAACGCGTCGATCCCCAGCCGCTCGATCACGCGCAGCACGTGCTTCGTGTGGTCGCGGGGCTCTTCGTCCTCCCGGCCCTCTTTCAGGAACTCCGGCTCCTCCGACGGGTGGACCCTGGCGGGGTTGGTGCGGGAGGTGTGCAGGATGGTCCCGCCGGTACGGTCGATCGTCCGCACGGCCGCAGGGTTGAGCGCCATGGTGTTGGCGCCTACCGACGCGGGGTCGTCCGGGTCGGTCTCGAGCAGACCGCCCCACCCGCGCCGGATGCCGATGACGGAGTGCCCCTCGTCCACGGCCCGCATGGTCGCGGCCTTGATGCAGGCGTTCAGCCCGGGGACGTCCCCCCCACCCGTCAGGATGCCGACCTTCATCGCCGCACCTCCCGGCGCCTAGTAGCCGAAGAACACCTCGGCCACACGGTACAACTCCTCCGGCACGGGGCGGACCTTTGCCCCCACCTGGAGCGGGACGTCAGCGATGTCGCCCCCGTGGATGGCCACCATCCGGCCCCACCCGTCGCGGGCGGCCAGGTCGACCGCCCCGATCCCGAACCGCGTTGCCAGCACGCGGTCCTGGGCGACCGGGGAGCCGCCCCGCTGGACGTGTCCCAGCACCGTCACTCGGGTCTCGTATCCGGTCTGCCCCTCGATCTCGGGCGCCAGGCGGTGGGCGATCCCCCCGTACCGGGTGAACCCTCGCTCGTCCTTGGGGTAATCGGGCAGCTCGAAAGTGCCCTCCGCAGGCGCCGCCCCCTCGGCCACCACCACGATCGAGAACGTGTGGCCCCGCAGATGTCGGGCCCGAAGATGCGCGCACACCTCGTTCAGATCGAACGGGTGCTCGGGGACCAGGATCATGTCCGCCCCGCCGGCCAGCCCGGTATGCAGCGCGATCCAGCCGGCGCTCCGGCCCATCACCTCGGCCAGCATGAGCCGATGGTGGCTCTCGGCCGTGCTGTGCAGCCGGTCGATCGCGTCGGTCGCGATCTGAACGGCCGTGTGGAACCCGATGCAGTAGTCGGTCCCGGAGATGTCGTTGTCGATGGTCTTGGGGATGCCGAGGACGGGGAGGCCCTCACCGGTCATGTGGGCGGCCGCGCCGAGCGTCCCCTCGCCGCCGATGACGATCAGCCCGTCCAGGCCGAGGTCCCGGAACGCCGCCCGGACCCGCTCGATCCCTCCCTCGTGGTACGGGTTCGCCCCGGAGCTCCCCAGGATCGTCCCGCCGCGGTGCAAGATGCCCTGGACGGACTCGATGGTGAGCTCGCTGACGTCCCCGTCCATGACGCCCCGCCAGCCGTTCCGGAACCCCAGGACCTGCCAGCCCTGGGTCCCGATGGCGGAGCGAACGACGGCCCGGATGGCGGCGTTCAGCCCGGGGCAGTCGCCGCCGCCGGTCAGGATCCCGATCTTCCTCACGGGGCCGATTCTAGGGCTGGGGCGGCAAGCGGCCGCAGCAGTAGGATGCGACCGGACACCATGGTGGCGATCTCCGGATTCCTGGAATGGATCTTCGCGGGCATGCTGGCCGCGCTCACGGGCATCGTGGGCCTGTTCGCCTTGTACGCCGGCCTGCAGCTTTTCCGCAACCCCGGCCGCCGGTCCTGATCTGGACCTAGTCCTCGATCGAGAGATCCACCACAACCGGTCGGTGATCGGAGGCGGTCCGGGCAGCCCCGCTGTTGGCCGTGGACGCCGCCCTGACCGACACCTGCTCTGAGGCGAACAGGAAGTCGATGCGGGCGGTCGGGTCCGCCGCCGGGAACGTCGCTCCGTCGCCCTCGCCGGCCTTGTCCCACGCGTCCCAGTAGCGGTCGGCCAGCCAGGCGGCCGCGCGCTTGCCGGGTAGCTCGTTCAGGTCTCCGCCGATCAGGACGGGGCCGGCAAGGCCCCGGGCCAGGTCCGTGAGCTCCTCCACGTGGCGGCGCCGTTCCACCGGGGCAAGTCCCAGATGGATCGAAACGACCCACAGCCGGCGTCCCGCCCGGCCCACCTGCGCGATCAGGGCACCCCGAGGGTAGAAGGGCCGGGAACGCTCGAACCTGTGCAGGCGGTGGCTCACGATCCGCCAGGGCGAGCGGACCAGAACGGCGATCTTCACCCTGCGGCGCAGGGGGGTCCGTGGATCGGCAGCAGCGTCCATCCGCACCTCGCGGGCGAACCGCTTCAATGCCCGACGACCCCCGGATTCCTGGAGCAGCAGGATGTCCGGGCGGAGCTCGTCCGCAACCTCCGCCACGCGGTCCACGCCGGCCCGGAAGCCGCGCACGTTGTAGACGACCACCCGCACTGCGGGAGCGTATCCCGTCGCGCTACTCGATGACGGTGCCCGCTCCGCCGGCCAATGCCGCCGGCGCGTCCTGCAGATCCGCGATGACGGCTCGGCCCCCCGTGGCCTCGACGAAGCCGGTCGCGGCCTGGACCTTGGGGCCCATCGAGCCGGCGCCGAACTCCCCGGCTGCCAGCAGCTCCCGGGCCTCGATCGCGCTCATCCGTTCGATCGATGCCGGGTGGTCCGTGCCGAACCCGCGCTGGACGGCCTTCACGTCGGTGAGGATCAGGAGCACCGCCGCCTCGACTTCGCGGGCCAGGATGGCCGCCGCCAGGTCCTTGTCCACGACTCCCTCCACCCCCACCAGGCGCGGGCCGTCCTCGACCACCGGCACGCCCCCGCCTCCGGAAGCAATCACGATGACACCGTCGGCGACGAGCCGGCGGATAACCGGCGCCTCCACGATGGAGTACGGCGCGGGCGAGGGGACCACCCGCCGCCAGCCGCCGTGGGCGTCGGGCTTCATCGTGTAGCCGCGCTCGGCCGCCAACTTCCCGGCTTCCTCCTCCTCGTAGTAGGGCCCGACCGGCTTCGTGGGGTCCTGGAACGCGGGGTCATCGGGGCGAACCCGGGTCAGCGTGAGGACGGTGGCCACCGGCCGCTCCATCCCCCGTTCGAAGAACACATCGCCGATCGTGACCTGGAGCAGATAGCCGATCTGTCCCTGGCTTTCGGCGCCGCACACGTCCAGCGGCATGGGGTGTACCC
>JAHEXX010000077.1 GCA_023251895.1 bacterium
ACAGGAACGGCGTCGAGTAATCGTCCGTGGCGAACGTTCCACCCCGCTCGAAGCGGCGCTCCAGCACCATCACCTTGGCCCCGGCTCGCGCCAGGTAGGCGGCCGCCGTCAACCCGTTGGGCCCGCCACCGACGACGGCGACGTCGCAGGACCGCTCACGCATCGTCGGCCCCGGTGATCGCGATACCCCGGAGCCCGAGCGGAGCGAGGAGCCGCTCAAGGTTCGACGCGTACCATTCGAACGGGCGGGCTTTCCACCACGTCTGGTTCCGGATCCCGGCGTCCTCGGCTACCACCTGTGCGGCGTTGTAGCCAGCTGCCATCCAACTCAGTCCGACCGGCCAGACCCCGTTCGACATGTACAGGCCGGAAACGGGCATCCGGTAGGGCATCCGTCCGAGGATCCATTGATCCTCGCTGAAGTCGCCCCCGACTACCTGCCCGAACTTGGCCGAGCGGTTCAGGCGCCAATTGTCCAGTGGTGTCCATTCGTACTGGTCGAGCACCATGTCGTGCCATCCCGGAATCAGCTGAGCCATCATCTCGTTGCGGGCCGCGAGAAGATCGTGGCGGATCGCGCCGTCCCACGCCTCCGGGCCGCCGAGCCCGTGCAACGGGTAGGGGAAGCATTCCTCCGCTCGGAGGATCGCATGGCCCTCGGGAGAGATGCTGGTTGGGTCAGCCGGAGCGGGGTACGTGAACTCCATCAGCTGGCCCGACGCCTTCCACGTGTCGTTGCCCAGCATGTCGACCATGTACTGCTTCGTGCCCTCCCACGAGTCGAACGCTCGGTAGACGAGGATCGCATCGTCGATCAGCGGGTCGAAGGGTGAGGACGCCCACGATATGCGTCGGTCGAGGAGCCACGACGTGACGTGCGATCCTCGCAGGCCCATCTTCCAATGCTGCATCTTCGCCCCGAGGCGGGTGTCGACCGCCATGACCAATCCCTCGCCCACGAGCCGAAGGGTCTCGGGTACACCGGCATTGGAGATGACCCCCACACGGGCGTAGATCTGCGCGCCGGGCAAGAGCGAGCGGTCGGACAGCACAATGCTATGGGCCCGCCCGCCCTGCACCAGGATCCGGTCCACCGTGCTGTTCGTAAGGATCGTCCCGCCATGATCGAGGAAGCACTGTGTGAGCGCATCGACCAGCACTTCGTTCCCCCCGACCCCCACGCCGGTCGTGTAATAGAGCCCGAAGGTCACACCGTAGGCACCCTGTCCGCGGGCGAATGGGGCACCGTGCTCCCAAAAGGCCACGGGGGTCATGAGGATCTGCCGGCAGGCGTCCGACTCGAAGGTCCGCTCGCACAGCTCCGGCCCCGTCATCTGCGACATCTCTTCTGTGGAGAAACCCATCGCGTAAGCGCAGATCTCGAAGATGCGATCGAGCTTCGACGGGTCCGGATGGGGGGTGAACGCATTGATCTCGTTGAACTCGACCATCGTCTCGTCGACGCGGCTCTGGATCTCGAACATCCGATCGCCGTCGCGCCGAGAGTGCAGGGTGAAGTTCTGCGCCGTCCGCTCCGGGTTCTGGCAGATTAGGCAGTTCGTCCCGTCGCGGTAGGTGGTGGCGAGGATCACCGGGCTCGCTGCGAACCTGAACCCATACCGTTCCAACTCGAGATCCTCGATGACCGGGGAGTTGCCCGCGAAACTCACACCCACGTGGGGGCTATCGAGGGTCTGCGGCCACGTCTCGTGCGTGCAGCAGAACGTGCCGAGCTCGGAGTTCGCTTCGACGATCAAGACGCGTAGGCCGGCCTTCTGGAGGTAGGTGGCCGCTGGGAGCCCCCCTGAGACGCCGCCGCCGACCACGACGACGTCGAAAGTCTCGGTGCCTGCCCCTGCCAGCACTGCCGCCCGACCCCCACCCGACGACTGCTGGGGAGACTAGCGGCGACTACCGGCGCCGGGATATCCTCCGACCGAACAAACTTGACGACGACCGTTTGTGATCTCGTTGCTCTTCGCAGTCTCAGGCTACGGTTGGTGGCCAGCGCGGTTGAGCAGGGCCGCGAGATCCGGAGCGTCCACACGACAGACCTGCAGCAACCCGGACGCTACGTCCTCCCGGGTGAATTGGTGCTCACCAATGGGCTTTGGCACGGTGAGGTGCCCACCGACGTGTGGATCTCGGAGCTCTCCCAGGCCGGAGCAGCCGCACTCGGCTTCGGCCTCGGGACGCCCCATGGGCAGATCCCCGCCGATGTGGCCGACGCGTGCGAGCGGAGATCGATGCCGTTGATCGAGATCCCCGAAGACCTGTCCTTCGTCGCGATCTCCGACGCGGTCGCTGCCGCTCACGCCGAGGACCAGCGCTCGGTGTTCCGAGAGCATCTCGAGCGTTCCCGAACGATGCTACGGGGCCTTTCGGAGGGGCGAGGGATCGAGTTCCTCCTCCATGTTCTTCGCAACGAGACCGGCCTCGATGCCGCGCTGGTGAGCCCAGGCGGACGCGTCCTCGCCGCGACCGGTCGGCCGCCTTCTTCAGAGCAGGCACCGCGCGCCGCGACGATCGCTCGCCGCCGAAGCCTCCCCTTGGAGATCGAGCCCGGCCTCACCGCGTTCGGGTCGACCGGCCATACACCCCAGGTGGCCCCGGTGCTGGTCGTGCGGGCGACACCTTCTGAGATCGACGACGAGGCCCGCATCGTGATCAACCAGGTAACCGACTACGTTGAGCTCGAGAGCGGGTGGCGCCGTTCCGAGCGTCAGGCGCTCTTGGGCATCGCGCAGGAGTTCGTCGACCTCCTGCGAGCCGGCGGTCTCTCCCCGCAGGGCTTCGCCGCCAGGGCCGTCGCGGTCGGCCTCGATCCGGAACGGCCCATCACGATCCTCGCGTTCGCGCATGACATCGGCGAGGTGGCGGCGGCGCTCGAGGCCACGGGCGGGCCTTTCGCGCTCGCGCCGCACGCCGACTCGGTGATCGCCCTCGCGCAGCCCACCGGAAGCAACGCCCTTGGATCGGCGGCCGCCGCGATGGCCGACATGGGCGGCCACCCGACGGTTGGCGGTGGAGGCGCGGGCCTGGGCGCGACCGAGGTTGCCAGGTCCCTGAACGAGGCCGTCGCGGCGCTCAACCTCGCCAGGGGTCGAGCGCCCGGACATCGGGTCGTCGGCCATCGCGACCTCGGGTCGCACGCACTGCTGCTCGCCCTCCTCGATCCCGAGGTATTGAGCCGCTTCCGCGAGCAGGTGCTCGGCCCGGTCGAGCGATGGGACCTCGACCACGGAACCGAGCTGATGCAGACGCTCCGCGTGTTCCTGATGAACGGAGGACGCTGGCGCGCCACCGCCGCCAACCTCCACATCCATCACAACACGGCCCGGTATCGGTTGCGACGCGTCGAACTGCTCACCGGCCGGCACCTCGACGAGGTCGCCGACCGGCTCGATGTGCAGATCGCGTTGTTCGTCCCCCTACCGTAGCGTCGGTCCAGCGGCCGTCACTACCCGGCGGAAGCTCTCGAACGCCGACGAGCCGGTCGAGGTACCGCGGCTACGCGTCGCGTGCAGAAACTCAGGCCGCGAAGGAGCCAAACCCTCGTACTCGGCCGGAGACATCTCGACAGGCTCCTTGCCGCGTATGAGTGCCACTGCAACTCCCAGAGGCCCACCGAGGACTCGATCTAAAGGTGCCGGAGTGCTTTCGCCTGGTCACTCCGGTGGATGAAGTCCCCCCAGATCGAGCGACATGATGTCCTGGTGGGCTGATCCACTAGGAACACGCGGTGCCTGCATGATGGATCACCGTTTGGTATCCCTCACCCTGATCAGGGGTTCTGGTGGTGGACCCGAGGGGACTCGAACCCCTGACCTCTTGGCTGCCAGCCAAGCGCTCTACCAACTGAGCTACGGGCCCGGCGATCGCGAGTCTACCCGGAGGACGCGGCCTCGGACTCTTCCCAATTCACCCTCGGCGCGTCGAGCCACAGGCGCTCCAGCTCGTAGTAGTCCCGTTCCGGTTGGGCGAACACATGGACCACGAAGTCCACGTAGTCGAGCAGGATCCACCGGGCCTCCGTTTCCCCCTCTCGGCGAACCGGGCGGCGGTCGTCGCCCTTCAGGGCCTTCTCGACCTCCTCGGCGATCGTCTTGACCTGCCGGTCGCTGGTGCCGGAGCAGATCACGAAGTAGTCGGTGATCACGATGATCTGCGAGACGTCGATCACCACGACGTCCTCGGCTTGCTTGGCGGAGGCCGCTCGGGCCGCCGTCAGTGCGGCCTCGCGGCTCTCCTCGAGGACGCGCGTCACCGGTACAGGCCCGCCTTCTCGATGTAGCTCTTCACGCCCTCGGGCACCAGGTACCGGATGGGCCTCCCCCCCTTGACCCGTCGCCGGATATCGGTGGAGGAGATCGCGAGCGCCGGGATGCTCATCACCGACACCCGGGCGTTTTGGGCGGGAGCACCGGCCTCGAACACCGCGATGTCGTACCCGGGCCGGGTGGCCGCGATGAAGTGGGCGAGCGACAGGACCTCCTCGGGGTCCTTCCAATGGAGGATCTCGAGCATGGCGTCGGCGCCGGTGACGAAGAACAGCTCGGCGTCGGGCCGCTCCGCTGCCAGGGCCCGCAGGGTGTCGACGGTGTAGGTCGACCCTTCGCGCTCGACCTCCAGACGCGACACGGAGAACCGCGGGTTGCTGGCCGTTGCGATCACCGTCATCAGGTACCGGTCCTCGCCGGGCGCGGCCACGGGATGTTCCTTCATCCAGGGCTGTCCCGTGGGGATGAACACGACCTCGTCCAGCTCGAACTGGGCGAGCGCCTCCTCGGCGGTGACCAGGTGTCCGAAGTGGATGGGGTCGAAGGTGCCGCCCATGACCCCGAGCCGTCGTCCCACCCGACTATCCTACGCGGCCCGCTATCAGCTTCTCGACCCAGGGCCGGAGCTCCTTCAGGTGCTCCCGGTAGTGGATGGGGCCGGACTCCTCGAACCAATCCTCGGCCTCCGGCGTCGCCCGAGACAGCGAGGCGATGGCCTGCCGGGACATCTGCCGAGCCGACACCCATTCGGCCTTCACCGTCGCCAGGTCGCACCGACGCCCCTCCACCAGGAACTCCGCGTTCAGCGCGTCGGTGTCGTCGTGGTACCCGTCGTAGGTGCCCTCGCGGATCCGCTCGATCTCCCGGACCGTCCGGGCCGACCAGCACCCGTAGTGCCAAAGCAGGTCCTTGACCGACCACCCTTCCTCGTTCATCCCCTGCTGTTCGAGCTGCTCCCGGGTGAGACTGGCCACGAGTGAGGACACGTCTTTCCAGGACTCTGCCTCCTCCTGCAGGAACTCCTCAACCCGTTCCATCGCTTGCCTCCCCTTCCTCCGGGAAGAACTCGAACGCGCTGGACCCGATCACGACCTCGTCTCCCCGGCGGGCTCCTATGGCCGCGAGCTGCCGCTCCACCCCTTCCTTGACCAGTCTGCGCTGGAGCGCGCTCACCTGTCGCGGGTCCTCCATGTCGGTCTCCGCTACCCACCGCTCCACCGCTCGCCCGATCACGCGGAACCGCTCGCCCTCCCGCCGGACCACGAACGTGGGCCGCCCCGGTCGGAGCACCACGTACGGCTTCCGCTCTTCGGCGGCCGCGGCGGCCTCGGCGGCCAGCTCCCGGAGCCGCTCGGCCACCAGATCGATCCCCTCGCCCGTGACGCCCGAGACCCCCAGGGCCCGTGGGTCCAACCTGCGGGCCGCCGCGGCCGCGCCCGGAACCAGGTCCGCGTGGGTCCCCACCACCACCGACGGCCGGGACGCGAGCTGGGGGTCGTAGGCGGCGAGCTCATCCCCCACCGTGGTGAGGTCGCGCCCAGGGTCCTCCGCCGACAGATCGACGACCAGCACGAGCGCCCGGCACCGGGAGACGTGGCGGAGGAACCGGTCCCCCAACCCCTTGCCCTCGCTGGCCCCCTCCACCAACCCGGGGACGTCGGCCACCACGAATCGCTGCTCCCCCTCGGCGACGCCGAGGTTCGGGGTGAGCGTCGTGAACGGGTACGAGGCGATCTTGGGCTTCGCGGCGGTTAGCCGGGACAGCAGCGTGGACTTCCCGGCATTGGGAAGCCCCACCAGGCCGATGTCCGCCACCACCCGAAGCTCCAGCTCCAGGCGTACCTCGTCGCCGGGCTCGCCCGCCTCGGCCGTACGGGGCACTCGGTTGCGCGGGCCGGCGAGCCCGGCGTTCCCACGGCCTCCCCGTCCCCCCCTCGCGACCGCCACCCGCGCCCCCTCACCGACCAGGTCGGCGAGCAGTCCGTGTTCGTCGCGGACGATGGTCCCGTCGGGGACGGACAGGACGAGGGCCGCCCCGTCTGCCCCATGCTTCCGGCTTCCCGAGCCCGGCTTGCCGTCCTTGGCTCGTTGATGCGGGTGGTCGGCCAGGAACGACAGATCCCGGACGCCCTTCGAGACCTCTAGGACCACATCCCCACCGCTCCCACCGTCGCCGCCATCGGGCCCGCCCCTCGGCTTATACGGCTCGCGCAGGATGGTGGCCGCGCCGTCGCCGCCCTTGCCGGCCCGGGCGAAAAGGGTGCACTCGTCAACGAACGCCACGGCATCAAGCTTACGTGGTGCCAAACATGGCCCGGCGCGGGAAGATGACTCCGTGGTCGACGAGTCCAAGGTCTGGATGGTGCACCTGCGTCGCGGCGAGGTCGATGAGATCCCGGGCGTCTTGACCCTGGAGGTCGAGGCGATCGTGTTCAAGGACCGGAACGGCGTCCGAACGGCCATCCCCATCGAGTCGGTGCGGAAGGTTCGCCGGCGCTCCGGCTCGCCCATCCTCCTGGTGAGCTACGAGGAGGAGAACCGACTGGTTCGCACCGCGTTCTACTTCGCGCAGCCTCCACCCCTCACGCCGGATCCGGTGGGGACCTCGGTCCCCGGTCCCCTGGCCGCGTTGGGATCCCGGGGTTCCCGGCGAACCTCCAGACGAAGGGTGGTCCGCGGGAACGTGAGCTACCTGAGCTCCGCGAGCCTCAACAAGAAGGCCGAGATCGCGGCGTGGGTGGAGGCGGTACGGGCCGGGATGGCGAAGGGGGGAAGCGCCTAGGCCTCCACGATCGAGGCGTACCTACGTCCCCGGGAAGTCTGGAACTGCACGATGCCGGAGGTCCGGGCGAACAGGGTGTCGTCGCCGCCCTTGCCCACGCCCTCGCCCGGGTGGATCTTCGTGCCCCGCTGGCGGACGATGATCGAGCCGGCGGTCACCGCCTGACCGCCGAACGCCTTCACGCCGAGCCGCTTGGACTCGGACTCCCGGCCGTTGCGGCTGGAGCCGCCACCCTTCTTGTGCGCCATCTCGATTTCGAGGGTACCAGACGCCCACTACTCCTGCGCCGCCTCCCCTGCGGCTTCGTCGGGAGCTTCTTCGGGGATCTCCTCCGCCTTCTCGGTCTTCTTCGGAGGGGTCTTCCTGACGGCGGCGCCGAGCTTCACGTCCGCGATCTCGAGGAGCGTCACGAGCTGGCGATGCCCGGCCTTGCGTGCGTACCCCGTCTTGGGCCGGTACTTCATGACCTTGACCTTTTCGCCCTTCTGCTCCCCGACGGGGCGGGCCGTCACAACGGCCGCCGCCGCTTCCTTGCCCACGTGGGCTCTGCCGTCATCGTCCACCACGAGCAAGGGGTGGAACGTGAGGGTCTCGCCCGCTGCCGGGATGTGCTCCACCTCGATCACGTCGCCGGGCTTCACCCTGTGCTGCTTCCCGCCCGTCTTGATCACCGCGTACATGGCACCCTCCGCTCTGCTCACACCTCGTAGGTCAACAGGATGCCCCGGCCCTCGCAGGTCGGGCAGGTCTCGGAGAACGATTCCACCAGGCCGCCGGACACGCGTTTGCGGGTGACCTCCAGGAGCCCCAGGGGACCGATCTCGAAGACCTGGGATCTGGTCTTGTCCTGGGCCATGGCCTCCTTGAGGGTGTCCGTGACCAGCTTCTTGTTCCTCTCCAGGAGCATATCGATGAAGTCGACGATGATGATCCCGCCGATGTCGCGCAGCCGCAGCTGGCGAGCCGCTTCCTGCGCGGCCTCCAGGTTGGTCTTGACCACCGTCTCCTCGAGGTTGCTCTTACCGACGTGCTTGCCGGTGTTCACGTCGATGACGGTCATGGCCTCGGTGCGCTCGATGATGATGTAGCCACCGGAGGGGAGCCACACCTTGCGGTCGAGGCCCTTGTGGATCTGCTCGACCACGTGGTACTCCTCCATCACCGAGAGCTTGCCCTCGTGCAGCCGGACCTTCTCACTCAGGTCGGGTGCGACCTCCCGCACGTAGCCCGCGATGGTCGCGTAGATCCGCGGGGAGTCGGTGACGATCTCCTTGAACTCCTCGTCGGTCACGAGGTCGCGCACGACCCTGACCGTGAGCTCGGGCTCCTCGTACACAACGTGCGGTGCCTTTACCTTCTTGGCCCTCTTCTCGATCGCGTCCCACTCAATCAACAGGCGCTGGAGATCTGCCGACAGGGCCTGTTCCGACACGCCGCTGGCCGCCGTGCGGACGATCACACCGTGCTGTTCCGGCTTGACCTGCTTCACGATGGCCTTCAGGCGCCGGCGCTCCTCGTCGGGGAGACGTCGGCTGATGCCGAACACGCTCGCGTTGGGGATCATGACCGCATATCGCCCCGGCATGCTGATCTGCGCGGTCAGGCGGGCTCCCTTGCCGCCGATGGGATCCTTGGTGACCTGGACCAGGACGGCCTGGCCGTTCTTCAAGACCTGTTCGATGCGGGGCGGCGCCCCCTCCAGGTCCTCGGGCGAGTAGTTGACCTCGCCCGCGTACAGGACGGCATTGCGACCCCGTCCGATGTCGACGAAGGCGGCCTCCATACCGGGCAGCACGTTCTGGACCCGGCCCAGATAGACGTTGCCGACCATCGAGTGGGCGCCGACGCGGGTCACGTAGTGCTGCACCAGCTCACGGTCCTCCAGCACGGCGATCTGGTCGCGGTCACCGTGCTCGGTGAGCACCATGGTCTTGTCCTCGACCCGGCGGATCACCGGCACCGGCTCGCGGCGCCGGCGCCCGGGGGCGCGAGGCCGGCGGAGGCGGGTGGGGCCGGCCGTTCCCCTGCCTTCGAACGGCTTCTCCTCGGCGGGCGCCCCCTCCTTCGGTTTGCCGGTCCGCGTGCGCTTCGGCCTGGCGGGCTCCGGCGCGGCCTCTACCGACTTCTCCTCGCCGCCTGCCGCCTCCGTGACGCCCTCGCCGGGCTTCGAGGCTGGCTTGCGGCGGCGGCGGCGGCGGCGCTTTGCCCCGGTCGGGGCCGCGGCGCCATCCGCTTCGACCTCGCCGACCTCTTCGGTGGTCCCCACTGCCTCCCCGCCGGTCTCCTCGGCAGGTTTCTCGACGGGGCCCTCGCCAGGCTTCGAGGCTGGCCTGCGGCCGCGGCCGCCCCTGCTGCGCCGGCGCCTAGCCGGCGCAGCCGCCCCGGGCTCATCTGCCCCGACAGCTTCTGCGGGTGCAACGACCTCCGCGGCGGGCTCGCCCGGTCTGGGGTGCGAGGCTTCGATCGTCGCCGGCAGCTTGGCCGTGCGGGCCCTCGAGCGCGCCGCACCGGCCCTCCGTGCCGCCGGCTTTGGCTCGCCATCCGGCTTCGACTCGTCCCCGGGTGGAACGCCCTCAGCGGCATCCTCCGGGGCGACCGACTCCGTCCCGGGTTCGGCCCGCGCAGCCTCGCCGGCGGGGCCGCGCCCGGGCCCTCGACCGCCACGTCCCCGCCCCCCGCGCCGGCGACGGCGCGGCCTGGGGGTGGTCTCCTCCTCGCCCATATCGGGCGTATCGGGCGTCTCGCCCGTTGCCCCGGCCTCAGCCGAGGGGTCGCCGGCGTGCTCCGCCTGTTCGTTCACGCATCCACTTCCCTTCCGGTGTTGGCGGAACCGGCGCGCGGGGCGGCGTCGGGAAGGAAGCGTGCGCGGCGTGCGGCGGTCCGGGCATACGCCGGACCTGTTCACGCACGGAAACGTCCTTCTCCGGCGCTCGGCCCGCTCTCCTGCGCGACGCCGGCCTACGACCGGGGTCGGCGGGCGGAAGCCGCGCGCCCGTCCGTTCCTCTCGCTCCGCGCCCGGGACCGGGTGCCCCGCACGGGGCGAGCAAACCTGTCAGGCAGCATAGCAGGGCGCTCGGGCTCGGGAGCCCGTCCCGCCTCGCCACCCGGCGTGGCCGGAGGGACTAGGCCGATGGGACTATCCCCTCTGTCGGCTCGGCCCTCGTAGGAACCGGAAGGCTGCCGGATACAAGCCATGACCCCGGAACCGGACACTTCCCGCATGAGCCACGCCGCCCTCGAGCGGACACCCCCGGCCGAACAGGCGAGCCCCGGCACGGCCCGGGTCCGCGTCATGGTGGTCGACGACAACTCCGGGTTCCGCGAGTCGCTCCTCGCCCTCCTCGACACCGGGGATCTGGAGGTCGTGGGGGAGGCGGAGACCGGGGCCGACGCGCTGGACTTGGTGACGCACGTGAACCCCGACGTGGTGTTGATGGATGTCCGCATGCCCCTCATGGACGGCATCGAGACCACCCGCCGGCTGAAGGCCCTGCGACCGAGCCTGGGCGTCGTGGCGCTCACCGGCCACGAGGATCAGGACGTCGTTCGGGACATGCTGGTGGCCGGGGCCTCGGGCTACGTACTGAAGGACTCCGACGGGGACGAGATCCTGCACGCCGTCATGCAGGCCGCGCTGGGCGGGGCGGTTCTCTCACCCGAGATCACCCCCAGCGTCATCGAGGAGCTGACTGAGGCCCTGGAACGCGAGCGTCGGCGGGCCCTCGAGCTGGAGCAAGCCCACGCCGCCCTGGTGGAACGAGCGGCTCGTCGCCACGAGCTCGTGGCCCGCCTGGGCCACGAGCTCCGGACACCCATCACGGTGATCTTGGGTATGGCGCAGACATTGTGGGAGGGTACCGCCCCCCCCGAGCACCGCCGGGAGATGCTGCGAGCGTTGGTTGACCGCGCCGCCGGGCTGACCCGGCTGGTAGAGCGGTTCGAGATCACGGTCGACGCCGGCCTCACCGAGCGGGTCGATGTTCCGGCGATGGCGCGCCGGACCGCCGCGGCCAACCCCCGGGTCCATGTCCTCGCTTCGGACCGGATATCCCCGGCCAGCCTGAATCCTCTGGCCGCGAGGAGGATCCTCGAGGAGCTGCTCGACAACGCTTTGGAGTTCTCCCCCGGCGATTCCGAGGTCGAGATCCACGTGGTTCCGTCTCGGGACGGACTGGAGGTCCGCGTCGTCGACCGTGGCGAGGGCGTGCCGCCGCCCGATCGGGACCGCATCTTCGAGCCCCTCGAGCAGGCCGAAGATCTCAACGTGCGCATCCACCAGGGCGCGGGTGTGGGCCTGTCGATCGCCCGCGCTGCGGCACGGGCCATGGACGGCGACGTGATCCTGGAGCGGACCGGACCGGAGGGTTCGACGTTCCTGTGGAGGATCGCGTCGGGACGATGATCCGGCGGGGCGGGCGTCACCTCATTTGAATCGGCGCATGTGCACGTTCAGCAGTAGCCCTATCGCGGTGAAGCTCGCCAGCAGCGACGTTCCCCCGTAGGAGAGGAACGGCAGCGGGATCCCGGTGATCGGCATGATCCCCAGGTTCATCCCGATGTTCACGAAGATCTGGATCGCGAACATCGCGGCGATCCCCGCGGCAACGTACGTGCCGAACGGATCCTTCGATAACAGCGCGATCCGGAACGCCCGCCATATCAGGACCCCGAACAGCAGGAGCAGGACCACGGACCCGGCGAACCCGAGCTCCTCCCCCACCACAGTGAACACGAAGTCCGTGTGCTGCTCGGGCACGAACTTCAGGTTCGTCTGAGTTCCCCGCAGATAGCCGCGGCCCCACAGGCCGCCCGAGCCGATCGCGATCTCGGCCTGCTGCTTGTTCCAGTTGGCCTGCGCCGAGTCGCTGCTCGGATCGAAGAACGCCGTCAGCCGGTCGATCTGGTACTGCTTGATCGCCCCCAGCCGGAACGCACCGAAGATCAGCAGGAGGCCCACCAGCGCGAGCGCCGCCAGCGTCCGCATCCGCGCGCCGGCCACCACGAGGGTGCCCACGAGGATCGCTCCCAGCACGATGGTCGTCCCGATGTCGGGTTGGATGAACACCAGCAGGATCGGGACCACCGCGATGGCGGTGGCTCGGAACACGTCAGGAGCCGACAGTTCCTGGGTCCTGATCTCTGAGAGCACCGCTGCGAGCATGATGATCAGCGCCAGCTTCATGTATTCAGACGGCGCGAACTGGAACCCGGCCACCTGGAACCAACGTTGCGCGCCCTTCGCCGTGGCGCCGAGCGGTGTGCGGACCAGGACCAGGAGGGCCAACATCCCCACGTACATCATCCCCGCGTACACCTTGGCGAATCGGTAGTCGAACGTCGCGACCATCACCATCAACACCAGCCCGAGCACCAGGAACGTCGCCTGTTTCTTGACGAAGTAGCCGGGGTCCAGGCGGAGGGTGGCGAGAGACCCATGGGTCGCCGAATACACCATGAGCAGGCCCGCCACTGAGAGCGCCACGGCGGCGAGGATCAGGGTCGGGTCGAGATGCCGGATCGGCCGGCGTTCCGCTGCCCAGGTGCGGGTGGCGACGAGGTCCATCAGTCCGGCACCGACTGTCCGATGAAGGGGGTCTGGGGCAGCCCGTACAGACCCTCGATGATGCGGCGCACGATGGGGGCCGCGGTCGTCGAGCCGTGGCCGCCCTGCTCCACGACGCAG
>JAHEXX010000159.1 GCA_023251895.1 bacterium
TTGGATCCACGTTCCCCATCCACGGCGCCGAGCGGGCGCCCGGGATGTGGCCGGCCACCGGGTCGAACGGTTCCACCTCGCCCCGGTACCGCTCAGGCGCGCGGGCATCGACCACGACCGGGGAGCCCTGCGCGAGAGCGCGCGCGACGGCATCGGCGTTCACCAAGCGGTCCGCCGGCCACGGCCGGGCCGTGAACTCGGCCCGGCTCCGCGCGGCTGGAGGCCCGGTCTCCAGCGGTTCACCCCAGGCGGACAGCCCGCCGTCCAGTACTGCGGCGGGATGGCCGATCACGTCCAGCATCCACCAGATCCGCGCCGCCACCGAGCCTCGGGCATCGTCGTAGGCCACGACCGCGGCGTCGTCCCCGATCCCGGCAGCGGCCATGGTCGACGCGAAGACCTCGGGCGGTGGGAGTGGGTGCCGCCCCGGTCCCTGGTGGGGCGGGAGGGCGAGGTCCCGATCAAGGTCGAACGAGATGGCGCCGGCGATGTGCCCCCCGTCGTACGCGTCGCGCGCGGAACCCTTCGGCACCCACCGGACATCGGCGATCAGGAGGCCCGGCGCGTCGATGTGCTCACGGAGCCACTCGGGCGAGACGAGCGGTCCAGGCAGCTCCACGCGCCCGAGCATACCCGCCGCCTCGCGGCGGTGATCAGCGCCGGCTTTCCTCGAACCTCCGGAGCAGCCTCGCCGTCACCAGCTTCCGTACGGGCGGCTCTTCGGCCTCGATGTCGATCAGCAGGTCCACGAGCTCCGGCACGGCGCCCCATCGATACAGCTCCCCGATCGCGCGAGCTCGATCCTCTCCCGGGAGTCGGAGGATGCGAAGCACTTCCGACTGCACCGGCGGATGACAGCTCAGGATCGTCTGGCGGAGGCGCCGCTCGAGCTCGAGGAGTTCGGTCACGCAGTCTCCCGGGGGGTCCGTTACCCGGATTCTGCCCCAATCCCGGAAATCCTGCACGCGACCTGGCCGGCAAGCCCCATCGAAGGGTGGTCTTCTCTACGAGCTCGCCATCCGACATCGACAGCGTGCGGTCGCAGAACGCGGCGACTTCCTCGTTGTGGGTCGCTACGAGGCACGCCGTGCCCTGCTCCACCGCGCAAGGGTGTCGAACACCGCGTCCGCCCAGTCCCGGTCCTGGTGGGCGCGCGGCCCAACGCGGCCCGCTGCTGTTCACCGAAGGAGGTCTCCGCGGGGTACCGGGCTTGGAACTCGGACAGTCCCCGCTCACCGGCAGTCAATCGGACATACGTAACGCCCCTGGGAGGTGGTTCCCGGATCGTGCGCTCCCGGGTGACGCGCTCTCGGACGATGGACCTAGATCGTCCTTCGGGCTCTCGGGCCTACGCTGTAGCCCGCTTTCGCCCTCGATCCGGTTCGGATGCCCGATGCGCCACTACCTCCAATCGACCGATACTGATCACCTGATCAGGGAAGAGATGAACGGGTGAGAAGAGAGAAGTCCGCGATGCGCGCGCGAAGGCGACGCACCCAGGTTGGATGGGTCGCGCTCGCCGTTCTCGTCACGGGCACGATGGTCGGATCGCTCGTGACGCCCGCGGAGGCGCGCGTGAGGACCCCGCTGCATTGCGGTCTGTACCGCACGTGGACCGACGGGTACAGCGGCGACGTGGTTCGGTACCGCGCCTGCGTCCAGATGTCGATCACGGGGAACTACGTCGCCGGCGGTGGCCAGAGCTACTTCGATGTATACCGCAAGGCGACACCGGTGGGGCTTTACCACGTCCACGTGACATTGCTGTCGCCGACAGGATCGATAGTTGCGAGCGGCAACTGCGAGACCGGATCCCTGCCGATCGGATCGGGGCACGCACTTCTCTGCACGTCAGGCCTGCGATCGAGCGGCGGGGCAGGCAGTGGTTGGACAACCAGGACCAGCGTCTGTCTGTTCTTCGACGGCAAGACCGACTGCTCGCCCTCCGTCGCGTACACGTACTGAGCGTTCTCGGCATCCCGAGAGGCTGACGCGCGACGGCGCGAGGCTATTTCACGATGAACGTGCCGTTCATGGCGGCGGCATGGTTATCGCACTGGAACCGGAACGTTCCCGCGTGGAGCGGACCCACCTCGTACGTGATCGACGTCCCGTGGCGGGCGAAATCGCCAACGAAGAGAGTCCCGCCGTCGAAGATGTGGATGTTGTGGTTACCCCCCAACGACGGATCGTGGTTCTCGAACTCGATAGTGAACGCCTGGTTCATGGGCGCGGCCAGACACTCCTTGTCGAAGTTGTGGGTAGTCTCCTTGACGGTGATGCGCAGCTGGGTTCCGCTCGGGTTGCACGTCGGGGCCGGGCCTCCCCCGCCGCAGGCCGCGAGTGCGAGGGTGAGGAGGAGCGCCGTCGTCGCGGCGAAGACATGAAAACCGACCCGAAACGCCCCGATGAAGCCAAGCCCTGCGCCGAGGGGTCTCATCACCATAGTGTTCACCGCTCCTACCTGCGGGCGGTCGTGGAGATGTACTGGATGGAGCCGAGGGTAGTCCCCGTGTCCAGCGAGGGCAACCTGGCACTGCCCGGCGCCGCTGACCGACCGGTTCTGGGACGTGATAGGGGCGGTCCGCGGACGACGAGACCTCGGACGTGGAGCACGTTCGATCGCTGGGTCGACTACCTTGGCTCCGTCCGAAGACCGCCAGTGGAGGTGTGTTCATCATGAGGCTCGCTCGCATCGTCGTCGGAACGATCGCTGCGATGGTGGCCGTTCTGGTGCCGGGTGCCACCACGAACGGCGCGCAGGGTGGGGTTGCCGCCGTCGTCACGCCGACGTCCGCCCATGGCGTGACTTCCTGATCGAGAGCCAACTCGATACCAACTTCTGCATCCAGGTTGAATCGGGCACGACGGAGGGGCGAACCATCACGCTGCAGACGTGCGGCGGCGCGGACCACGGCGCTGGGCGTTCACCTGGAACGCCGACGACACGAACTTGATCGTCGACAGCCAGGGGATGTGTCTCGACGGGCGATTCCGAACGGCCAACCTGGGGCTCGCCATGCCGGTTGCGAAGTGCGGCTTCAAGGAGGTCTGGCGCTTCGCTTACAGGTCGTTGGGACTCATCATGAACGTGAAGAACAACAAGTGCCTGTCGGTGCCGGGGGCGGTTTCGAATGCCGCCGTCTCGCTCGTCACGTGTGACGACACGCGCCAAGCCCAGCTCTGGATGCTCTCCCACTAGGCTGTCCTATCACCGAGTTGTGGCGACGCATCGGTCCTAGCGTGACCACATCTTCGCCTTCCCGAGGACCTCCTCCGGAGTCCTGCCCTTCGTCCAGCGGCCGTTGTGGGCTCTGTCGGTGTTGTAGTAGCGGAGGTAGCGCTCCAGGTCCAGCTTGAGTCCGGTCTGCTTGGGGATCAGGAACCGGGCGAAGGCCGGCTTCCAACACTCGTCCAGGATCGTCTCCTGCACCCGCTCGACGCACCCGTTGGTCTGGGGGCGCCCGGCGCGGATGAAGATGTGGCGGGCGCCCAGGCGAGCGACGGCGGCCTCGAACTCGGCCGAGCGGAACTCAGAGGCGTTGTCGCTCATCACGGCCTCGAGCCTCCAGCCCCGCCGGGCCAGATCCGCCGCCACGGTCCGGGCCAGGTGAGAGGTCCACCGAGCCGATGGGTTGCGCGGGGTCACGTGCAGCTCCGCCCAGGCATAGGCGGAGCCCACGTCGATGGCGGTGTACTGCCACACGGTGCCCTTCGTGCCCGAAAGCCTGCCGATGCAGAAGCAGTCCATCTGGACCATCTCCCCAGGCCGAGACACGTCCAGGCGCCGCTCGGGCTCCTCCTTCGGCCGGGATGGCGCCGGTGGGGCCGCGTAGCCGGCGACCAGGCCCAAACGCTTCGCTCGGGTGGAGAGGCCGTGGCGGGAAAGCACCCGGTGTACCCCGTTCGCCGAGATCGCTATCCCGCCCCACTTTGCCCGGCGGAGCTCGGACGAGATCCTGGCGGGCCCGAAGCCGGGGTGACCCAGGGCGAAGGCAACCACGCGTTGCTCGATGAGCGGGCTCGTGGCGTTCG
>JAHEXX010000078.1 GCA_023251895.1 bacterium
CGGGGGTCTTCGCGATCAGCCGGAGAGCCTTGCGTGCGTTGGCCTCCAGCGAGTTGTCCCAGCCGTCGGGGTCGTATGCCGAAGCGGCCGAAACCGTGGTCCGCAGCATCGACATGGGCGAGGTCTGTTGGGCCAGGGTCGGCATCATGTCGGCCAGGAAGTGCGACGGCTCTCGCTCGCGGACCAGGAACTCGTTCAGCGCGTCCAGTTCGGTCTGGTCAGGCAGATGGAGGTTGTGCAACAGGTACACGACCTCCTCGTACGTCGAGTTGGGGGCGAGGTCGTCGATGTTGTAGCCCACGTACCATAAACGTCCGTTCATACCGTCGATCTCGGAGAGGCTGGTCTCCGCCGCGACGATCTCTCGCAGTCCCTTCTCCGTCACCCTGCGAGAATACCGCGGGCCGCCGGCGGACATTCGAACGGAGGCAGGCGCGTGGCGCACCGGGTGACGCTGACCCCCGGCGACCGCATAGGGCCGGAAGTCGCGGAGGCCGCCCGCTGGGCGCTGGAGGCCACCGGGGTTGCTTTCGAATGGTATGTGCAGGACGCCGGCCGGTGGGCGGCCGAGGCCGAAGTCAGGCCGTTGCCCGACCGGATGCTCGATTCGATCGGGACCACGATGGCCATGATGCTGTGGGTGCCCCGATGCTCCAGCACCTGAGGGAGCCCGACGCGGCCGATAAGCTTGAGGCGTCGATCGCCGCGGTCATCGCGGAGGGGCGGTCGGTGACCTACGACCTGAAGCCCTTCCGCGACGACCCGACGGCCGCCTGGACCTCCGACGTGGCCGACGCGGTGGTCGAGCGGCTGCAGGGCTGAGCGAAGGAGCGGGAACGATGCGGGTCACGGTGGTTGGAAGTGGGTTCGTCGGTCAGATGACCGGGATGCGGCTGATCCAAGAGGGCCTGGCCGACGTGATCCTGATCGACATCATCGAGGGGCTGCCCCAGGGCCTGGCCCTGGACATGAAGCAGTCGTCGCCCATCGAGGGCTTCGAGCCGAACATCGTCGGCACCAACGACTACGCGGACACGACCGGCTCCGATGTGGTCGTGATCACGGCCGGTTTCCCCCGGCAGCCCGGGATTAGCCGGATGGACCTGCTGGGCAAGAACGCCGCGGTCGTCCGCGGTGTGGTCGAGCAGTTCGTCCCAGGTTCCCCGAACGCCATCATCATCGTGGTCACGAACCCGCTGGACGAGATGACGTTCCTGGCCTCGGAGGTGTCGGGGTTCCCCAAGGAGCGCGTGATCGGGATGGCCGGCGTGCTGGACTCCTCGCGCCTCCAGTACTTCATCGCCGAGGAACTGGTGGTGTCGCCCTCGGAGGTCGAGGCCATGACGCTCGGTTCGCACGGCGAGTCGATGGTTCCACTGCCGCGGCACGCGAAGGTATCCGGCAAGCCGCTCACCGAGCTGGTCGACGGGGCCACCCAGGAGCGACTGTACGCGCGCACCCGCGATGCCGGGGCCGAGATCGTGGCCCTGCTGCAGAAGGGAAGCGCGTACTACGCGCCCTCGGCGGCGATCGCGAAGATGGTGACCGCCATCGCCCACAACACGGAGGAGTTGCTCCCGGTGTGTGCGTGGTGCACCGGCCAGTACGGGATCCACGACGTGTACATAGGCGTTCCCGTGAGGCTCTCGCGGGCAGGCGTGGAGGAGATCGTCGAGCTCGACCTGAACGAGGGCGAGTTGCTGCAGCTCCGTGCCGCGGCCGAGGGCATCCGGGCGAAGTGCGCCGATCTGACCCAGTTGTAGAGGTGCAGAGGTTCGACCGGGGCATCCGCGCGTCGCTCTGCGACAATGCCCCCCCATGAACGCCATCGAGGTCGAGGGGCTCGTCAAGACCTTCCCCGGCGAAGTCGAGGCTGTGGCGGGGATCGACCTCGCCGTGAGCGGGGACGAGATCTTCGGGTTCCTGGGACCGAACGGCGCGGGAAAGACGACCACGATCCGCATCCTGACCACCCTGCTCCGGTCCACCAGGGGGAAGGCTCGGGTCAACGGGCTCGACGTGGAGCAGCGGGCCGCCGAGGTCCGGCAGATCGTCGGGGTGGCCCTGCAGGAGGCCGGCATGGACGCCCTGTCCACCGGCCGCGAGATGCTCGTCCTGCAGGCCCGCCTCCACGGGATGAGCGGAAGCGAGCCGCAGCGGCGGGCTGCAGGGCTGCTGGAGAAGGTGGGTCTGTCCGACGCCGGGGATCGCCGGGTTGGGACGTATTCAGGTGGCATGAAGCGCCGGCTGGACCTGGCCCACGCGCTGGTTCATGGCCCGCAGGTGCTCTTCCTGGACGAGCCGACGACCGGGCTCGACCCGGCCAGCCGTCAATCGATCTGGGACGAGGTCCGCCGGCTGAACCGCGACGAGGGCATCGCGGTGTTCCTCACGACCCAGTACATGGAGGAGGCCGACCAGCTCTGCGACCGGCTGGCGATCATCGACCACGGCCGGATCGTGGCCATGGGGACGCCCGACGAGCTCAAGGCCTCGATCGGTGCCGACGTGGTGACGGTGGCCATCCGCCCGGAGGAGGCCCAGGCGGCCCGGACCGCCCTCGAGGGTCTCGACGGCCTGATCGATCTGCGGATGGACGGGGCCGGGCTCACCCTGTTCGTGAACGACGGGTCGGAGACGGTGGCCGATGTGATCCGGCTGCTGGACGAGGCCACGGTGGGGGTCGGTGCGGTCTCGGTCTCAAGGCCGACCCTGGACGAGGTGTTCCTGCGGGCCACGGGGTCGCGGCTCGAGGGAGCGGGCGATACCTCGGCGGCCCGGGGGGAGGCGGCGTCATGAGCGCCGCGACCACGACCGTCGCGGTCCGGCCGCAGGCGCGGCCGGCCCGCGACTTCGTCCGCGGGACCTGGTACATCGGGCGGCGCGAGATCCGCCTGGTGTTGCGGACGCCCGCGGCGCTCCTGCCCGGGCTATTCATCCCGGTGTTCTTCTTCTTCGTGCAGGCCGGCTCGCTCACCAGGGTCGCCCAGGCCTCGGGCTTCGTGGGGAACTACAAGGCGTTCATCCTGCCGGTGTCGATCCTGTTCGCCGTGTCCAACGGCGGTGCCGGGCTCAACATGGTGCAGGACATCGAGAGCGGGTACTTCGACAAGCTCGTGCTCACACCGACCAACCGGTTGGCGCTGCTGCTCGGCGCCATGGGCGCCGACTTCGCGCGGGTTTTGGTGCAGGGGCTGTTCACCGCTTTCGTGGCCTACCTGGTCGGCGTCCATTGGTCCACCGGGGCCCTGGGCTTGATCGCGATGGTGGCGCTGGCCAGCCTATGGGGCCTGGCCTACTCGGCGATGGGGTTCGGCATCGCCCTGAAGACCGGGAGCGCTCAGGCCACGCAGAGCGCGTTCGTGCTGTTCTTCCCATTCGTGTTCTTGACGACGTCGTTCGCGCCGAAGGAGGCCCTGTCTGGTTGGCTGGCCACGGCGGCTACCTACAACCCGATGACGTACCTGCTGTCCGGGATGCGGACCCTGGGGTTGGAGGGGTGGCACCTTCGACCCATCCTGGGGGCGCTGCTCGCGATCGGCCTGGTGGCCTCGATCACGATCACCGCGGCGCTGATGGCGCTCCGGGGCCGGGTCAAGTAGCTTCCGTCGTCCGTTCCTCCGACGATCGTCCCTCGGGCGGCGATCCCGTCTCACGGGCCGCCTGCGCCACCCACACCAGACCCAGCCCGCCGCCGACCGTCGCCAGGATGCCGCCTCCCATGACGAGGTAGAGACCCATCCCCACATCGACTACCTGCTGGAGCTCGTACTGCCGCTGCAGTTCCCCTCGTACCAGGTCCACGGAGACGTGGCCGATCCTCGCGATGGCTGCGGCCTGTCGGTCCAGGTCCCCCGGCGAGACCGAAAACCGCTCCTTGGCTCGGGCCAGGTCGATGATGCCCACGGTCGTGGCGGCCGCGCCCGCGACCAGGATGGCCAGGGCCAGGGACCGCCGAACCCCCACCGAGCCCACCAGCCGCATGACGACCAGGCTCACCAACACGAACATGCCAAGCGCCAGCGTGACCCTGCCGTCCAGCAGGTCGACCCCTTTGTAGATGGAGTCGAACACGCCCTTGCGGTCGTTCCGGAGCCCGGTGGTGGCCCAGGTCTGGAGGGAGCCGTACGAAACCAGGAGGCCGCCCAGCACGGTCAGGACGAACCCGGCGAGGCGGAGCGGCGTCGGCCTGGACACGGCCCGTTAGTCTGCCACCCGCCTGGGGTCGTTCAAAGCGCATCGGTAGAATGGCTGCATGGTCCGTGACGTGGAGGCCGCCGAGATCACCCGGGTCGTTCGCGAGCTCTGCATCGACATCAACTACAAGGTTCCGCCCGAGATGGTCGACCTCGTGAAGCAGGCCAGGGAGAAGGAGGAGTCGCCCATCGGCCGGCAGATCCTCGACCTGCTGATCAAGAACCAGGAGCTCGCCGCCGAGGGCGAGTACCCCTACTGCCAGGACACGGGATTCACGGTGGTGTTCCTGGACCTGGGCCAGGATGTGCACGTGACGGGCGGCGATCTCTACGACGCCATCAACGAGGGGGTCCGGCAGGGGTACATGGACGGGTACCTGCGGGGCTCCATCGTGAGAGACCCCCTGTTCGACCGGAAGAACACCGGGGACAACACCCCGGCGTTCATCCACACGGCCGTCGTTCCCGGCGATCAGATCCGTGTCCAGGTCGACGCCAAGGGCGCCGGCTCGGAGAACATGGGCAAGCACGCCATGCTGAAGCCGGCCGATGGCCTGGAGGGAGTGAAGCACTTCGTGCTGGAGGCCGTTGCCGAGTCTGGGCCGAATGCCTGTCCGCCCGGCATCATCGGGGTGGGCGTCGGCGGCAACTTCGAGTGGTCGGCGGTCCTGGCCAAGAGGGCCCTTATGCGCAAGGTGGGTCAGCCCAACAGCGACCCGCAGATCGCCGAGCTCGAGGCAGAGCTGTACGAGAAGTGCAACGCGCTGGGCCTTGGGCCTGAGGCGCTGGGCGGCACCCAGACCGTGCTGGCGGTACACGTCGAGACGATGGCGACGCACATCGCGTCGCTCCCGGTGGCCGTGAACATCGAGTGCCACGCCCACCGGACCGGGACGAGGGTGATCTGAGCCATGTCCGTGGAGGTCCTGCCGGAAGGGAAGAAGCGGATCGCCGCCCCGCTCTCCGAGGACGACGTTCGCCGGCTCGGGGTCGGCGACGTCGTGCTGGTGAACGGGATCATCTACGGGGCCCGAGACGCCGCGCACAAACGGCTGATCGAGATGCTCGACGCGGGGGAGGACCTTCCGTTCGATCCGGCCGGACAGATCGTCTACTACGTGGGCCCGACGCCGGAACGGCCGGGGAACGTGGTCGGCTCGGCCGGCCCGACCACCGCCAGCCGGATGGACAGATGGACCCCGCGCCTGCTCGAGATGGGGCTGAAAGGCATCATAGGCAAGGGCGGCCGGGGACCGGCGGTCCGGGAGGAGCTGGCCAAGCACACCGCCGTGTACATGGCGGCGCTCGGCGGGGGCGGGGCGCTGCTCGCCCTGCAGGTCCGCTCGCAGAGGATCGTCGCGTTCGAGGAGCTCGGCACCGAGGCCATCCGGGCCATGGAGGTCGAGGACTTCCCGGCGTGGGTCGTGAACGACTGCACCGGACGCGACTACTACGCCGAGACCATCAAGCCCTGGCGGAAGAACGAGGAACTGCCGGAGGACCTTCGCTTGCCCATCGACACCTACCGGGGCGACGGCGGCAGCTGATGCGCCGGTTCCGGGATCTCGCCCGGGAGCACGGCCGGAACTTCTTCACGAACTGGCGGGACTTCGACGGTCCGTTCGCGACCAAGATCGGCCTGACCGTCCGCAACCGCGTGCGCGCCACGTTCTCCAGGTCCCAATGCTGCGGGCACCCAGGCCAACCGGGTTGCTGACAACTCCCCTCGGAGGGCTCCGGTCGGGGCCCGCACGGACCCCACGCCGACTAGGGAGCTACCGCTTGGACGCCGCCTTGGCCTTGGGCTTGCGCTTGGCGGGGACGAACTTCGCGCTGCCGCCGCTCGGCGTGAATATCGTCTCGTGCCCGTCCTGCCAGCGGACGCGGTAGGACACGCTGACCTCCCCCCGGATGATCTCGAGGATCTCGCCGTCGCGCGTGGGCTGGCCCACGGCCTCGGACTCGACGATGATGTGGTCTCCGACGTTCGTTACCATGGAACCTCCTTCGTTCGCCTGCCCATAGTTGTAGCGCGTACGGCCCCTTCGCGCCACGGGCCGCTCGGCCCGGGTCGGCGGAGGCCGTTCAGCCCGAGACGGCCGCCGCCGGGGTTCAGGGTCACCAGGTGTGCTTTGGCCGACGCACCTTACTCGAACGTGCGGAAGGGGCGGCGCCTTGCGGCACCGCCCCTCCAGCCGTCGCCGCCTACGAGCCGCCGGGTTGCAGCACCCCGTTGACCCTCAGGATGTACGGGGCGTACTGACCGACGAGTTCCGTGGAGTCGTGGTAGGTCACGACGATCGCCACGAACTTCGCGCGCCGGCCGATCCGCCTCGGCAGGGCCATACCGCGCAGGATGCCGCGGAAGCCTGCGTGCAGCGGGAGCTTCGCGATGTGGGCCAGCGTGTGATCCTTGTCGTAGGAGATCAGGCGGACGGTGAATCCCTCCACATCGATGGGGTGGTACTGCGTGAGTGATTGCCAGCCGGCCAGGGTCGTTCCGTCGGACAGCGTCGTGCCGTCCATCGCGACGTCGTCCAGCCACACGCCCTCGTAGTGGACCCCGGGATCGGTCACCACCCGGAAGGACACGACCACGGTCTGCCCGGCGAAGGCGGACAGGTCGCATGACTCCGGCATGAAGGCGTTGGAGAACCCGTTCCAGGCCGAGCCGAGCACCCCGGCCACCTGGTCCGAGCACGGGATGGTCTGGTACGTCACCCCGCCGTCCGTGGAGATCTGGACGTAGGCGTAGTCGTACCCCTCCTCCAGGCTCCAGTCCAGCTTGAAGGTCAGCTGAGGCGACCCGGACGGGACGGCGACCTGACGAACGATGGCCCGGTCCAGGTTGTCCCCGGTCCCGGAGAACAGAGCCGAGTTGCCAGGGTTGCGCGGGGGGTTGGCGTCGACGGTCCACTCGACCGGGAGCGACGGCAGCTGGTTGGCCCCGTTGAACGTGATCTTGTGGATCTGGCGAGCGTTCAGGTATCCGCCGCCGTCTCGGGCTCGGACGAAATCCGAGCCGTTGGGCGGAGCCCCTGGCGAGCTGTAGGTCTGGTCGGTCGCCCAGTTGATCATCGCGTCCAGTGTCGACACGCGCAGCGAGGCTGGATCGACGTTGCCATGAAGCGTCGCTCCATCATCGAGCACACCGTCCAGTGCCGCTATGGCGGCCCACTCGTTGATCAACCCCGCCACGGTGCGCCCCGGGTCCGCGTTGTCCAGGAGCGCCTGCAGACCCTCGAAGCCGTTGCGAGTGTCCCGGTGCAGCTGGCCGAGGAACTGCGGAGTGTATCGGTCCGCCAGCATCAGCATGAACGAGTACGCCGCCCCGTAGTCGCACAGGATCTCGCTCTCGTAGTCTGTCTGGTCGCCCCACAGGTTGAGCGAGTTCTCCGGCCCCCCCTGACGGGGGTTGGGATTGGCCGCGGTTTGGACCCCAAGCCATCCCAGGAAGCACTGGACGTGGCTGTCGAACCCGACGTCGGTGATCGGAAGCGACGCGTCCACGTACCCGGTGAGCGTCTGCGCGTAGTCCGACAGGCCCTCGTTCACCCAGGTCACCTCGTCGGGATCCCGGTAGTACTCGAGCAGGTGCTGGTACTCGTGGGCGAACACGCCCTCGTACAGGAACGGACGGGCCGGCGCGCTCTTGCACAGATCCCCGGGAACCGGCTCGTTCGGCGGGTTGGGCCCGGTGCGGTGGAGCCAGTCGAAGGCGTCGATCGTCATCACGTTGCTGTTCAGGTACTCGTTCATGAAGCCGGCGAAGAAGCCGGCGATGTACGAGAACCCGTTCTGGTTGTTCGTGTCGTAGAAGTTGTCGTCCCGGACGTTGTCGACCAGAACGACGATCGCGTTGCCCGGGTGGACGTAGTAGTCGGTGGGCAGCCCCGCGAGGCCCGTGAGCGGGGCGTTGTTCCCGTCGCGATCCGGAGGCTTGCTGAACAGGTACGACTCCCTCTTGTAGATGTTGGTGTCGAACTGGCCGATCAGGTAGTTGACCTGCGCGTCCGTGATCTGGGTACGCACGCCGTTGCGGCAGTCGCCGGCGGGGAAGTCCGTACCCGATGAGACGGTGTCGGAATCGCTTGCGACCCAGACCTCGCTGTGGGTCCCCTCTCCGCGAAGGGTGTACTGCTTGAGGTACAGGATCCCGTTGAGGTCGTCCAGGGCCAGCCAGTACTTGGTGTCACCGATGGCGGCGGTGCGCGGGGCGGCCGTGGCCTGCCGCCGAGCCGCCTCGGCGGCGGCTCCCCGACTCACGAGGCGCGGGCTCTTGTACCCGGGTGGGAGCTCCCGCGTGTCCGAATGCGCCCGGACCGCCTTCTTGGGTGCCGCAGAGATCCCCGGCGCCGGCAACAGCAGCAACGCCAGCAGGGCTCCGAGCGGGAGCGCGACGAGCTTCCGTCGATGCACGGCCCTTCCTCCTCCGGTCGGTCGGGCCCACGGGGGGCCGCGGGGGGTCGTCCGTCGCCGGACTCTATGCAGAGGTTGCGCCGGCGGTCAAACCGCCGTTCGGCACGTCGAGCGCCGGCTAGAAACGGTCGAACAGGATCGAGCGTTTCACTTCCTGGATGGCCTGCGTGACGTGGATCCCACGGGGACAT
Organism: bacterium; assembly: GCA_023251895.1. Lineage (GTDB taxonomy): Bacteria > Actinomycetota > UBA4738 > UBA4738 > HRBIN12 > JAHEXX01. Next base: position 8,807 of record JAHEXX010000078.1, read on the forward strand.
GCCTCCGTGCAGTTGAAGGTCGTCCGACACCGGAACACCCCGGTCTTCTCGGACAGGATCTTCAGACGGTCCTTGGCGCCCTCGTCCCGGGAGTCGTAGATGAACCGGTGGGCGGCCACGATGGCGGCCGGGCCGATGTACTCCTCGTCGCCCCAGAAGATGGGGCAGGACGTGGTGCAGCATGCGCACAGGATGCACTTCGTCGTGTCGTCGTAGCGGTGACGCTGCTCCGGGGACTGGAACCGCTCCCGGTCCGGCTCGCCTTCGTCGTTGATGAGGTAGGGCAGCACGGATCGGTACCCGTCGAAGAAAGGCTCCATGTCGACGATGAGGTCCTTCAACACCGGCAGGCCCCGGATCGGCTCGATCGTGCACTTCGGGGCCACGTCCTTCACCAGGACCTTGCAGGCCAGGCGGTTCTGGCCGTCCACCATGATGGCGTCCGAGCCGCAGATCCCGTGGGCGCAGGACCGGCGTAGGGCCAGGGTGCCGTCCTGGTGCCATTTCACCTCGTGCAGGGCATCGAGGAGCCGGTCGGTGGGCTCCATCGAGACCGTGAACTCGTCCCACCAGGCGTCCTCGCGGAGCTCGGGGTTGTATCGCCGGATCTTCAGCGTCAGCGAGATCTTGCCGCTGGTGCCGACCTGGCGCCGGTCCGACGCGTCGAGCACATCGCCGAGCGGTTCCGCGGCCATCAGTACTTCCTCTCCATCGGGACGTAAGGACCCATCTTCACAGGCTTGAACTCCAGGCGGATCGAGCCGTCGTCGTCGCGGTAGGCGAGTGAGTGCTTCAGCCAGTTGGCATCGTCGCGCAGCCGGTGGTCGTCGCGGAAGTGGGCACCCCGGCTCTCGTCGCGAGCCAGGGCCGCGACGACCAGCGTCTCCGCGCAGTCCAGCAGGAACCTCAGCTCGACCGCCTCCATCAGCTCGGTGTTGAACACCCTCCCGGTGTCCTGGACGTAGGCCTCGCCAAACAGGTCGCCGAGGCCCCGGATGATATCGTGCATCTTGTTCAGGCTCTCCTCGGTCCGGACCACGAATGCCAGGTCGAACATGTTGTCCTGCAACTGGGTCCGGATGTCGGCGACGTTGTATCCCTTCTCCTTGCCGAGCAGGCCGTCCAGCAGGTCCCGGACCATGCCCTCCGGGCGCTCCGGAAGGCCGGGGAGGTCGGTCCCGGCCGCGAACTCGGCCATGTCCTTCCCGCCCCGGCAACCGAACACCACGATGTCCAGCAGCGAGTTGGTGCCGAGGCGGTTCGCGCCGTGGACGCTGACGCAGGCGCACTCGCCGGCCGCGTACAGTCCGGGGACCGGGGTCTCGTCTTCGCCCAGCACCACTCTTCCCTCGACATCGGTGGGGATGCCGCCCATCGCGTAGTGAGCGGTGGGCTGGATCGGCACCAGCTCGGTGGTGGGCTCGACCTGCAGGTACACCCGGGCGAACTCGGTGACGTCGGGAAGCTTCTCCTCGATCACCTCGCGAGGCAGGTGGCGGACGTCCAGCCACACGCCATCCCTGTTGGGGCCGACTCCCCGGCCCTCCTTGATCTCCTGGTAGATGGCCCGGGAGACCAGGTCGCGCGGCGCGAGGTCCTTCACGGTCGGCGCGTAGCGCTCCATGAACCGCTCGAGTTCGCTATTCAGCAGGATGCCGCCCTCTCCCCGGACCGCTTCCGACAGCAGGATGCCCATCTTGTAGACGCCCGTCGGGTGGAACTGGAAGAACTCCATGTCCTCGAGGGGGATCCCCCGTCGCCAAACCACCGACGGGCCGTCACCGGTCAGCGAGTGAGCGTTCGACGACACCTTGAACATCCGCCCGAACCCGCCGGTCGCGAACAGGACCGACTTGGCCCGGAACACGTGCAACTCGCCGGTGGCCAGCTCGTAGGCCACCACGCCGGCGACCCTGCCGTCGGACATCACCAGGTCCAGGACGTAGAACTCGTTGAAGAATCGGACGTCGCGCTTCAAGCACTGCTGGTACAGGGTTTGCAGGATCATGTGGCCGGTGCGGTCGGCCGCGTAGCAGGCCCGTTTGACCGGGGCCTCGCCGTGGTTCCGGGTGTGGCCGCCGAACCGGCGCTGGTCGATCTTGCCGTCGGGCGTCCGGTTGAACGGCAGGCCCCAGTGCTCCAGCTCGTAGATCGCGTCGACGGCCTCCTCGCACATCAGCTGTGCGGCGGGCTGGTCCACGAGGTAGTCCCCGCCCTTCACGGTGTCGAAGGCGTGCCACTCCGGGTAGTCCTCCTCGACGTTGGCGAGCGCGGCGCACACCCCGCCCTGCGCCGTTCCCGTGTGGGAGCGCGTGGGGTAGAGCTTGGAGACGACCGCCGTGCGTTGGCGGTCGCTGGCCTCGATGGCCGCCCGCAGCCCCGCCCCTCCGGCGCCCACGATCACGCAGTCGTAGGTGTGCATGACGGTCACTTCAGCGCTCCCGGCCACTTCGACGGATCGAAGGTGAACACGATGACCGTGCCCAGGACGAACAGCACGAACCCCACGACGTAGAAGAGCATGTTGACCGCGAACCGGATGGCGACCGGTCGCACGTAGTCCTGCACGATGACCCGGAGGCCGTTGATGCCGTGGAGCAGGGCGAGGGAGAGCATGGCCCAGTCCCAGCTGCGCCAGAACGGGCTTCCCCACCGCGCGGCCACGAACGCGAAGTTGACCCGACCCACGCCCTCAGCGGTCACGTGCATGATCAGGACGTGGCCGACGGCCAGGAAGAGCAGCACGATGCCGGAGATCCGCATGAACAGCCACATCCACAGCTCGAGTCCGCCGGCCGGACGTTCCCGGCTCCCGTAGCCCATGAAGCCCGGGCGCGGACGCTCGGGGGTGGCCGAGCGAGCGTCGGTGCGCGTCCCCATCAGAGCTTCCACCCGAAGGCCAGGTCCAGGATCTGCCGGCCCATGATGATGACGATGGGGATCATCGCCGCGACGAAAGCGATCGAGGTTGCGGCGGAGATCTCCCGGAACCACCGGACGCTCTTGGGATAGAAGTCGAAGACCATGATCTTCACCCCGTTCAGCGCGTGGTACACGACCGCGGTGACCAACCCCAGTTCCAGGATCCGGACCACCCAGTTCTCGTAGACGGAGATCACCCGGTCGTACGCGTGGGGGCCCCATCCCACGACGGCCGTGTCGATCACGTGGGCGAACAGGAACAGGATGATGGCGACGCCGGAGATCCGCATGAACAGCCACGAGTACTGGCCGGGCTGCCCCCGATAGAGGCTGGTGAAGTCGCTCTTCTGCTTCGCTCTGGTCGCCACCGGTTCTCTCCAACCGAAACGGTACCGCGGGCCCGCACCTGCCCCGGGGCCGAACCGTCTCGCGGCCGCGCGGAGTCTACTCCACTCCGGCGGACCCCGACCCAGGAGGCGGTTCGGTTGGATCCGTGTGGTCGTCAGGAGACGCGGAGCGCCACCATGATGCCGTCGCGGGTGGGGATGATCGTCGACAGGTAGCGCCCGTCGGCGGCGATCATCGCGTTGTGGTCGAGGATGGCCGGGGTGTCCCCATCGGGTTCCACGCCGGTCACGCGCCCGTGCCATAGCACGTTGTCGCACAGGTACAGGCCGCCGACGCGAATCCGGTCCCGAGCGGCACGCCAGGCGTCGGGGTACCCGTGTTTGTCGATGTCGTTGTAGACGACGTCGAACTCGCCTTCCAGAGCGTTCAGCGTCGTTACCGCGTCGCCGACGTGCCAGTTGATCGGCGCGGCCAGG
>JAHEXX010000160.1 GCA_023251895.1 bacterium
GGCGAGCCACGTCGCGCTGGTGGTCTGGAACGGTTCGACGGATGGGCCCGCGCCAGTCGAGTTCAACTGGCCCATGACCACTACCCCCGGAGCACAGTCCTCCTTCGTCGCCGGATGGGACAACCTCTAAGCGCCTCCACGATGCCGTGGTGGGCTTCCCAGCCCCTGCTCGCGCCGACCTGCTCCGCTGACCGGGAAGTGAAGGAGCCAGCACTGCAGGCGTTGGTGATCGGGGAGCAGCGGTGGCTTGAGGCGCGCTAATCGCCGGCATTGAGGTCGTGGAGGTGGCCTTCGAGGAAGCCGCAATCTACCCCTCGGTCGTCCCTCCTGAGCCCTGTTCACGATGGCGCTAAGGTGCTTGGAGCCGGGATGGGCTAACGTCCCTGGCCCCATCCTCATCATCGACTTGGACGAGCGACGGAAACGGCCTGCGGGGCACCCCCTCTCGGCGAATTCCTTCGTGGACGGTTCAACCATCGCAAGCGGACGTGCGTCTCTATAGGCGAAGATAAAGGGAGGATCACCTGCTTGTCGACGCCGGGTGAAGACTGAGCACTTTCCGCCGGTCGAAAACTGAGCAGTTCCGGGACTGACCGACGTTTTCGACCGACTCTCCGGAGAACAGCGACCGGAGGGAGGAAGGGGTGCACTCAGTGCAAGACTGGGCCGAGGTTCATCGGCTTCGCCACCGCGAGCAGCTGTCGAAGTCCGCCATCGCCCGCCGTCTGGGCATGACCCGCAACACCGTCGCCAGGATGCTCGCTCGCTCCGAGCCGCCCCGCTACGTCCGGGCCCCGAAGGGGTCCACGCTCGATCCGCACCGCGAGGAGATCGCGGCCATGCTGGACGAGGATCCGAAGGTCCCGGCCACCGTGGTGCTCGAGCACCTGCGCAGGTTCGGCTACGCGGGGGGCATCACGATCCTGAAGGAGCACCTGGCCAGGATCCGCCCGCAGTTCCTGGCTGCAAAGAGCTACCAGCGGACGACCTACCTACCTGGGGAGCTCGCCCACGCGGACTGGTGGGAGCCCGGGCTGCACGTGCCGGTCGGCAAGGGGGCGACCCGCAAGCTCTACGCGCTCGTCACCACGCTGCCGCACTCGGCCGCCCACGCCGCGGTGTTCACCCACTCCAAGACGCTTGCTGACATCCGTCCGGCCTTCGTTGGGTGCTTGCGTCGCCTGGGAGGTGTCCCCGAGGCCGTGGTGGTCGACAACGACTCCTCGATCGTGGCGACGGGGAAGGGACGTACGGCGAGATTGCACGACGAGATCGCCGCGCTGTTCGGCCACCTGGGCGCCAAGCTCATCGTGCTCGAGCCGGGACGCCCGGAGTCCAAGGGCCAGGTGGAGCGGACCAACGGCTACCTCGAGACGTCGTTCCTGCCACTTCGAAGCTTCACCTGTCTTTCCGACGTCCAGGACCAGCACGATTCCTGGGCCACCGGCATCGCCTACGGCCGTTACCACCGGCGCGTCGGGGCCAGGGTGGGCGACGCGTGGGCGGTCGAGCGGGGGTTCCTCAGGGCGCTTCCGGACCCGCTGCCCGAGACCGACGCGCACCTGGAGGTCCGGGTGTCCAAGGACGGCTTCGTCCGGGTGGGCTCCGCCGACTACTCGGTGCCGCCCGGCCTTTCCGGCCGTAGGGTCCAGGTGCGCCTGTCGCCGGAAGCCGTGGTGGTGAGCCTCGACGGGACGGAGCTCGCCCGGCACCGCCGGAGCTTCGTCCCCGCCGACGTTGTGCTGCAACCGGCGCATGCCCGCGCGCTGCGGCTCGCCAGGGAAGCTCGGGGCCGCTTGGAGCGAGGAGACGTCACGCTGCCTGAGCCCGATCTCTCCCGCTACGACCGTCTGGTGGGCGCCGTGGCGACAGCCCCCCGGATCGACCCCGCCGGCGAAAACGGCTCTGGGGGCCTCTCAGGGACCGGTCTTGGAGCGGGAGGGCTCCGATGAGGGCCTCCTCCGACGTCGCGTACCTGTCGAGGGCCCTGAAGGCCCCCAGGGTGCGGGAGGTGGCCTCGCGTCTTGCCGAGCGCGCCCGAGAGGAGGGCTGGGACTACGAGGTCTACCTCGCCGCGGTGCTTGCCGAGGAGGTCGCTGGTAGGGAGAGCCACGGCGGGGAGGCCAGGGTGAAGGCCGCGCGCTTCCCCCAGACCAAGACCCTGGATGACTTCGACTTCAGCTTCCAGCGCTCGGTCAAGCGCCAGAGCATCGCCCACCTGGCCCAGCTGGACTTCCTCGCAGAGCGAAAGAACGTGATCTTCTTAGGCCCGCCCGGCACCGGGAAGACTCACCTGTCGATCGCGCTGGGGGTCCAGGCCGCGCGCCGAGGCCACCGGGTCGCGTTTGCCACCGCGCACGAGTGGGTGCTCGCCCTCGGTGCGGCCAAGCGGGCAGGCAGGCTCGAGTCAGAGCTCGAACGACTTGGGCGGATCCCGCTGATCGTGGTCGACGAGGTCGGCTACATCCCGTTCGACCCCGAGGCCGCGGCGCTGTTCTTCGCGCTGGTGTCCTCCCGGTACGAGCGGTCATCGCTGATCGTGAGCTCGAACAAGACGTTCTCTGCCTGGGCGGAGATCTTCGGTGACCCGGTCGCCGTCGCCGCCCTGGTCGACCGGCTCGTGCACCACGCCGAGGTGGTCGTGCTCCGGGGCGAGAGCTACCGGCTGAAGGGCAAGGGCAAGGAGGTGATGGGGTCAGAGGCAGCTACGTAGGTGCTCCATTTTCGACCGGCGAATTCTGCTCCATTTTCGACCGGCGTTGACACTGGGGTTCGTCGGCCAGTGGATCCGCCAGAGGGCCGGCCTTGGCCTCTTCTGGCTGGTCGCATTCGTGCTTGGCGGAGCCCCGATGGTGGACAGGCAACCTCGAATCTATTGCCGAAGTTGCTCCTGGAGATGGAATAGTCGCCTCTCTTCGCAGCCGGGCCTGTTGGACGAGGGACCGCCGGCCCTGGAACTCCGTTTCGCTCGGGCTCACGGTGGATATGTCTGGACAGCCAGGGGCCTGACAGCAAGTCCAGGGAGGGGGAATGGACGATGAATACAAGAGAAGGAAGCCCAGGCTCCTTCACGGCGGTTCTCTTTGCGATGATCTTGGTCGCCTCGTTCCTCGGTTCGGCTGGCCCGGCGGCGGCAGCTACGGGACCGTCTCAGCCGAAGCCCGGTCCGGTTCCGTCAAGTTGGCAGGACCCGCTGTGCGAGGTCGACGGGGGGCCCTGGTCGAACAGCCCAGAGTGCGTCCCGCCCAAGGAGGTGCCGCAGCCCCCGACCACCCCGCCGACCTGCGACGGAGCCGTCTTCTGCCGAGCAACGTACGAGCAGATGGAGAAGGCTGGCTTCGACACGAGCGTCATGCGGGCGAACGACAAGGCCATGATGGCCTCACTGCCGGTGTCGCTGGCGGCCGCCGCGTCGGTGACGTACTACCTAGGGTGGTTGAACTTCTACCTGTACAACAACACCAATTGCAGCGGCACGGTCAAAGATTCCAACCACTGCGGGTGGGTCTACCACAAGTACCAGATCTTCGTCGACGGCAACCCCAAGCCCGGCGTCCACACAAGTTCTTATCCGGCCCGGTCGGGCAACAACGACCCCGCCGACATGTGGACCCCCAACACCGGGCCGCAGCCCCGCTCTTGGGGGTCGTCCTCCCCGGGCGTCTCGTCCGGCCATTGGCGGTGGGGATGGATGAACGGGAGCTTCACCGGCTACGATGCGGACGCGAGCGACCCGTTCTACCCAGGCAAGTGGCGTCTGGACCCGTGGACGCTGTGGAAAGGCTCGGGGCAGTCCGGGACTCAGCGGAGCTCGTTCGAGGTCCACGGCGGCACCGGGACACACGCCTTCTCGGTCGCCCGAACTCAAGGCTGCGTCCGGCTCCCCTCGGGCTCGATCACCAGCCTCAAGAGCATGTGGAACAACTACACCGACAACAGGCA
>JAHEXX010000008.1 GCA_023251895.1 bacterium
GTGGTTCTCCTCGACTCTGCTCGAATGGGGCCCGTGCGGAAAGCTGATCGTGGAGGACGGTGAGGCCGTCGCCTTCACCGAGTACGCGCCGGCACCGCTGTTTCCCCGCCTGGCCCACTCCCTGCGACCGGCGTCTCCGACGATGCGGCCTATCTCGCGTACTGCTTCGTGGAGGAGCGGCGCCGGAGCCGAGGGCTGGGAAGCGAACTGATCCGTGAGGTGGCCCGCGATCTGGTCGATCGGGGCTACCGTGCGGTGGAGTCGGTCGGCGACCGGCGGTGGGGCGGTGACACCTGGGTCCTGCCGGTGGCGTTCCTCGCGGGCAACGGGTTCCGGGTAATGCACGACGATGCTCGGTACCCGCTACTGCGTTTGGACCTCCACGAAGTACCCGAAAGGCGGATGGCCCAGGATGCGACCTTCGTCCACCTTCCCACCGCGTGAGGGGGGTGCTACGTTCGAACCGAGAGCATCCCGTGTTGGAGACGGGTCCGGATCGAGGAGGAGACGGGACCGCGATGGCTCGCTACCTGCTGAATCGATTGGCGCTGATCACCCTGTTGGGTGGTGCTGCCTGGGCGACGCTAATGCCGGCGGACAAGCTCGACGTGTGCGTGCGGTACAGCTTCCTGCATTGCGGGGCAGGCGACATCCTGTACATGCGCCTGCTGATCGGCGGGGTGGCCGCGGTGGTCGCATTGGTGCTGTTCACGACGAGCAACTTCTTCATGCGGCACTGACCGCCGGCTCACCCGGCCGGTCGTTCCTCGGCGCGTTGCTGGGTGGCGCCCAGGAACCTCGCGATGCCTTCCGCGATCGCCGCGGCGACCCTGTGAAGGAACCCATCGTCGCGCAGCAACCGCTCTTCGTGCGGGTTCGTGATGAAGCACGGCTCGACTTGAACGGCGGGCATCCGGGTCTCACGGAGGATCGCGATGGCAAGGGGATGGATCCGCCCGTCCACAAGATCGAGGCCGGACGTGAGCGACGCCAGGATCAACTCGGCCAGCCGCATGCCGGCCGGGGAGTGCGTGCCTTCGGTTCCGAAGTAGAAGCAGGTGGCGCCTTCGGCGGTGGGGTCGCCGTGGTTCGTATGGACCGCAACGCACACGGCGGCACCAAGCTCGTTGGCCAGCTTGGTCCTGGCACTCGCCGGCGGGTCTGAGTCGGCTTCCCGGAGCAGAGCGGGCTTCGCACCGCGCGCGGCCAGCTCATCGGCCAGGGCCGTGGCTAGGCGGTAGGCGGCCTCGGCCTCCACCGTCCCGCCGGGGCCGCTCGCGCCCGGTTCCTCGGGGCCGTGGCCGGGATCGATGGCGATGACGGCACCGACGAGCGGGGCGCGCATCGTGTGGAGGGCTTCCGCCTCGCGCACCAGGGCCCGGCTGGGGCCTGGGGCGGGCCGACGGAGGCGCTGGATGTCGGCCAGGGTCTCTGGACCGACGATACCGTCTGCCTCACGGCCAACGTTCCGCTGGAACTCCCGGACGGCACGGTCGGTCCGCTCCCCGAAGATCCCGTCTTCCTTGCCGGCCTCGAACCCCAGCGCGTTCAGGGCCCCCTGGAGCGCGGCGACGTCGTCGCCGCGCGACGGCGGGTAGCGCAGATAAAGGGTGCGGTCGCCGAGCGAGTACCCGGCCTCCACCAGGTTCCCCCAGGTGTCCGGTCCCACCAGGCCGTCGGAGGGGATGCCTCTTCGCCGCTGGAACTGGCACACGGCCGACTCGGTGCTGGGGCCGAACCAGCCGTCGAGCTCATAGGCATCGATGCGGAAGCCAAGCGACGTGAGCCGCTGTTGCACGTCATCGACCTCGGGTCCCCGGTCGCCGGGACGGATGATCCTCACGGGGGCAGTCTGCGCGCGGCCGGTCGGCAACGCCAACCGGCCGCGGCCTCTACGGTGTCGTGTCTAGGCGACGAGCGCCGGGTCGATCTCCCGTAGCAGAGCGTCCTTGCCCCGGGCTCCGACCATGCGGGCGACCGGCTCCCCGCCCCTGAACACGATGAGGGTGGGGATGCTCATCACACCGTACCTGCGAGTCATCTCGGGGTTCTCGTCGATGTTGAGCTTGGCCACGTGCATCGCTTCACCCTTGTCTCGTCCGATCTCCTCGACAACCGGGGAGACCATGTGGCACGGCACGCACCACTCGGCCCAGAAGTCGACCAGCACGGGGGTCTCGGATTGCAGGACCCTGGCGTCGAAGTCCAGGTCGGTCACGTCTCCGATGTTCGCCACTTCGTGTTCCTCCTCGGTTGCGGGCCTGGCCGGCGTCACCGGCCCCTTTCCAGCCAACGCCGTCTCGGGCGCTGCGATTCCCCTTCCCTATCCGTGAGCCTCGGCTTCGAGGAACCGCTCGGCGTCGATGGCCGCCTTGCAGCCCTGGCCGGCGGCGGTCACGGCCTGACGATAGGTCCGGTCGGTGACATCGCCGGCCGCGAACACGCCGGGGACGCTGGTCTTCGCCGTGGGCTCCTGCACTACGACGTACCCCTGGTCGTCAAGCTCGAGCTGCCCCTGGAAGAGCTTCGTGTTGGGATCGTGGCCGATCGCCATGAAGACGCCGTCGGTGGGGAAGTCGGTGACGTCGTCGGTCTCCACGTTCCGCAGACGAACACCGGTGACCCCCTCCTCGCCCAGGATCCCCTGCACGGTGGATCTCCAGATGACTTCGATCTTGGGGTTCTTGAGCGCCCGGACCTGCATGATCTTCGATGCTCGGAACTCGGCCCGCCGGTGGACGATCGTCACCTTGCTGGCGAACTTGGTGAGGAACGTGGCTTCCTCCATGGCGGAGTCGCCGCCGCCCACCACGACCAGCTCGCGGTCACGGAAGAAGAACCCGTCGCAGGTGGCGCAGGCCGACACCCCCCTTCCCCGGAGCTTGGCCTCACCCGGGACGCCCAGCCACCGCGCCGTCGCACCGGTCGCGATGATGACGGTCTTGGCCCGGTACTCCTGGTCGCCGACCCAGATCCCGAAAGGCCGCGAGGAGAAGTCGACCCGGGTTGCCTCCTGGTGGACCAGGTCCGCGTCGAACCGGGAAGCCTGCTTCTCCATCTGGTCCATCAGCTCGGGACCCATGATGCCGTCGGCGAAGCCCGGGTAGTTCTCGACCTCGGTGGTCAGCATGAGCTGGCCGCCGGCCTCGATGCCCTTCAGGACGAGGGGACGGAGATTGGCCCGGGCGGCGTAGAGGGCGGCCGTATACCCGGCCGGCCCCGATCCGATGATGACGACATTTCGTTCTTCCACCACGACGCGGCCCATTCTCCCATAGCTAGTAACCGCTCCCTATTCCGCGGTGACGGTCGGGTCAGCCAAGGGTGGCCCGGCGGATCTTGCCGAGCGGGGTGCGAGGGAGCTCTTCGACCAGCTCCATGTCCTGGGGCGCCTTGTACCGCGGTAGGCGTTGCGCGGCAACGTCGCGCAACGATTCCAAGGTCGGGGGGTCGTCGGGATCGGTCGGAACGACGAACGCCACGACTCGGGTTCCCCACTCCGGGTCGGGCCGCCCCCGCACTGCGACGTCGGCCACCTTGACGTGGCGGCGGAGGGCGGTCTCGACCTCCTGGGGCCAGACCTTCTCCCCGCCGGAAAGGACCACATCGTCCAGCCGGCCGACTACCGTCAGGCGCCCTTCCTCGTCGAAGACGCCAGCGTCGTCGGTGCGCAGCCACCCGTCGTCCGTGTGGGCGCGGGCCGTGGCGTCGCGGTCGTCCCGGTAGCCCAGCATGAGCGTGGGCCCGCGGAGCTGGATCTCGTCGTCCGGGCCCAGTCGCACCTCGGTCCCGGGAAGGGGCCGGCCGTCGTACACCAAGCCCCCGCAGCCCTCGGTGAGTCCGTACGTGAGGACCACGTTGGCCCCGCCCTCTCGTGCCTTGGCCACCACGTCCTCGTCGGCTGGGCCGCCACCTACGAGGATCGCCCGGAAGCGCGAGAGGTCGGCGCCGGCGTCCACCAGGCGCCCGAGCATGGTAGGGACGATCGAGGTGAACGTCATGCGTGGCTCCGAGGCGAAGGTCTCGACATCGAACCGGGGGTGCACCGACACCGGGGCCCCCAGCAGCACGGCGCGCATCAGCACGAGCAGGCCCCCGATATGGGCGACGGGCAGGCAGGACAACCAGGGGTCCGCCGGGCCGGCCTCCAGTGCCAGGGCCGAGGAGGCCACGGCGGCGTCGATGGCGCCCCGATCGAATTGGACGAGCTTGGGGCGACCGCCGGTGCCGGAGGTCGCGACGATCACGGCGACCCCGGGATCCGCCGGCCGGCCGTCGCTCGGCCGATGTTCCCCCTCCGGGCCGATCACCATCGTCGGTTTGGCCGCCTCGAGGAGCGCCCTCACCTCGGGCTCGGGCAGGCGATGGTCGATGGGGAACAGCGCCGCCTCATCCGCCCAGATGTGCTGGACGAGCGGGGGCCAGTCGGGGCCGGGGGGCAGCCGAACGGCCACCAGGTCCTGCGGGTTCTCGGTTCGACTCACCTGAGCTAGGCTACCGGGAACCGTTCGAGTGAGCGCTCTAGGAGTGATTGGTCATGGAATGGATCCGTTCCGGCGAGTACCAAGACGTCAAGTACGAGACAGCCGAGGGGATCGCCAAGATCACGATCAACCGCCCGGAGGTCCGCAACGCGTTTCGGCCGCAGACGTTGTTCGAGCTCTCCCGCGGCTTCGATGTGGCCCGCGACGACCCCGACGTCGGAGTGATCATCCTGACCGGGGAAGGTCCCGAGGCGTTCTGCTCGGGGGGCGACCAACGGATCCGCGGCGAGGACGGGTACGTGGACGACCGCGGTATCGGGCGGCTGAACGTGCTGGATCTTCAGGTCCAGATCCGTCGGCTCGCCAAACCGGTCATCGCGATGGTGGCCGGGTACGCGATCGGGGGCGGTCACGTCCTCCACCTCGTGTGCGACCTGACCGTGGCGGCCGACAACGCGATGTTCGGGCAGACCGGGCCGAAGGTCGGCTCGTTCGACGCCGGGTACGGCTGCGGCCTGCTCGCCCGCACGATCGGCCTGAAGCGCGCCAAGGAGATCTGGTTCCTGTGCGAGCAGTACGACGCGAAGACGGCGCTGGAATGGGGATTGGTGAACAGGGTCGTTCCGCTCGAGTGGCTCGAGGAGGAGACCGTGGCGTGGTGCCGGCGGATGCTGGAGATGAGCCCGTTGTCGCTCCGCCTCCTGAAGGCCGGGTTCAACGCGGACACCGACGGCATGGCCGGGATCCAGCAGCTGGCAGGCGACGCCACGCTCCTCTACTACATGTCGGAAGAGGCGCAGGAGGGGCGGGACGCCTACCTGGAGAAGCGCGCACCGGACTTCACCCGGTTCCCGAAGCGCCCGTGACGTCGCTCTCGGTGTGGTGGAGGGGCGCTCGCCCCCGGACCCTCGGCGCTTCGATGTCCCCGGTCGTCGTGGGAACAGCGGCCGCCGGACACACGGTGCCGTGGCGGTTCGTCGCGGCGCTGCTGGTGGGCGTCGGCTTGCAGGTGGGTGCGAACTACGCGAACGACTACCACGATGGCGTCCGCGGCGTGGACACGCACGAGCGGCTGGGGCCGCCGCGGCTGACTTCGTCGGGCACGGCCGAGCCGCGGGACGTGGCGGCGGCGGCCTTTGGGGCCATCGGGATCGCCGGCGTCGCGGGGCTGGCGCTGGCCATGGCGACGTCGCGGTGGCTGATCCCCATCGGCGCGCTCGCCATGGGAGCGTTGTGGCTCTACTCCGGTGGTCCAAGGCCGTACGCGGGGCTAGGCCTGGGCGAGCTGTCGGTGTTCCTCTTCTTCGGCGTGATGGCCACGGCCGGGACGGCTTACGTGCAGGCCGAACGCGTGAGCGCGGCGGCGTGGTGGGCGTCCGTTCCGATGGGCCTGCTGGCGGTGGCTATCCTGGTGGCGAACAACCTCCGCGACATCCCCACCGACGAGGCCGGCGGGAAGCGCACGCTGGCGGTGCGGTTGGGCGACCGGCGGACGCGGCTCCTCTACCGCCTGCTGATCGTGGCCACGTTCACCGCGATTGGCGTGGGGGTGCTGGTGGGCCTGGCGAACGGCCGGGTCGGCCTGACCGAATGGGCGCTGTTCGCGTTGGTGGCGTGGCCCCTCGCGATCAAGCCCATGGAGGCGGTGGGGAAGGCCGTCGGCCGAGAGCTGATCCCAGTCCTCGTCGGCACGGCGCTCCTGCAGGTGTCCTTCGCGGGGCTGCTGGCGCTGGGACTGTGGATCGCGGGGGTGACGGCGTCGTGACCTCCGAGGCGGAGCGCGCATTCGCCGCGTCCTGGTGGCTGGTCGACGACCTGGTGCGGTTCGGGATGGAACACGCATGTCTGTCGCCGGGGTCGAGGTCGACGCCGATCGCCCTCGCGTTGTGGCGGCACCCGTCGGTTCGTGTGCACGTCCATCTGGACGAACGGGCGGCCGCCTTCTTCGCGCTCGGGGTCGCCAAGGCGACCGGCAGTCCGGTGGCGGTCGCTTGCACGAGCGGGACGGCCGCAGCCGAGCTGCTCCCGGCGGTTGTCGAGGCCTCGATGTCGCGCGCGACGTTATTCCTGCTGACGGCGGACCGACCGCCAGAGCTCCGAGGCGTCGGCGCGAACCAGACGATCGTTCAGCCAGGCCTGTATGGGGAGTACGTCCGAACGACCATCGATGCGCCGGTTCCGGGCGACGCGCCGGAGGAGGACACGTGGCATGCGCTGATGCTCGAAGCGACCCGCGCAGCGATGGGACCGCCACCGGGCCCGGTGCACCTCAACCTGCCGTTCCGCGAGCCGCTCGTGCCCGGCCTCGTCTCGCTCCCCGCCTCGCCCCCCTCCGGCACGGAGCACGCGATCGTGGTGAGCGCGGAACCGGAGGACGTGGAGGCGCTCCGCCGGGACCTCGCGTCGACGAGCCACGGCGTGATCCTCGCCGGTTCCATGCGCGAGTCGCCGCCTACCCTGCCGGAGCTCTCGGGCCGGGTCGCTTGGCCGCTCCTCGCCGAGCCCACCTCGAACATGCGGGTGCCGGGGACGATGTCGGCGGGGCAATTCCTGCTTGCCGATGAGCGGTTCGCCGCCTCACACGTGCCCGAGGTCGTCCTGCAGTTCGGCGCGGCGCCGACGTCCCGCGCCGGGCTCGAGTTCGTGCGGCGAGCTGGACGGCTCGTGATCGTCGACCAGGACCATCTCGTCGCCGATCCCCACCGCAGGGCGTCGTTGACGCTTCGCGCGGAGGCCGCGGCGGTCGTGTCCGAGGCGCTGGAGGAGCTGGAGCCACGTGACGAGACGCCGTGGCTCCGGGCGTGGATCGATGCGGACACGACCGCGCGCACGTCCGTGGACGGGCTGATGGACCGGTGGGAGGAGCCGTTCGAGGGGCGCGTGGCCCGCGACCTCCCGGCCGCGATCCCCGACGGGGGCACCTTGGCGGTCGGGTCGAGCATGCCGATCAGGGATCTGGACCACTACATGGTTCCCCGCGGCGGCCTCAGGGTGCTGGCGAACCGAGGCGCGAGTGGCATCGACGGCTTCGTCTCCACCGTCCTTGGCGTCGCCGCCGCGGGCCCGCCGACGTACGCCCTGTGCGGTGACCTGATGCTGCTCCACGACGCCGGCTCGCTGCTGTGGAGCGCGAAGCGAGGCTACGACGCGGTGTTCGTCGTGCCAAACAACGATGGGGGCGGGGTGTTCTCATTCCTGGCGCAGCGGGACCTGCCTGAGTTCAAAGACCTTTTCGCGACTCCGCATGGCCTCGATCTGGCGAAGCTGTGCGAGACCGCCGGCGCCGGCCACACCCAGGTCGAGCGCGCCGGCGACCTCATTCCGGCGGTGGAGGGCGCGGCCGGCGCCGGCGGCGTTCATGTCGTCGAGGTTCCCTCCGACCGCGAGCGGAACGTGGCCCGCCACGCCGAGGTGACCGCGATGGTTGCGGAGGCCTTGCGGGGTTGTGAGAGACGGTAGGATCGGCCTGGCGGTGGCTGGCTCTGGCGGTATCGGATTCGTCGGCCCCTGGTTCGACAAGGACGGGCACCCGGCGCCGGACGGCATGGACCCGAAGAACGAACACGCGTTGGTCCTGCACGTGTCGTCGGGGCCGCCCACTGCGGTTGGCGGCATGCCGTCTTCCTGTCTCTGGCCTGGCCGCTCGGGAGCGTCGCCCTCTGCGGGGACGAGTTTCGCCAGTACATCCGTGATCCAGAGGGTGTCGTGCACGCGAAGCTGGCCGCCCAGCTCGACCGGGAAGCGGTTCTCCCGGCTGATGCCCGACAGACCGGCTACCAGCGGGGAGACTGGAAACTCTGGGTCAGCCCGTCGGATGCCGAGATCTACGTCCACTTGGTGGGGCCCGGGCACGTCGAGCGATGGCCGTGCTCCACCTTCGTCCCCCCCGATCGGCGGCACCGACACTTGGTTGTTTGCAAGTAGCAGGTGCCGCAGATCGGCCGAGGGTCGGTTCCGAAGACGACTGCTGACTCAGCCGGTTTCAGGCAGCCTGAGGTCTCGCTCGGTCCTCTCTGGACGCCTGAGCCAACGCTAGCCCCAGCGGAGGGAATCGAGGAACGCGCGGAACTTCCGCTCGGTCTCATCGAGCTCCTCGTCGGGGTCGGAGTCGGCCACGATGCCGGCGCCCGCGAACAGCCGGGCCCTCGAGCCGGCGAGCTCGGCACACCGCAGCGCGAGGCCCCATTCGCCGTCGCCGTTCGCGTCGACCCATCCCACCGGCCCCGCGTAGGCGCCCCGGACGAAGGGCTCCAACTCGATGATCGCTTGGCGCGCCAGCTCGCGGGGCGTTCCGCACACCGCCGGTGTGGGGTGGAGGGCTCCGACCAGGTCCAGCGCCGACGGCGCGGGTTCCCCGAGCACGCCGCGGAACCGCGTCGACAGGTGCCAGACGTTCGCGGTGCCAAGCAGCACCGGCTCGGGATCGTAGGAGAGCGTGTCGCAGAACGGGTGCAGCGCAGCGGCCACGGCCTCGACGACCACTGCGTGCTCCTCCCGGTTCTTCGTCGAGCCCAGAAGGAAGTCGGCGTTGGCACGGTCCTCACCCGGGTCTCCGGATCGGGGTGCCGAGCCGGCCAGGGGGTTCGATCGCACGTCCCGGCCGCGCCGGGCGACCAGGAGCTCGGGGCTGGCGCCGACAAGCGTGCCCTTCCTCAGTAGGTCGCCACCCCGGTCCACGAAGGTCGGCGCCGCGAACGCGTAGCAATCGGGATCCACCGCTCGCAGCCGCCACAACAGCTGTTTGGGATCGAGCTCCCGTCCCGCGTCGACGACGAGGGAGCGGGCCAGCACGACCTTCCTGAGATCCCCATCGCGGATCCGCTTCCGGACCGCAGCGACCGCGGCCCCGTACGTCCGGGGCACCGGGTCGGGCCGAAGCTGGATCTCCTCGAAAGCCTCGAACGGCACGGCCCGCCCGGCCCACCGCTCCCTCGGCTTGTGCAGGGGCGCGAGGCCCTCGGGCCACACGTCCAGCTCCCAGGCCCCGCGGTCCTCGCCCCGACCGACGGCGCGTTCGGGGATCACCAGCATGGCGGGCTCGAGCTCGTCGAACGGGATGACGCCCACGGCGACCGGCGGGGGCTGTCCGGCCCATTCGGAGCCCCGGATCGCGGCGAAGGCCTCGCGCACGCCTCCGGCCAGCCGCCCGATCCGGCCCGGACCGCCGGCCACGGCCACGCCCCGGGCGGTCCCCACCGCAGAGACGCCGTTCCCCCTCCGCTCGAAGAAGAAACCGGCATCGGGCTGGTAGTTGGCCAGGAGGTCGAACGCCGGACCGAGGGGCACGGTCCGGGCCAGGAGGGGCGCGGCGCCGGTCATACTCGAGTCCCCAAGAGAAGCTGGGTGATGCCGCCGGACAGCTGGAGGCGTTTGGCGTCGGGGAACCCCGCCTCGCGCAGCATCCGCGTCATCTCGCCCGGCGGCGGAAGGTAGGCCATGGACCTGGGGAGGTATCGATAGGCGGTCGGGTCCGACAGCGCTCCGCCGATCAGGGGCACCACGCGGTTGAAGTAAACGCTGTGGCCGGCGCGCATGATCGGGTTCTCGGGCTCGCTGGCATCGAGGAGCGCGATGCGCCCACCGGGCCGGACGACCCTGGCCAGCTCCGCGAAGAACGCCGCGAGGTCCTTCACGTTGCGCAACGCGAACCCGCACGTGGCGCCGTCCGCCTTCCGGTCGCGTGCGGGGAGCGAGAGGATGTCGGCCTCCACCAGCGGCGCCGTCGTCTTGGCCTCGAGCAGCATCCCGTGGGAGAAGTCAAAGCCCACGGCCCGGTACCCGGCCGTCTGGAGCTCACGGCAGAAGTCGCCGGTGCCGCAGGCCAGATCGAAGACCAGCGCACCTCCCGGGAGGCGGAGCTCGTGGACCGCCCGCCTCCGCCAGCCGACGTCCATGCCGAACGTGATGACTCGGTTCACCAGGTCGTAGCGCCCGGCGATCGAATCGAACAGCCGGCGTACCCCCCGGGCCTTCTCCTCGCCCTCGGGCAGGGGACGGTGAGTGCTCACGAGCGGCCCGTCGCCTCCAGCCGCCGGGCCTCGGCCTTGGTCGCCTCGACCTCGGCAGCGTCGCCGACCCGTTCGATGTGTTCCTCGGCCACGGCGAGCAGCACCCTTCGGAAGTGATGGGCCACCAGCTCCGTCACCGACGGGAGCAGCCTGCGGAAGGCCCCCACCAGTTGTTCCGCCGCCTGCTCGTCTGAGCCCATAGTGTCGCGGATCGGCTTGCGCACGTGCTCGTCGAACAATTCGACGGCCCGTTCGGCGAGCGTCGTCATGGCCCCGTGGGTGTCGCGGGCCAGGGTCAGGAGGTCGCCGAGCGGCAGGCCGAACTCGAGGAGGGTCAGCGCCGCCCGGACCATCTCGATGTCGGCGGCGGTGTACCTCTCTTGCCCGTTCCCCTGCCGACCGATGGCGATACCCTCGCGTTCCACGGCCTGGATCAGCGAGGCCGGGACCCCGCTCCGGGCGGCGAACTCGTCCAGCGTGAGGAGCTCGGCGTCGTCGTGACCCTCCGTGCGTGCGGCTGCGACAGCGGCTGCCAGGTCGGCGTCAGGCTTGCCCAGCTCCCCCTCGAGGACCCGCCGGATCGCGTTCAAGGTGAGGCCCTTGCGCTGCAGCGATCGGATCTCGCGGATCCGCTCAGCGTGCCCGGGCCCGTACCACGCCACCCGGCCCTCTCGCCGAGGCGGCGGGAGCAGGCCTCGGGACTGGTAGTAGCGGACGGTGTCGACGGAAACGTCGCACGCCGCGGCGAGCTGTTCTACCCGGTACCTCACGACCAGAGACTCTACGAGTGTTCGCTCGAAGGGTCCAAGCGAGGCCGGGCGCTGGTCAGACCGGCGCGCTCACGGAGGTGATCAGCGAGCATGTGTCGGGGGAGACCGCCCAGGCCAGGGCGCGAGTGGGCGCCTGGCCGGCCTTGGGCGACGACAGGAACACGGCGATGTAGGCGTCCTGGTTCTCGTAGGTGGCCCGGATCAGGCGAACCAACTGGAGGCTCGTACCCTCGTCGGACGCGGCCAGTACCTCCCCGACGCAGGCGACGGCGGCGTCCGTTTGGGGCCGGTCGGCGTTGCGTCCCTCGGCTCGCGCGAAGGGGCCGAGGAAGGCCAAGTCCTTGGCGAGCTTCGTGAGGGCCGCGCGGTCGTAGACGCGGTTCTGGAGGGCGAGGACGATCACCGGGGAGGCCTCGGTCGGGACAGCCCCGCCTCCGCCTTCGGCCGCGGCGTTCTTCACCGGGGCGCTCGTCCTTGCCCCGCCGGTGGTGAGCCCGCCCCCGATCTTCGGGATGACGACGGCCGCGAAGACCAGGACCACGGCGGCCGCGGCAGCCAGGCCCACCAGCTGATACCGCCGCTCGCGGGGCCTGGCCGCCGCGGCAGGCCGCTTCCGCGATTCCCACTGGACCCGCCCGGTGAGGCCCTGAGGGACCTCCTCGTCCGCCAGGAGCCCGAGGAGCGCTTGGGCCCGCGTCGCGAGGGCCAGCTCTTCGCGGCAGGTCTCGCACGTTGCGAGGTGCGCGTCGACGACGACGCGCTCCTCGGCGGGGAGCGCGTCGTCCGCGTAGCCGGCAAGCAGTTCCTCGGGATGATCGTTCATGCCTGCACCGTTCCGTCTGACGATCGAGGGATACCCGGGCGTTCCCGGCCCGGGATGCCCATTGCGCGGGCCAGGGCCACCCGCCCCCGGTGGAGGCGGCTCTTCACGGTTCCGATGGGGATGTTGAGGATCTCCGCGATCTCCTCATGGGACACGTCCTGGACGTCGTGGAGCACCAGCACGGCGCGGAACTCAGCGGACACGCGCAGCAGGGCCCGCTGGACGTCGATCGACTCCGCCGCGGCGTCGGCGTGGTCGGGCGCCGGAGGGCCGGCTTCGGGCTCGTGCGCCTCGTCGGCGAGCGGCGCGCGCCGGCGCTTGCGGAGCAGGTCGTAGCACGCGTTCACGGTGACGCGGTGCATCCACGTAGTGAACGCGGCGTCGCCCCGGAACGAGGACAGCTTGCGAAGCGCGATGAGGAACGCGTCCTGCGTCGCGTCTCGCGCGTCCTCCTCTCGGCCGGTCATCCGCAACGCCAGGTTGTAGACGCGCCGCTCGTGGCGCCGTACGAGCTCGGCGAACGCGTCACGCTCGCCTTCCAGGTAGCGGCGGACGAGTTCCTGATCGCGGGGTTCCTCAGCCACCGCGCCCGACCATCCGGAGCTCGGCGACCTCTAGCCGATTCCCGGGGACTCGGTCGGAGGTGCCGAAGGCGATCGTGATCGCCCCACGGCCCATGTCGTACTCGAGGAGATACCGATTGCCCAGGACCGTCGGCCGGTGTGGGGTCTTCACCCCGGCAGTCTAAGCCGGGGTGAGGCCCACCCGGCTCAAGGCCGAGGGTCAGAGCTTGGGTGGTCCCGTCGCGACGGTCACCCTCGCCACGGTGAAGCGCTTGAGCTCATCGAAGTACTTGAAGGCGATCGTGGATGCGACCTTCCTGACCGTCAAGGTGACCACGCCGCTCTTGAAATTGACCCCGAACTTGGCCAGCTTTGCGTCGGGGTCCTCAGCCGAGATCGTATGCGTCGCCACCTGCGCGGCCCGTTCCTGGTTGCGGGAATGCTGGAAGTTGTCCGCTGCATCCTTCGCCGCCTGTTCCGCCAGGTCGGAGAGCTGGGTCTTCGTGAAGACGACCGAGAGCGTGTCGATGGCGGCGACCCCGAGTAGCACGACCACGAGGAGCATGAAGACGATGGCCTTGCCGACCAACCCGCGTTCGCCGGAAAGGCGGGTCACCTGCCGAACCTCGATACGAGCATGTTCTTGACGGTATCGACCTCTTCGGCCCCGACGATAAGCGCGATGACCCCGAACACAAGCACTCCGGCTGCAACGGCGGCGGCAATCTGCACGACCTGGTGCGGGAGTGTCGTCGTGCCCAGCGCGTCGCCCACGAGCCGGGCCACGCCCCAGGCGACCCCGGCGCCGCCCCCCCCGGCCACCAGGGCCTTGCCGACCCCGGCCGCGATGCGCCTGCCCTCGATCCGGTCGAGCCGCCGCCGCATCGCCCAAAGCAGCGCGGCGGTGCCCGCCGTGTAGGCGGTGGCATGCCCCAGGGCAAGGCCCCGCACTCCCAGGTGGAGCACGAAGAAGAAGAGGAGGTTCGCCGCCACGTTCACGAGGTTGGCGCCGACGTTGACGAGGGCGGGGGTCCGGCTGTCCTGCATCGCGTAGAACCCTCGGGTCAGCAGCTGGAAGGTGGAGAACGAGAACAGGCCGAGCGCGAACGCGAACAGGATCTGGGCCACGAACCGGGTCTGTTGTTCGGGCTGCGCTGCCCCGGCGAAGGGTCCGTGCGCGAACAGCAGGCGCGCGATGGGTTGGGCCAGGGCCAGGTAGCCGAGGGCGGCCGGGATGATGATGAACGCGGTCGCCCGGATCCCCATCGATAGCTGCGAGCGGTACCCCTCCCGATCGCCGGCCGACCAACGGGAAGACATGGCCGGCAGGAGCGCCGTGAACACCGACACCACGAAGATGGCGTGCGGGAGCTGGAACACGATGAACGCGTACTGGTACGCGGAGAGCCCACCCGTGTCGCGGTTGGCCAGAACGATGACGAGCAGGTACGCGAGCTGGTTCGAGACCACGTACACGATCACCCAGGTCGCCAGGCGGACGATTCGGCGCACAGCTGCATCCCGCCACTGCAGCCTCCATCGGAACCGGAACCCCGTGCGCCGCAGCGAGGGCCACAGGGCGGCGGTCATCGCGAACACCCCGAACGTGGTTCCTATGGCAAGGATGTACTTCTGCGCCGTCGTCGCGAGCTCGCCCGGGTTGGTGGGGCCGGGGAGTTGGGTGACGACGATCATCGTCGCGATGACCACGAGGTTGTTCAAGATGGGCGCGAACATGGGCGCCGCGAAGCGCCGGTGGGCGTTCAGCAAGCCGGTGGCGACCGAGCCCACGCCGTAGAGGAGGATCTGGGGCATGAAGAACACCAGGAAGAACGAGGCCAGCGCGCGGGTGGCCTCCTGCTGGGCGGCCGGCACTTGCACCGTGTAGAGCGAGATGATGACGGGCGCCGCGACCATACCCACGACCATCACCGTTCCAAGGACGACGATGGCGATGGACATGACGTCCCGTGCCACGTCCCGGGCTTCTTCCGGTCCGCGAGTCTGCATCCAGTCCACGAACACCGGGACGAACACCGACGACAACACGCCGCCCAGTACCAGCTCGTAGATGATGTTGGGCGTGACGTTCGCCGTGTTGTAGGCGTCGGCCAGACGGTCCTTGATGATGCCGAGCGCCGCCACCGTGGCGATCAGCCGGGCCACCCCCGTGATCCGCGACAGCGCCGTTCCGAGCGACATCACGGCGGTGTGCCGGACCAGGGCGGACCTCGTGTCCTCCACGGGGGGGGCGGGGGTGATCAGCTCGTCTTCCGTGGCAGGAACCTCCTAGCCCAGGCGAGGAGCAGCAGCGCGCCAGCTCCCATCGTGATGATGAGGGCGATCCGGTTGTACGCCGTGGAACGAACGCTGAGTTCGGTGCCACTCACCGGGGCCCCCAAAGGCGACTTGACGACCACAGCCACCTGGAACACACCGGCGGTCTTCGCCTCTACGTCGAGCTGGAGCGTCGTGTCACCCGGCTCCAGGCGGATCTGCCGGGCCGGGCCCTCGGAGAGGTGCGAGGAGGCGAACTGCACCACGACCCGGACCGGCTGTGGCGTGTCGTTGTGGAGGCGAACCGGGATTGTCCCCCGGCTGGAGGTGAGGATGAACTCCTGGCCTTGATACGCACCGACCGCTTGCAGCGCGACCGTGGTCTCGCGGCGGGCGGCCCGGACGAACCCGACCCCGGCGCGCTCGTCGCCGACGAATTGCCGGGCCTCCGCGAGGAGCAGTTGCGTCTCGAGGCGAGCGGGATCGGGCTGCGGGGAGGGGTTGGGCTGCACCAGGATCGAGCGCCAGGTGGCGATCTTCCCTCGTGCCAGCTCCAGCAGCTCGACGTAGTTCCGGGTGAACGACGGGCCCCCATCGACGAGCAGGGTGGCGGGCTCCTTCGGGGGCGGGAACCGCTGGAGCAGGGTCGATGCCAAAACGGGTTGGAGCCAAGGGGCGCGCGAGATCCTCCGGATCAGCGGCTCGAAGATCGCGGTCGGCGGGGCCGCCTCCTCGGACACGATCATCGCCAGTCCGCGCTCGACCGAGGGCTGCTCCCGCCAGATCACGGCGAGTTCCGCCAGCATGGCCTGCGCTCCCAGGACCGGATCCTGGGACGTGAGCGGCGAGGACAGGAGGTCTTCGATGCCGGGATCGGGCGCCACGGCTGAGACGGTCGCGCCCCCTGCCGCCAGGGTGGCGGTCGGTGGCCCCGCGAGCCCCAGTGGCTGCGCCGGCATCTCGACCGCGCCGGCATCCAACAGCAGGACCCGCACGCCGTTCGCGCGCAGGGCGTCCAGCGCGCGCCTGTCGACCACGCCCCCAGGGGGCCGGAGCACGGCCGGATCCGGCTGGCCGACCAGTGGAGTCAGGAACGTCCGCCCCTTGTCCAGCTGAACCCGCACGTCGGCGCCGAGCCCGCTCGCCTCGAGGGCGGGCAAGCTCGGCGCCGAGAACGGTAGGGCGGAGATCTCGGCCCCGGCCAGACCGGCGAGCTGCCTGAGGACATTCGCAGCGCCGACGGCCCCACCCTCTCCGGGATTCACGCGCCGCACGGTTCCGACGGCATCCACCACCGCGTAGCCGTCCACCATCGCGCGGAGCTGCAGCACGAGGGTGGGGGAAAGCGCCAGGTCGAACGGGACCGCGTCGGGCCGAGCGGCCATGGCATAGAGCGCCGCCGTCTCGGCCGCGATCCGCCCCCCGGGGGCGACGGCATCTTCCAGGTCGGACGACCGGAACCGCCCATCTGGTCCCACGACCAGCGGACCGTCGAGCACGAAGGTCCAGCCCAACACGAGCGGCGTCTCGGGCTGGCGAACCAAGAACACCTCGGGCGTGCGGAGCGCGGCCACCGGAACGCCGGCCGACTGCAGTTCGACCTTCACGGGGTACACGAGCGACTCTCCGCCGGCGGCGAGGGAGCGCGTATCCACCGATGCCGAGAACTCGCGAGTGGCCCCCGCCGCCAGCGCGCCATCCACGGCCTGCGGCACCGTGAGGACGGCCCCGGTCTGCGGATCGGTCTCCAACGAGGACTCGTATGCCGTCCGCGTTCGGACCGCCTCGAAGACGGTGACCTTCAAGGAGAGATCCCCGAGGGCTGCATCGCCCCCGTTGGTGGCCCGCACGGTGAGGTGGAGCTGGGGATCCCTCGGTGTGGTCCACGGGGTCTGCCCGGCAAGCTTCAGGTGAACCGCCGCCTGATCCTGCGCTTCCACGGGCGACGGCGAACCGATCGACGCCAGGAGCACCGCCGCCAGGAGCGCGGTCACCCTCCGGACCGACGCTCCGGCCATCCGCCGCCTCACGTTCTCACCAGGACCGAGATCTCCTCCGCGGCGAACAGCACCGCGACGAGGATCAGGAACACCCCTACCGCCAGACGGAGGGCGCCCTCCCCTGCCCCCAGCGATAGCCGGGCGCCGAGGCGCGCTCCCGGCACCACGCCCACCGTCAGCACGAGCGCGATGGCCCAGTCGATGTTCCCCAAGGCCCAGTGCACGATGGCTCCGGGGATCACCAAAGCCACGATGGCGGCCAGGGACGTGCCCAAGGCCTGCTTCAGCGGCATCCCGAACACCCCGGCTAGCAGCGGCACGATGATGATGCCCCCCCCCACGCCGAGGAGTCCGGACACGAACCCGGCGGCGGCTCCCGCCAAGCCATACTGCCACCCGGGGACCTCCGTGTGCGTCCGCGAAGGCCGGGCCTGCTTCCCTCTGGCCACCTGGACAGCCTGCCAGGCCAACAGACCCGCCGTGACGAGCAGGAGGATGTCGGCGTTGACCCGGTCGGCCACCAAAGCGCCGGCGGCGGCGCCGAACATCCCCGGTCCCGCCATCCACTTGACCGCGCGCAGGTCGATCTGGCCGGCCTTCCGGTATCTGGCCGCGCCCGTCAGGGCGGTGGGGAGGATCACCGGCAGAGGGGTAGCCACCGCGATGATTGGTAAGACGTCGAAGAACGCGACGATGGCCGGGGTGGTGATGATACCGCCGCCCACGCCGAACGCTCCGGACAGTACGCCGGCGGCGAATCCGGAGATCACGCCGGCGACCGCCTCGAACAGCGTCATCCGAGATGATCCGCGGCCTTGGTCAGGATCTCCCGCTCCCCCCGGTACGTGGCCCGCTTCAGCGCCTCCGGGAGCGGGAACCACCGGACCTCCTCCATCTCGTCGTCATGGTCGGACACGTCGCCGCCCGTGGCCCGCATGAGGAAGAAGTGGACGCGCTTCCGCACCCGCACGCCATCCCACACGTAGAAATACCGGCTCTGGCCGAGGGGTGCCTCGATGGTGGCTTCCAGTCCGGTCTCCTCCCGGACCTCACGAACGGCTGCCGACTCGGGGGTCTCCTCGGGCTCCACAGCGCCCTTGGCCAGCCCCCAAGCCAGGTCGCCGCGGCGGGTCCGGCGGGACGCCAGGGCGACCTGGACGACGCCCTTGCGCCGCCGGTACACGACGCCGCCCGAGGAGACCTCGGACCTGCTCGGGGGGGTCGTGGACCGGCGGCGCTTGGTCGGCTGCTTCCCCCCAGCGGAGCGCCCTTTCGTCGAGGACGTGCCCTTCGGGCTCACGGCGCGGATTGTAAGCGCAGATCGGCGACCCCTCGGCAGGGCGGCCAACACCCACGCCCTGCGGCGGGAGGCGGATAGGCTGACTTCATCGTGGGCGAGGTCTGGAGCACGGTCCTCGAGGGTCTCAGCGCGGCCCAGGTGCGCGAGCGCGTGGCGCGCGGCGATGTCAACGACGTGCCGGCGGTGCCAAGTCGCACCGTGGGAGAGATCGTCCGCGCCAACGTCTTCACGCGGTTCAACGCGTTGCTCGGCGGGCTGCTCGTGGTGATCCTCATCGTCGGGCCCGTCCAGGACGCCCTCTTCGGCGGCGTGCTCATCGCCAACACACTGATCGGGATCATCCAGGAGCTCCGGGCCAAACGAACCCTCGACCGCCTGGCGGTCCTCACGTCGCCCAAGGCGCGCACGATCCGCGACGGAACGGTACGCGAGCTTCCCCTGGATCAAGTCGTGCTGGACGACGTCCTTGAGCTGACCCCCGGTGATCAGGTCGTCGTCGACGGCACGGTGCTGGACGCGCGGGGCTTGGAGGTCGACGAGTCCCTGCTGTCCGGAGAGTCGGAGCCCATCGAGAAGGACCTCGGCGACGACGTGCTGTCGGGGAGCTTCGTCGCGGCCGGAAGCGGTCATTACCGCGCAACCCGGGTCGGATGTTCCGCCTATGCCGCGGCGCTCGCCGCAGAGGCCCGCCGGTTCGAGCTGACCCGGAGCGAGCTCCGGGCGGGCATCGATACGATCCTGCGCGTGGTGACGTGGGTCATCGTGCCCACCGCCGTCCTCTTGTTCATCAGCCAGTTCCGGCAGCAGCACGGCATCCGAGAGGGGCTCCGGGGCGCTGTAGCCGGGACCGTGGCCATGGTGCCGGAAGGGCTCGTGCTGCTCACGAGCGTCGCGTTCGCGGTGGGCGTGGTCCGCCTGGCCAGGAGGAAGGTGCTGGTGCAGGAACTGCCGGCCGTAGAGGTGCTCGCACGGGTCGACGTGCTGTGCATCGACAAGACCGGCACGCTCACCGAGGGACGGCTGGCGGTCGAGGAGGTGGACGTCCTCGCCCCCGACACCCCGCACGAGGATGCGCTGTCTGCCCTCGCCGCGAGCGATCCGTACCCGAACGCCACGCTACTCGCGATCCGCGAAGGCTACCCCAGACCCTCCGACGAGTGGCACGCGACGGCGACGGTCCCGTTCTCATCGGCCCGGAAGTGGAGCGGGTCGGAGTTCGCCGGACACGGAACGTGGGTCCTGGGAGCCCCGGACGTGCTGCTGGACGGTGCCCCCGAGGGGGATCCCGCCCGCCGCCGGTGCCTGTCGCTGGCGGAGGCCGGACGGCGGGTGGTACTGCTCGCCTGGGGATCTCAGGGCTTGGAAGGGGAGCGCCTTCCGGGAGATCTCTTACCCGCGGTCATCGTCGTGCTGAGCGACCGGGTCCGGCCGGATGCGGGCGAGACGCTGCGGTACTTCGCCGACCAAGGCGTCAAGGTGAAGGTCATCTCGGGCGATCATCCGCTGACGGTCGCGGCCATCGCCGGAAGGCTCGGCGCTCCGGGAGCCGACGAGGCCGTGGACGCGCGGACGCTTCCGCAGGAGGCTGCGGAGCTGGCCGGGGAGCTCGAGCGGCGATCGGTCTTCGGCCGGGTCACGCCCCCGCAGAAGCGGGCGATGGTACGGGCGCTGCAGTCTCGCGGCCACGTGGTGGCCATGACCGGCGACGGTGTGAACGACGTGCTGGCCCTGAAGGACTCGGATCTCGGTATCGCGATGGGCTCCGGCAGCTCGGCGACCCGGGCCGTGGCCCAGCTGGTACTGCTGGACTCGACGTTCGACGCGCTGCCCCGGGTGGTGAACGAGGGGCGCCGGGTGCTGGGCAACATCGAGCGGACCTCCAACCTGTACGTGACGAAGACGGTGTACGCGCTCCTGCTGGCCCTCGCGGTGGGCGTGTTCAGCCGGCCGTTCCCGTTCCTTCCCCGGCACCTCACGCTGATCGGGGCGCTGACGATCGGGATCCCTTCGTTCTTCCTGGCCCTGGCCCCCAACGCGGAGCGCGCCCGCGCCGGGTTCCTGCGACGGGTGCTCCGCTTCTCGGTCCCGGCCGGGGTGTTGGCCGCCACAGCGACGTTCCTGGGGTATCAGGTGGCCCTCCGGGAGCCCGGGGTCAGTCTCGACGAAGCCCGTACTGCCGCGACCATGGTGCTCTGCTGGATCGGGCTGCTCGTGCTCACAATCATCGCGGCACCGCTGACCCGGTTCCGGTTGTTCATGATCTGGGCGATGGCCGGCGCGTTCATCGGCGTGCTCCTGTCACCGGGCGCCAGCGCCTTCTTCAACCTCGATCCGCCTTCGTTGATCGTGTGGCTTGCGGCCTTCGGGATCGCCGCGCTGGTGTGGTCGTTCGCGCGCTTGTTCATCCCGCCCGACCGGCCCGTGGGGCCCGGGCCCCAGCCTCGTGCCCGGGCCGCTCCCGACCGGGCGGGTCCCGACCGGGCCCTCAAGCGGCGCCGGAACTCACCCGACCAATAGTCGTATGACGATCGAGGTCAAGGACCTGCTCCGCTACACGGTGGAGATGGGGGCGAGCGACCTGCACCTGAAGGCCGGGAACGTCCCGTTCGTCCGCGTGGACGGCGACCTGATGCCGGCCCCGTTCGGAACGCTCGAGCCCGACGATACCGAGGAGGCCGCCAAGGCCCTGATGCAGCCCCACAAGGCGCGGGAGTTCGACGAGACGGGCGAGGCCGACCTCGGGTATACCCTCCCGGGCGTAGGCCGGTTCCGGGTGAACGTCTTCCGTCAGCGGGGCGTGGTGGGACTGGCCGTCCGGCGCGTCCGTTCCGAGGTCCCATCGTTCCAGGAACTCCGCCTGCCCGCCGTCATGCGGGAGCTGGCGGAGAGCCCCCGAGGACTGATCCTGGTGACCGGGCCGACCGGCACGGGGAAGACCACGACGATCGCGGCCATGATCGGTCATATCAACGTCTCACGGCGCGCGCACATCGTGACGGTGGAGGACCCCATCGAGGTCGTGCACGACGACGTCCTGTCCATCATCCAGCAGCGCGAGATCGGCCTGGACACGGAGTCGTACGCGGCGGCGCTCCGGCATGTCATCCGTCAGGACCCAGACGTGATCTTCATCGGCGAGATCCGGGACCCCATCTCGGCGCTGGCCGCGATCCAGGCGGCCGAAACCGGGCACCTGGTGATCTCCACCCTGCACACGATCGACTGCACGGAGACCGTGAACCGCGTGCTGGACCTGTTCCCGCCGGAGCAGCAGCGAGAGGTCCGCACGTCGTTCGCGGGAGCGCTGCGGGGCATCGTGTCCCAGCGCCTGGTGACCCGAGCCGACGGCAAGGGCCGCGTGCCGGCGATCGAGGTGCTGATCAACACCGGGCGCGTGTACGACCGGATCATCGATCCCGAGGCCACGGTCGAGATCGTCGACGTCATCGCGGACGGCACCTTCTACGGCATGCAGACCTTCGACCAGGCCCTGGTGAAGCTGGTTCGCGAAGGCGCCGTGACCCGCGACGACGCGCGCCGGACCGCTACCAACCCGCACGACTTCGACCTGGTGCTCCGGGGCGAGACCCTCCACCACGGCGCCGCTCTGGCCTTCGACCCCGCGGAGCTCCCTTCCTAGCGTTCGCCGGCCGCCCTGCGCGCGGCCAGCTCGAAGGGGTGCTTCCTGTACCCATACGGGATCGCCAGCAGGAGGTACGCCGGGATGAACAGCGGGCCCCAGGCGCAGTACTGGCGGATGTGGTGGCGCTCGTGCGCCAGGAGCGTCCCGTCCACGGGTTCGCTCGACAGGATCACGAACCCCACGGTCATGGCGGAGCGGTTGAACCTGTTCATGAGCCAAGAGAGGCCTCGAGGGCCGTGGTCGTAGACGAGCGCACCGTGGGCCAGCCGGGGCACCTGGAACGTGAGCAAGCCCAGCAGGACGCCGATCAGCGTGTTGGGAAGCGTCCACGCGAACCCCAGCCATGTGGGCACGGCCCGCACCGTACACCGCGGGCAGCCGCCGCCGCCGGGGATATCCTCTTCCGGTCATGACCAACCTGGACGTGCCGGCGCTGGCCAAGGACCTCGGCGAGCGTTTCCGCGAGGCCGGGCACGAGCTGTACCTGGTCGGGGGCGTGGTACGCGACGCCGTCCTCGGCCGCGAGCTGGTGGACTACGACCTGGCCACGAGCGCGCAGCCTCGGGAGACCACCCGGCTGCTCCGGGGCTGGGCGGAGCGCCAGTACCTCGTGGGCGTGCGGTACGGGACGGTGGGGGCCCGGCGGGACGGCCACACGTTCGAGATCACCACGTTCCGCGAGGAGGTCTACCACGAGGACCATCGAAAGCCGGTCGTGACCTTCGCGAGGGACGTCGAGACCGACCTGTCCCGGCGCGACTTCACGATCAACGCGATGGCCATCCGGCTGCCGGAGGGAGAGTTCGTCGATCCCTTCGGCGGGCTGAAGCACCTGGCGGCCCGGCGGCTGGATACGCCGCTGGGCCCGGACGTGGCCTTCTCGGACGATCCGCTTCGGATGCTGAGGGCGGCTCGGTTCGTTTCGCAGCTCGACGTGACCCCCGCGCCTCGAGTCGTTGAGGCCATCGGGCGGATGCGGGAGCGCCTGCGGATCGTCTCCGCGGAACGGATCCAGGATGAACTGGTCAAGCTCCTGTGCGGGGACAAGCCGTCGAAGGGGCTGGACCTCGTGGTCGGGACCGGCCTGGCCGATGAGTTCCTGCCCGAGCTACCGGCGCTGAAGCTGGAACAGGACCCCGTGCAGAGGCACAAGGACGTGCTCCACCACACCTACGCGGTGGTGGAGCGCTGCGAGCCCGACGCGGTGCTGCGGCTGGCGGCGCTGCTCCATGACATCGGCAAGCCTCGGACCCGGCAGATCACGCCGGAGGGTGTGCAGTTTCACCACCACGAGGTCGTCGGTGCGCGGATGGCCGAGGAGCGCATGCGTGCCCTGCGGTTCCCCGCGGCCGTGACCCAGGACGTCAAGAAGCTGATCGAGATGCACCTGCGGTTCCACGGGTACTGGATGGGCTGGACCGACGGCGCGGTGAGGCGGTACGTGCGCGACGCGGGACCGCTGCTCGACAGGCTGAACCAGCTGACAAGGGCCGACGTGACGACCCGCAACCCGGGGAAGGCCAAGCAGTTCGCGGCGCTCCAGGACGACCTGGAGGACCGCATCGCGCGCCTGGCCGAGGAGGAGAACCTGCAGGGGCTGCGCCCGCCCCTCGACGGCGAAGAGGTGATGGCGCACCTCGGCATCGCGCCGGGGCCCGTGGTGGGCGAGGCGCTCGCCCACCTGATGGAGATACGTATGGAGCGGGGGCCGATCGACGGGGACGAGGCGTACCGACTGCTCGAGGAGTGGGCCAAGGAGCGGGGCCTGCGGTAGTTCTTGCCGAGTTCTAACGATTCCGGCTTGACGGTTCGGCGGGAGTCTCGATAGCTTGCGGTTCCCCCCGCGCAACGGCGCGCGGCGCGACCCAAGAGAGGCAGGGTTATGCGACTGTTGCGTGGTTCGTTCGTGCTGCTCCTGCTCGTCGGCCTGTCCGGCTCGTTCGCCGGTACGGCCGTAGCAACTCCGTCGACGTATCGGGTTCAACTCGACGCGATGCCCCCGGCCGGGGAGCCGTGGGCGTTCCTAAGGTTGTTCCCGAAAGTCATCAAAGTTCACCGCAACGACGTGGTGCAGTTCGCATGGGCCGGAACCGACACGCCCCACACGGCCACGGTCGTGCCGGCTCCCGACGCGGCGACCTGGCGGGCCACGAACCAGGGGCCGGGCGGCCCGTTCGAGGACCCCATCGTGGACACCTCGATCGGCGGGGACGACGGTGAGTTGATCGAGAACCCCTCCGTCGTGTTCCCCTCGTCGTTCGGCTGCGGGACGGCGGCTATGCCTTGCTTGTTCAAGGGAACCTCGGTGGTGAGCAGTGGGCTTCAGTTTTCCAACCCGGGAGCCCAGCCGTCGTTCGACGTGCGGATGGAGGCGCCGGTGGGCCGGTACTCGTTCCTGTGCCTGCTGCACCCGGGTATGGAGATCCCCGTCGACGTGGTGACCAACGGCACCTCGATCCCCGGACCGGCCGGGGTGGACAAGCGGGCGGCGAACCAGGTCGCGCGCGCCATCGCGGTGGACGGCGCGGCCGCGGACGCCCAGGCTCAGACCGTGACGGCCAAGGCCGTGGAGGGCGGGAACACCCGGTACGACATGAGCGCCGGCGGTTTCTCGAACGGGGCGACCGCGAACGAGTTCCTGGACCACCCGCTCAGGGTGCATGTGGGCGACAAGATCCGGTACTCGGGGACGAGCGAGATACACACCGTTACGTTCCCGATGAGCAAGTTCAAGACCGTCCCGTTCATCGTGACCCAGTGCGAGGTCCCGGGGCCGGACACGCCGGCGGCGTCGCCGCTCGACTGCGCCGATCCGAGCAAGTTCGAGGTAGCGCTGAACGGCAAGGCCATCAGCCCGACGATGGCGCGCGGGCTGACGAACCCGCACAGGTTCCTGAACTCCGGGCTGCTGGCCGGGCCCGTCCAACACACGTTCATCGCGAAGGAGCCGGGAACCTACACCTTCGTCTGCCTGGTCCATGGTCCGGAGATGAGCAGCACGATCAGGGTCGTGGCTTAGCCCCAACGTCGGCCCGAGGTAAGGCGGGGCGGCCCGGCGCCGCCCCGCCTTCGCCTATGCGCCGGACAGGCGGAGGATCCGCTGGAGCGTCGCGGGGTCACCGTGCCAGTGCTCGGTCACCACGTCGCGACCGGCGCGCTTCAGGATGTACCGGAGCACTAGGCCGGCCATGATCGCGTCGTCCAGCGGCCCGACCACCGGCAGGAACTCCGGGATCAAGTCGATCGGCGAAACCACCCACGCCACACCGATGCCCAGGATCACCTTGGCCCGACGAGGCACTCGGGGATCCTTCAACAGGCCGCGGAACAGGGCCAGGAGGTTGGGCAGCAGGAACACGAGCTCTCTGGCGGCGCCTCGCCGGCCCACAACGAGGAGCACGCCGACGGCCATGACCCACAAGAGGGCGGCGACCCCAAACCCGATCAGGAACACGCGCACGGTGCCAGCGTACGGCTCGGTGCGCGGCCGGAGCGGAAGGAACTATCCTCGGTCGGCGGAGGCGGAACCGCCCGCATCCGAGAGGGGAGTGCAGATGCCGATGCCGAGCATGCCGCCCAGCGACTTGACCGCCCAGGCCCTCACCGGGTTGATGCCGCCACCGTCGGCCCGGATGACCATGGGGAGGAAGGGCATCCCGCTCCTCGGGAAGGTCCCACTCTTCTCAGGACTGTCCAAACGGCATCTGCGACGGTTGGCCGACCTGGCCGAGGATGTGCGGTTCGCGGGGGGTCGGCAGATCGTGCAGGCCGGCACGCCGGGGAAGGCGTTCTTCGTCATCCTGGAGGGGAACGCCAAGGTGTACCGCGGTGTCGTTCCAACCGGGCGAGCGATCGCGCGGCTCGGTCCCGGCGATTTCTTCGGAGAGCTGGCCCTTTTGGACGGTGGTCCGCGCACCGCGTCCGTCGTGGCGGACAGCCGCGTGACGGCGGTGCGCCTGTCGCGGGGCGCCTTTCAGAAGCTCCTGAAGTCGGAGCCGGACATCGCGGTGGCGATCATGGTCGGGCTGGCGCGTAGGGCCCGCGAAGCGGGCAAGCTCCTTACCGAGTAGCGCCGGCCCGGCGGACGAGGGTCAGGCTCCACGCCGCAGCCAACGCGATGGCGGCGGTGACGGCCAGGTTGCCGAGGGTGGCTCCGGCGATGCCGGCGACCGCGGCGATGACCAGGTTGGCGCCGCGAAGATCGGCGATGAGCCACGCGTGGCGGATGCCGGCGTACACCAGGAACCCGGCCAACGCCCAGACGGGGAGCAGTCCGAGGATCACGGGAACCTGGCTGCCGAAGAACAATCCGATCGTGGCAAGGATCGACCCGATCAGCACGTTCATCCCCGCCGTCCGGGCACCCAGTCGGACATGCGCGGTCAGGCCGCCGGCGCCGTGGCACATGGGCATGCCGCCCAGGATCCCCGCGGCGACGTTCCCGATCCCGTCGGACAAGCAGACGCGGGCGGCCGTGACCCGCCTGGCCCGCTCGCCGAAGTAGTCGTGGGACAAATCGGTCACCGCGACCACCGCGTTGCCGAAGGTCAGGGGGAACTGGGGGACGACCAGTAGCCAGAAGGCCGTCGCGAAGGCGCTCGCCGGCGGCACGGAAAGGTTCGGGAGCACGAGCCCGGGGGCTCCCAGGTCGGGATGGACCGACGCCGCGGTCGCGACGATCCCGGCGACGAGCAGTACCAGCGCGGCCCAGAAGTGCCGGGTCCTGGCGGCGAAGACCACGCCCAGGAACGTGGCGGCGGCCAGGACCACGGGCCACGGCGACGGCGGGACGCCGGCGAACACGGCGGGCGGCTTGGCCACCAGCTTGTAGGCGGCGATCGACAACAGGATGCCGACCCCGAGCTGGAGGGCCCGGATCACCGGCTTGGTGAAGATCCTCGCGACGACTTCGGCCGCGCCCCGGATCGAAAGGAGTAGGAGGATGGCGCCGAGCTCGATCCCCGCCGCGCGGATCACGCCCGGCGCGAGCTGCTCCGCTACAGCGACGGCGGTGAGCGCCTTGAGGGGTTGAACCGGGAAGGGGACCCGGAAGAACAACCCGGCCCCCAGGTAGAGGAGTCCGGCGCACAGCAGTACCGAGCCAGCGTCGAGCCCGTTCACCAGGATCAAGGCCGCGGCGAGGGGGATCAGGACCCCGAGGTCGGCTACGGCGCCTGCCGCCTCGCCCGTGCCGATGCGGAAGGGTGACCCTCTCGCCGGCGAGGCGGTCGGAGCTTCGACGGCCCTCATCCCAGCAGCTCCACCGTGACGTTGGTGGCTTTCACGGCGGCCACGGCCGGCATCCCCGCCTTCAGGCCCATCTCGTCGGCGGCTTCGCGGGTGATGAACGCGAGGATCCGATGCGGCCCGGCCTGTATCTCCACGGTCGCGGCGAGCTTGTCCCGCTTCACCTGTGTGATGACCCCGGGGAACTTGTTCCGGACGCTCCCGGCGGCCACCGGCTGCTTGCTACGGCGCTCTGCCAGCAGGCGCGCGACCTCGCCGGCGGGGATCAGCCGCTGGCTCCCCTTCGTGCGGACGGCGCGGATCTTCCCCTCCCGCTCCCACCGGCGCAGGGTCTCGACCCGGACGCCGAGAACGGCGGCAGCCTCCCCGATGCGGTAGGTCTGCTCGGCCATGAGGGCGAGAGCATACAGCTTTCAGTCGATCAAGCGCCAGGGAAACCTGGTAACCGCGGCTCTAGACCGCGAATCGGACGTGGAAGACGTCACCCTCGCGGACGACATAGTCCTTGCCCTCCACGCGGACCAGGCCCTTGTGCTTGGCCGCGTCCAGGCCGCCAACGGCCGCTAGGTCCTCGAAGGAGATGACCTCGGCCCGGATGAACCCCCGTTTCATATCGGTGTGGATAGTGCCGGCGGCCTCGGAGGCGGTCGCGCCGCTTCGGACCTCCCAGGCTCTGGACTCGTTCTCGCTCGTCGTGAGGAACGTGATGAGATCCAACGCCCGATAGCTCGCGGCGATCACCTTCTGCAGGCCCGGCTCGTCCACGCCGAACTCGTCCAGTAACGCCACCGCTTCGTCCGGGTCCATGTCCGCAACCTCGGCCTCGATGGCGGCCCACACGCCGACGGTTCCCTCCGGAAGCCCCGGCGGGACGTCGGACCCCTCCTCCATGTTCGCGACCACCACCCACGGTTTCAGTGTGAGCGGGGCGAGGGACCGCAGGTGCGTCAGTTCGTCCGCCGTTAGCCCCGCGTCGCGAAGTGGCGTCTCGGCCAGGAGCGCGTCGTGCGCTCTCTGCAACGCCGCCGTCTCGTCGGTGGCCTTGCCCCTGGCTCGCTTCTGCGCCTTCTCCCGGGCCGAGTCGACGATCGCGAGGTCGGCCAGCAACAGGTCGGCGCGGACCGACGCGAGCTCCTCCGCCGGTGTGGCATCGGGACCGAAGCAGCGCACCACGATGCAGAGTGCGTCGATCTCCCGAAGCGACGCGACTCCCTGGGCCGACGACGTTCCACCGGGAACGTCCACGAACCGGACCTGCGCGTGAACATGCTTCTTGGACCGTTCCATCTCGGACAGGGCCCGGACCCGCGGATCGGGGACCTCGACCACGGCCTGGTTGGCGCGGCCACCGTGCGACCCGGTGTGGGTGAGAGCCGTGAACAGGGTCGACTTCCCCGAATTGGGAACGCCGACCAGTCCTATGTCCTTCACGTCCGGCACCCTACCAAGCCGAAAGTCCATGGCCCGGGTCCCCGGTTCACGCCCGAACTACCGCCGTTCGGCCGTGTGCCGGGAGCCCCGGTTCTGCCGATACCCGGCGTGTACGAGGGCTGCCGGGCCGCGGGGGCACCAGACCCTCCCGGGCCCGGCGGTATGGCCCGTCGGCGCTCGGGGGCACGTCGCGCCGGCGTTCCCCCGGCACCGGCGGTCCTCGTCAACAGCGGGGGGTTAGGCCCGTCCCTCGTCCCCTCGAGGAGGGGACGAGGGAACGGCCACTCAGGAAGACCCGGAGACGTCTCCCTCCGGGGACGCGGGCGGGCGCGGCCGCGCTTCGCGCGGCCCCGCCCGCCTCACACCAGATGCCGCCTAGGCGGCCTTCGTCTCCCAGAAGACCTTGGCGATCTCATCGATCGCGTCCAGGAGCTTCTGACCCTGTGCCGGGTCCTCGGACTTCTTCGCCTCGCCGGCAAGCTTGGTGGCGTTCCAGAAGAGGTCGTGGAGGTTCGGGTACTTCTGAAGGTGCTCGGGCTTGAAGTAGTCGGTCCACAGCACCCACAGGTGCTCCTTGACCATGTTCGCCCGCTCCTCCTTGATGGCCACCGCGCGCTCCCGGAACACCGGGTCCTCGTTACCCTGGTACTTCTCCTGGCAGGCCCTAACCGACTCGGCCTCGATGCGGGCCTGGGCCGGGTCGTAGACGCCGCACGGGAGGTCGCAATGCGCGTGGACGACTCGGCGGGGTTTGAGCAAAGCTGTCAGCATGCCGCCTCCTTCTGATCGGGACCTAGGAGAAACCTATCACCGTGGTCGGAAATGGAGGCAAGCCGGGATCTCCGCGGGGCTGGCGGCGGGGGCCGTCCTCCTGCACAGCCTGATCCGGTACCGGCCCTCCAGGGTCGAGGTGACCGGGCCCAGCATGGCTCCGACCCTGGAACCCGGAGATTGGGCGGTGGCCGTACCGGCACGTCGCGTCCACTCGGGCGACATCGTCGTGATCGAACACCCGAAGGAGGAAGGCCTCGAGATGGTCAAGCGCATCGTGGCGGGTCCTTCTGCCCTCACGCCCGACGGCCGGCTCCTGGGTCCGGGCGAGTTCTGGGTGGAGGGCGATGATCCAGCGCACTCGACCGACAGCCGCGACTTCGGCCCCATCGGCCGCGACCGGATCAGGGGGCGGGTCCGCCTGATCTACTGGCCGGCCCGGCGCCGCCGCCTCCTGTGACGCGACCCGCCTAACCGTCGCGCCCGACGACGGACCCAGGCCGACGTCGAGTTGCCCGAAACATCACCTGGGCGGTAGGATTTGCACCTGCGAATGATCAGGACGCGCGAAGCCGGAGTCGTCGGGGCCATGATCCCCTGCCGCTGCTGCTGTACCGGGGTGCACGGCGGCGGCTCGCCCCACGCGTCCGCCCGCCGGTAAGGCACCCACCTTCTTCCGTTCTTTCCATCCCTAGGAGGTTCCGTCGTATGGCCGTCATCACGCGCACCGTCGATGCCCGCGGGCAGTCCTGCCCTGGTCCCCTCGTGACCCTAGCCCGCCAGCTGAAGGAGGCGCAGGCTGGCGACCTCCTCGAGCTGCTCGCGACCGATCCCGGTTCCAGGTCGGACGTTCCCTCGTGGGCCGAGCTCTCCGGCAACGAGCTGCTCGAGGCGGCCGAGGGGAACGGGGTCTTCCGTTACGTGATCCGAAAGCGATAGGAGAGGAGCCCGATGAGCGAGCGGGAGATGACCAACACCGAGCGGGAGCTTGCGGAGGTCGTGTCGGCCGCGGCCGAGGAGCGGGGGCGCAGCAAGAGGGACAAACTGGCCATCATCGCCTGGGACGGCCACCTCGACCGGATCTGGCCCACGCTGATCCTGTCCACGACGGCCGCGGCGAGCGGCATGGAGGTCAGCGTGTTCTTCACGTTCTGGGGGTTGTTCGCCTTGGTGAGGCCGGGCGTGCGGATCACCGGGAAGGACTGGATGACGAAGGCCCTGTCGGTCATGAACCCGGGGAGCCCCGGGAGGGCCAAGCTCAGCCGCTACAACTTCGCCGGCGCCGGGCCGTGGATGTTGGGCAAGTTGGCCAAGGACTACAAGACCCCGCATCCGTCCGAGCTGCTCGAGATGGCCCGGGACATGGGCGTCCGCCTGATCCCGTGCCAGATGACCATGGACCTGATGGGACTCACCAAAGAAGACCTGCTCGACGGCCTGGAGGAGCCAATCGGCGCGGCCACCGCGCTGCTCGAGATGAAGGAAGCCGCGATTCAGCTGTTCATCTGAGCGGGGTCGCGGGTCCGGGGGGAACGC
Source organism: bacterium (assembly GCA_023251895.1). GTDB lineage: Bacteria > Actinomycetota > UBA4738 > UBA4738 > HRBIN12 > JAHEXX01. The sequence continues at coordinate 30,854 of JAHEXX010000008.1, forward strand.
GCGGTGACCGGTCAGTCCGCCTGACGCCAGTCGGCCTCGGCGAAGAGGTCCTCCAGGAGGAAAACGTCCTCGTCGTCGGTTGCGGCGTCGGCTTGGAGCGCCTGGTACCAGCCCGGTTCATACGCCAGCTGCTGGCACTCCGGGCATTCGGGGACGAGGGCGGGGAAGTGATCCTGGTGTTCCATGTCGATGCGAGGATACGTTCGGCCTCCCCCGTGCGTAATCGGCCGTTGGTCTCTAACCGATGCGAAAGGCAACCTTCGACCTACCCCGAAGGATGTAGCGGCGGGCGTGCGAACGGCCCGCCGGTCGGCGGGGCCGTTCGCACGCCTTCCCCGGTGCTAGATGCCCAGCTCCACGCGGACCTTCGACGCCCGCTCCAGCTGGCGCGGGATCTCCTCGCCCACCGTCAGCAGATCGACCGCGAAGTGCTCCACGAGGATCCTGGCCTTCTCACCCAGCCAGAGGTACTTCTCCTCCTCCATGAGCCTGAAGATCTCCGGAGCGGGGCCCTTCATGACCATGAACCCCGTCTCCTCCTCCTGGTCGCTCGTCATGAAGAGGTAAGGCTCGAAGTAGGTGAGGACGTTCTCCTTCACCTTCTTCAGGAAGTACTCCGTGGCCTCGGTGAACAGCTCGATGGCCTGGGCCTCCCGGCCAGGCACGAGCTTGCCGTACCGAATGATCACCCCAAGTTCCATGATGGCTCCCCCTCGACAGATCCCCCGACGCCCGACGACACCCCGTCACCTCCTTGCCGCCGGGAACCGCCAAACTCTGGATCGAATCGTGCGCAAGTCGTCGCTGGCCCGGGAAGGGCCGGGGGTCCCGCTCCACCCGGGACCCGGTTGCGCCTTGAGTCATTTCCTCCCGACTCAGCCCCCGATCGGGCCCGGAACGCGCACCAGCCGGGGTCGTGGGAGCACTTGGCGTGCTCCGGGCTTGCGAAGCCCGCACCCGGCTGGTTCGCGTGTTGATCGCTACGCGGAAACCGAGGAGGGGGGGTCTGCGGTCTCCACGCGTGGCCGAAGCTTGCGCCACCGGCTGTCGGAACTGAATACCTGTTTCTGGGGAACTAGCCGTCCCGGATTCAGGTATTGCGTCGGCGGGCAGGGGTTCCCCGGTTGTTAGCTCAGGAGCGCTCGCGGTCCAGGCGCCAGTCGCCGTCCGGCTCGTTGCGCGAAACGTCGATCTCGGTGCCGTCCTGCAGCGCGAGCCGGTAGCAGACGAGCGCCGTGCCGCTCCGCTGCTCGCGCCAGGTCCGCCGGACCTCGACGGTCTCCTCGACGCCCCCCCACAGGATCGAGCGGGGCCACTCCTCGGCCCTGGCGCCGGCGTAGAACCGGATCACCAGCTCCGGGGTGCGCTCGATCCACCTCGGCAGTACCGGCGTCCACAGGATGAAGGCCACGCCTATCAGCGCAACGGACCACGCCTCGCCCAACGCCGGCAGCATCGGGATGGCGATGAGCGCCGCCCCGATCCGGGACATGTTGTACGCGACGTCGTAGACGGCGAAGACCCGCCCCCGGTAGCCGTCCGGGATGGCCTCTTGCACCATGGTGTCCACCGGGACCTTCTTCAGGGCGAACGTGAACCCCACGGCGAAGCTGGCCATCAGCACGCTCCACCCCGTGATGTGGGTCGCTACCAGCACGAGCACGACCCCACCGGCCAGGAACGAGCCCGCCACGATCCGTTCTTTGGGGAACCGCTCCTCGAGCTTGCCCACCGTGAGCAGTCCCAGCAGCACCCCGATGCCGCCGGCTCCGATGACTGTGGAGAACGACCCCACGCCCTCCTTGAACCGTTCCCGGAAGACCACCAAGGACAGCACGAGCACGATGCCTTGTCCCATCTGGTCCAGCGTGATGGAGGTGATGGGGGCGACGGCGCGAGGGGTCCGGGCCAGGCGCCGGATCCCGTCCCCGAAGTCCGCGGCCACGCGGCGCAGCTCGTGGCGGAGCAGCTCGGGGGCCTCGGGGAGCGTGTGGGGCACAAGCGAGCTCCGGATCCGCCGGGCGATCAGCGACGTGATCAGCCACATGGCGCCGGCCGCGGCGATGACCGGGACCGAACCGAACCGATCGGCGATCTGCCCCCCCGCGAACACCCCGGCCAGCAGAGCGACCGTCCCGCCGACGGTGGCCATGGAGTTCGCCATCAGCAGATCCTCCAGTGGGACCAGACGGGGGACGACGGCCTGGGCGGTGGAGAGGAAGAACCGGTTTGTGGAAAGGACCCAAAGAGCCCCCAAGTAGAACGGGACCGAGGCGGATATAGGGCTGTAGAGCACCAGCCATACCAGCGCCGCCCGCAGGACCGGCACGACGACCAGGATCTTCCGGCGGGACCACCGATCGATGAACACGCCGGTGAACGGACCGATCACCGAGAACGGCATCGAGATGATGAGGGTGGCGATGGCGAACCCGACCGTCGTGCTCTGCTTCTCCGGCGAGAACACCACCGAGGCCACCAGGGATGCCTGGAACAGCCCGTCGGCGGACTGGCTGACCAGGCGGATAGCGAACAGCCGGCGGAAGTCGCGGCTGCGCAGCGCCTCCCGGGCCCGCTCGGCGGTTCCCTTCATCGGACAGATGGTAGGCCGTGCGGCGCCGATGGAACGGTGCCGGGATCTGCTAGGCGCGCTGGACGTCGAAGAAGGCCGTCCAGTCTGCTCCCTTCGACGGGCCGTTGCCCAGGATGAACTCCTCGACCATCTCGTGGGCGGCCTCGTCGCTGAACTGCACCGGCGGCGACTTCATGAAGTACGCGGAAGGGCCGATCAGGGGGCCGGATACGCCCCTGTCCTTCGCGAGTTTCGCGCAGCGAACGGCGTCGATGACGACGCCGGCGGAATTCGGGCTGTCCCACACCTCGAGCTTCATCTCGACCGTCAGCGGAACTCCGCCGAAGGACTCGCCCTCCAGTCGGATCTGTGCCCACTTGCGATCCTCCAGCCACGGCACGTAGTCGGAGGGGCCGATGTGGATGTTGTCCTTGGGCAGGCCCTCGCGGAGCTGCGACTGGACCGACTGTGTCTTGGACTGCTTCTTCGACACGAGGCGCTCGCGTTCCAGCATGTTCTTGAAGTCCATGTTGCCGCCGAAGTTGAGCTGATAGGTCCGCAGCAGCTTCGCGCCGCGGTCCTCGAACAGCTTGGCCAGTACGCGGTGGATGATGGTGGCCCCGACCTGGCTCTTGATGTCGTCGCCCACGATCGGCAATCCGGCCCTGTGGAACTTCTTGGCCCACTCCTTGTCGCTCGCGATGAACACCGGCAGGCAGTTCACGATGGCGCAGCCGGCGTCGATGGCAGCCTGCGCATAATGGCGCGCTGCTTCCTCGGACCCGACCGGCAGGTAACACACGACCACATCGACGCCCGCGTCGCGCAGCGCCCTCGCCACATCGACCGCGGGCAGATCGGATTCCTCGATGACCTCGCGGTAGTACTTGCCGAGGCCGTCCAGCGTCGGCCCGTGCTGAACGGTCACGCCGATGGGCGGCACGTCGGAGAACCTGACGGTGTTGTTGGGTTCGGTGAAGATGGCCTCGGCGACGTCCTTTCCGACCTTCTTCCCGTCGACGTCGAACGCGGCGACGACCTCGATGTCGCTGATGTGATACGGGCCGAGCTTCACGTGCATGAGGCCGGGCACCGTTTCATCGGGGAAGGCGTCCTTGTAGTACTCCAGGCCCTGGACCAGCGACGAGGCGCAATTGCCCACGCCGACGATCGCTAGACGAACCTTGCTCATGTCGTGTGCTCCTTTCTGCGAAGCGCACGGGGGTCACGCCGCTTCGGTTCCTTGCGTCGTGGGACCTGAGCCGCGATAAGGCGTTCGGCCTGGATCAGGCCGTCGAGCCACGCGATGTCCTGCTCCGTGGACTCCCGCCCGTGGTTCATGAGGGACATCGTGTACGTGTCCGAACCCGCTCCCGAGGCAGCGAGCGAGCTCTTGATGGCGGCCAGGCGCTCCTCGAGGTAGGCGCGCCGACGCTCCAGCAGGCGGATCCGAGTCTCGGGTGCGAGGTACCGGAAGAACGCCAGGCGGACCCGGAAACGGTTGTCCTCGGACGACTCGTGCCCCGCCTCTTGAAGCAGCTGGTGGAAGAGTTGCTCGCCCTTCTCGGTGATCCGGTAGACGTTCTTGCGTCGGCCGACCTCTTCGGCGTCGAAGACCTTCTCGACCGCGCCATCTCGTTCCAGGCGGCGCAGCGACGGGTACAACGAGCCGTAGGAAACCCGCCAGAGCCCTCCGAGCGTGTCCGTGAGCCGCTTGGAGAGCTGGTAGCCGTGCATCGATCGCTCCTTGAGGAGGCCGAGGATCGCGAGTTCCAGCATCTCGGAGGTAGCTTCCTTCCCGTAGGCTTGCGTTCCGATATATCGGTTGTCTATATCGGTCCGATATATCTAACCGCTACAGTGCCCCAGCGTCAACAACGACCAAAGAGCGGATCCGTGGCATCCCGCCGGGGCTTCGGTCAGGGAGCCGGGTGTCTCCCGGCCACCGTGACCAGCCAGGCGCCAAGCACGCCGAGCAGGCCGCACCCGACCCACACCGCGTCGGGGCTCAGGCTGTACACGGCGGTTCCGACGATGGGCCCGATGATGGCCGCCACCGCGAACGTGGCACCGAACGCCCCTTGGTAGCGGCCCCGAAGGCGCCGGGGGGAGCGACCGGCCACGAAGGCCGAGGCCACCGGGGACTCGAGCATCTCCCCCAGCGTCCAGAGGGTCACGCCGGTGGCCAGCACCGGCGCGGAGTGCGCGACCACGTTCCACAGGTACCCGAGGCCGAGCAACAAGGAGCCCACGGCGATGATCCGCGTCGGGCGGCGCCGCATCGTCCACGAGGAAAGCGGGAGCTCGGCGAAGACGATGATGAGCCCGTTCAGCGACAGGAGCAGGCCGTAGGTCTCTTCCGATAGCCCGCTGTCGCGGACGTGGAGCGCGAAGGTCGACGCCGCCTGCATGTAGAGGATTGCCATCGCCAGCACCGCACCCAGGAACAGCAGGAACCCCCGGTCGGCGAGCAGGGCCCTTGCCGCTTCGCCTCGCCGCTCCTCGTCGCGAGAGCTCCGGACGCCGTGCGGCAGCGACGACAGCGCGATCAGGCCGAACGCCCCCGAGGTCGCGGCGTCCGCGGCGAACAGCAGGAAGAACGACCTGTGGGCCATCACGCCGCCCAGGGCCGGACCGAACGCCCACCCCAGGTTGATCGCGAACCGGTACAGGGCGAAAGCCGTGACCCGCTGTTCCTCCGAGACCACATCGGCGATCAGAGCGCTGGAGGCGGGCCGGTACAGTTCGGCGGACATGCCCACGAGTGCCGCGAACGGCAGGATCAGGGGCAGCGTGCGGGCTTGCGACAGCGCGAGCGTGAATGCCGCCCCCGAGAACATCGACAGCGCGATCGAGTTCCGGCGCCCCATCCTGTCGGCGAGCAGGCCCCCCAGCGTCATGGCACCGACGCCACCCATGCCGTAGGCGGCCACGGCCAGTCCGGCCTCCAGCTTCGAGTACCCGCGATCGGTCATGTAGAGCACCAGGAACGGTAGGACGAACGTGCCGAACCGGTTGACGAACGTGCCGGCGAACAGGATCCAGGCCGTGCGCGGCATCGCCCGGAGGTTCCCCCGGAGGGTGGGGTGCGGAGGGGCCTCGCTCACGGGTTCCGGGACCCGCGGCGGTAGTCCGTCACGTACCCGGGCGGCTCGATGCCGTCCGGCAGTCGCGGGTCGGGGTCGGGCTCCCCCGGTACCGTTCGCAGCGGCAGCACTCCAGCCCAAACCGGCAGCCCGTAGTCATCCTCGTCATCCTTCGGCGGGCCCGTCCGGACCTTGGCCGAAGCCTCGTCCAGGGAGATGGCAAGGATGGCGGTCTCCTGCAGCTCCTTGTCGCTGGGCAGACGGGCGTCCGCGAGCCGCCCCGGCACGACGTGCTCGACCACTGCGTTCTGCGCCTGGAACTTCTCCTTCGGATCGGTGACCTCCCGTGCCACGCCGTAGATCACGACCGAGCGGTAGTTCATGGAGTGTTTGGGTGTCGAGCGGGCAAGCACCAAGCCGTCCAGCAGCGTGACCTCTACGCAGACCGCCGTCCCGGCACGCAGGGCACGAATCGTCCGGCTGGCCTGGGAGCCGTGGATGTAGAGGGTGTCGCCCGCGCGCGCATGGATGGTGGGGATGATGGTGGGGCGACCGTCGACCACGTAGGCCACGTGGCAGATCAGGGCCTCGTCGAGGACGGCGTCGATCGTGTCCCGGTCGTAGGCGCCCCGTTCAGGGTGCCGCTTGACCTGCGTGCGATCGGAGGGCGGGCCGGGCTCCATCGGAACGCTAGAGTAGCGGCCATGCCTGAGGTTGGGGAGGAAGGCGTCACCAGGATCGTCGTCCGGGAGAACGGTCCGTACCTGGTGGAAGGCAGGGTGCTCCTGACACGCGCGGCCCAGGTGGAAACGGAATACGGGGAGCCTGTCGACTGGGAGTACGGGCCGGAGTTCAAGTCGCGGCCGACGTACGAGCTGTGCCGCTGCGGGCGTTCGTCGCGCAAGCCGTTCTGCGATGCCACGCACGAGACGATCGACTGGGACGGTGCGGAGACCGCCGACCGGGAACCCAGCGAAACCCGCCGCGAGTCGTTCGCGGGAACGGGGGTCGTGATGACCGACGACTTCGTGTTGTGCACACAGGCCGGGTACTGCGGGGACCGGTTCACGAAAGTCTGGTTCATGATCGACGAGACCGCCGATCCCGAGATCCGCGCGAGGCTGATGCGGATGGTGGAACTGTGTCCCTCGGGCCGGCTCCAGTACATGATCCCGCC
>JAHEXX010000079.1 GCA_023251895.1 bacterium
GCCGCCTAGCAGGATGTCGACGCCTCGCCAGGCCATGTTGGTGGCGACCGTGACCGCTCCGATCCGGCCGGCCTGGGCCACGATCATGGCCTCCTTCTCGTGGTTCTTGGCGTTCAACACGTGGTGCGGGACGCCACGGCGGTTCAGATAGCCGGAGAGCTTCTCGGATTTCTCGATCGAGACCGTGCCGACCAGGATGGGCTGGCCCTTCTCGTGGCGCTCGGCGATGTCATCGGTAACGGCCGTCCACTTCGCGTCCTCGGTCTTGTAGATGAGGTCCTGGTGGTCGTCGCGGATCATGGGCTGGTTGGTGGGGATCTCGATGACGCCCAGCTTGTACGTTTCCTCGAACTCGGTGAGCTGGGTCTTGGCCGTACCGGTCATCCCGGCGAGCTTCTCGTACATCTTGAAGTAGTTCTGGATCGTGATGGTGGCGAGGGTCTGGTTCTCCTCCTTGATGCGGACGTTCTCCTTGGCCTCGATGGCCTGGTGTAGGCCCTCGGAGTACCGCCGGCCCTCCAGCACCCGACCGGTGAACTCGTCGACGATCTTCACCTCGCCGTTCGTCACGATGTAGTCGACGTCGCGCTTGTACAACTCCTTCGCTCGGAGCGCGTTCTGCATGTGATGGACCAGCGGCGTGTGGACGTGCTCGTACAGGTTGTCGATGCCGAGGGCCTCCTCCACCTTGGCCACGCCGTCCTCGGTGACAGCCACGGTGCGCTTGGACTCGTCGACCTCGTAGTCATCGTCCTTGCGCAGCTGGGGAACGATGCGCGCGAACGTCTGGTACCACTTCGCGGAGTCGGCCACCATGCCGCTGATGATCAACGGGGTCCGGGCCTCGTCGATCAGGATCGAGTCCACCTCGTCCACGATGGCGAAGTGGTGGCCACGCTGGACCATGTCTTCCATCTGCATGGCCATGTTGTCGCGCAGGTAGTCGAACCCGAACTCGTTGTTGGTCCCGTAGGTGACGTCGGCGGCGTAGGCGGGGCGGCGCTCCTGGGGGTTCATATGGGCCTGGATCAGGCCCACCGACACGCCCATCGCCCGGTAGATCCCCCCCATCCACTCCGAGTCCCGCTTGGCCAGGTAGTCGTTGACCGTGACGATGTGGACGCCCTGGCCCTCGAGGGCGTTCAGGTACCCGGGCATGGTCGACACGAGCGTCTTTCCTTCACCGGTCTTCATCTCGGCGATGTTGCCCTCGTGAAGCGCAACCGCGCCCATGACCTGCACGTCGAAATGGCGCTGCCCGATGCTCCGCGTGGCCGCCTCCCGCACGCAGGCGAAGGCCTCCGGCATGAGATCGTCCAGCGGTTCGCCGTTGTCCAGACGCTGCCGGAACTCCGCGGTCTTGGCGGCGAGATCCTCGTCCGAGAGGTCCTCGACCTCCGGCTCGAAGGTGTTCACGATCTTCACGAGCTGCTCGTACCGCTTGAGCTTCCGGGAATCGCCGCCGCTCATGAGTTTGTCGAAGACCACGGGGCTCCTATCGGGGGAAGACGCGCGTTCCGGGGAATCGATTCTAGCCGAGGGCTCCCCACACGCCCCGGAACCGCCTCGTCACCTTCGGGACGGCCGATCGGGGTCAGGTGATCTCGAGCAGTTTCTCGCGCACCGCGTAGACCACGGCCTCCATCCGGGAATGCAGGTGGAGCTTCTCCAGGATGTTGCGGATGTGGTTCTTCACGGTGTTCTCCGAGATGAACAGCTCCTTCGCGATGTCGCGGTTGTTGAGGCCCTGTGCCACGAGCCTGAGGACCTCCATCTCCCGGTCGGTGAGCTTGGGAGCGGGCATGGTCGGGCGCTCGGCACCGGCCTTGCTCATGGCGGCGAACTCGGTGAGCAGCTTGGACGCCATCGACGGGGAGATCCGGGATTGCCCGGCCCACACCGAGCGGATGGCGTCGGCAACCTCTTCGATCGGGATCTCCTTCAGGAGGTATCCGGAGGCGCCGGCCTTGATGGCCTCGTACAGGTCACCCTCCTCGTCGGAGATCGTCAGCATCAGGATCTTGACGTGCGGCATGATGTCCTTGATCTCGGCGGTGGCCTCGATGCCGGAGCGCTTGGGCATGCGCACGTCCATCAGAACCACGTCGGGCATGAGCTGCTGGGCCTTCTCAACGGCCTCGTGACCATCGGAGGCCTCGCCCACGAGCTCCATGTCGGGCTCCTGGTCCAGGACCATCTCGAGCCCCCGTCGGAACAGGGCATGGTCGTCGACGACGAGGACCCGAAGCCTCTCGGACTCGCCCGGTTGCTTCTTGGTCATGGGCCCGCGGTCTCCCGGCATCGTGCCCGGTCGCGCGCGCTCACTCTTCGGCTTCTGCTCCCGGGCTGGGTGTTGGCGATTGTAGACGATTCGCCCCCGCCACCCGTCGTGTTCGCTTCCTGCCGTGATGATCGCGGATCTGCCGCTCCAGTCGATCCACGATCTCGTCGAGCGCGGTTTCCACGTTGGGACCGTTCGCCCGGGCCCGGAAGATCTTGCGGGGGATCTGTGCGGTTGCCTCCAGGCGGCGCGCCTGGTGATGGTCGATGCGGTCCTTGATGATCTCGATCTCGACCCGGATCAGCCGCGGCTCCAAGCGCGGAAGCGGGGCGAGCTTGTGCTGGGTGATCTCGCGGATCCGTTCGGTGATCCGGGTTCCCCGACCCTTCAGGACGAGATCCATCTTCCTCCCTACTTCTATCACGACGGAGAGTCACCGCGGAACCGCGGTGGGATGGGCCCGCGCCCGGCTGACCTGGTCTTTGTCCCCACACCCGCCTGCTGGGGGGATCGCCGCCCAGCGGACGGCTTCGCCACCCTCTCCCGGGGGACCGCAGGCCTCCCGGGGCAGGACTTACATCTAAACCGCGCCATGCTCAGCGACCAAAGGTCGCCTTACGTGGGTCGTTTCGCCCGCGGCTGGCATCGACTACCGGGGCATGTCCCCGGGCAACCACAGACCCGGACGCGAGCCCGAGCCAGTATAGGCCGTGTCCGGGCGGTGCTCGCGGAGGGCCCGGGCGGCCACCAGGAGCCCTACGTCGGCGGCCCCGGCCTCGACCAGCGCGTCCGCGCAGGCGGCGGCGGTGGCCCCGGTGGTGAGCACGTCGTCGACCAGCAGGACCCGTGATGGGGCCGCGGCCCGGGGGGCCGGCCGGAAGGCTCCCCGCATGGCCAGACGGCGCTCCGCGGCTGCCCGCCGGGCCTGGGGAAGGGTGGCCTCGGAGCGGACCAGCAACGGCCGGGCCGGCACCGCCAGGCGCCTGGCCACCACCAGGGCCAGGGCCCGGGCCTGGTCGTAGCCCCGCTCGGCCAGGCGGGCCCGAGACAGGGGAACCCAGGTCACCGCCTCCGGCTCGAACGCGTTCACGGCCGCCATCGCCTCGCCCAGGGCCTTGGCCACGGTCCGCCACCCCGAGAACTTCAGGCGGTGGACGGCCGACCGGGCCGGCCCCTCGAAGGCGAAGGCGGCCCGGGCCGCCGCGATCGGGGCCGGGGGGCAGCCGGCGCAGGTCGCGGCGGCCCGGGCCAGGGGGGCGCCGCACCGGGCGCACATCGGCGGGACCAAGGGGATGAGCGCGCCGTGGCAGTCCGGGCAGAACGGCCACGGACCACGCCCGCACGCGGCGCACCGCCGTGGGAAGAACACGTCGATCGGGGAGCCGAGCACGGGCCGACGGTAGCGCCCGCCGCCGACATCGTCGGCGGCGGGAACGGTGCCACCCGGGTCAGGGCAGCGCGACCTCCACCGCGGCCTCCCCCTTCCGGCCTTTCGGCTTTCCCCCGAACTCGATCCGGAGCCGGCCGTGGGTCCTCATGAGCGGGTAGGCCGTGACCTTGCCCTTCCCCGCATCGTCGAAGTCCGCCTCGAGGACCTCCAGCGGCTCTCCATCGGCGGACAGCCGCAGTGCCACCGACCCCGGGGGGGTCACCTCCAGGTGAACCTTGATCGCGTCCCCCCCGCACTCCACGTGGTTCACGCGGACCGCGCGGCCGCCGCCCAGGGCCACTTCCCTCCCCACCGCCACGTTGCCGCGGCGGGTCGTGGCGCGGGGCCAAGCAACGGAGAACCGCCTCCCCCCCGGAAAGGTCACCTGGATGCCGTCCACTTCCACGTCGCACTCGAGCCCGTACCAGCCCGGTTCCAGATCCACCACCGAGAGCTCGAACGGGACGAACACGTCCTGTTTGGGAGCCACGTCGAGGGTCGTGGGGGGCATGGTCAGCGGACGCTCCCCGCGACCGGCCACCGACACCACCCGAGCCTCCCGGAGCACCACCTGGTGCGGGTCGCGGTCCTCGCCCCGGATCACAAATGCCCCCTTCACCGTTGCCGGGAAGCGCTCGAACCGCGCCCGGATGGAGATCGTCTCCCGCCGCTCGTTCACGCCGTCCCCCGCTCGCCGGCCACCTCGCGCAGCCCGACATCGTAGGGCGGATGCACGATCCCTCGCTCGGTGACGATGGCGGTCACGAGGTCCGCCGGGGTGACGTCGAAGGAGGGGTTGGCGGCCGGCGTGCCCCCCGGCGCGACGGCGAGGCCGAGTGGCCGGGTGACCTCCGCCGGGTCGCGTTCCTCGACGACGATGGACGCGCCGGAGAGCGTCGCGGGGTCCACCGTTGAGGTGGGCGCCGCGACGTAGAAGGGGATCCCGTGGTGGCGGGCCAGGACGGCGAGTGGGTAGGTGCCGATCTTGTTGGCCACGTCGCCGTTCGCCGCGATGCGGTCGGCGCCGACGATGATGAGGTCGACCTGCCCGGCGGCCATCAGCGATCCGGCGGCGGCGTCCGCGATCAGCGTGTGCGGCACGGCGAGCCGCTCCAGCTCCCACGTCGTGAGGCGAGCCCCTTGCCACACCGGCCGGGTCTCGTCCACCCAGACATGTACTCGCTTCCCGGCCAGGTGGGCCGAGTAGATCACGCCGAGCGCGGTGCCGATCCCGGCCGTGCAGAGCATGCCGGTATTGCAGTGGGTCAGCACGTTCGCTCCATCGGGGATCAGCTTGCGGCCGATCCTCCCCATCGTCGAACAGGCCTGGGCATCCTCGCGTTCGATGATCCTGGCCTCGCCCAACACCGCTTCCGCAACGCCTTCGGCCCCCTCGGCATCGGTCGCACGGGCGCGCACGCGGTCCACAGCCCATCGGATGTTGACGGCCGTGGGGCGGGTATCCACCAGCGATCGGCCCGCGGCGTCCAGGTCGAGGAGCACGCCGCCGCGGTCCGGTGCGGCCGAACCGCGCGCGGCAAGGACCATCGCGTAGGCGGCCGCGATCCCGAGCACCGGGGCACCGCGGACCGCCAGCCGCCGGATCGCGGCCGCCACCTCGTCTACCGTTCGGCACTCGATGTAGTGCTCTTCGTTCGGCAGGCGGGTCTGATCGAGGATCCTAACCACGTCGCCTTCGAACGCGACCGCGTGGACCGTGCGGGTGGACCGGATGGCCGCCCCAACGGCCTCCTCGAGCGAGCCACCGTGCACGTAGATCCCGTGCGGTTGACCCTCCATCCAGCCCTCCGGCACGGACCCCCCCGGGTGGGCGTGCACGACCGCCCTCGCATCGGGCTCCCCGTAGAGGCGGAGGTGGATCCGGAGGTCGGACGAGGCGTTCGGAGGCGGTTCGTCGAGCGTGCCCTCCACGACGTCATCCGTGGTCAGCTCGAACAGGCAGGCCCCCGCCCGGGTGATGTGCAGCACCCGCCCATCGAAGGTGGAGAGGTTCCCCTCGGTGCCCTTGATCAGCCCCAGCGAGTACAGCGTCTTGCCGGCGAGCCGGAACTCCGTCAGGTCCCCGATTCCCACGACCGCAGGTACTCCTCCTGCTCCGGCGTGAGCTGGTCGATCTCCACGCCCATGGCCCGGAGCTTCAGGCGGGCCACCTCGGCGTCGATCTCAGCCGGCACCGGGTACACCGCCGGCCGGAGCGAGCCGGCCTGCTTCACGACCCACTCCACCGACAGCGACTGGTTCGCGAACGACATATCCATGACCGCCGCGGGGTGTCCCTCGGCCGCGGCCAGGTTCACCAGCCGGCCCTCCGCGAGCAGGTGGAGGCGGCGGCCGTCGGCCGTACGGTACTCGTCGACGAACTCGCGGATCCGACGCTTCTCGACCGCGAGGTCGTCGAGGGCCGCCTTGTCGATCTCCACGTCGAAATGGCCCGAGTTGGCCAACACCGCGCCGTCCTTCATCACCTCCATGTGTTCGCGGCGGATCACCGACGTGTCGCCGCTTACGGTGACGAACACGTCGCCGACCCGCGCGGCGTCGCGGAGCGGCATGACCCGGAAGCCTTCCATCGCGGCCTCCAGAGCCGGCAGCGGGTCGACCTCGGTCACGACGACGTGAGCGCCCATACCACGGGCCCGCGACGCGACGCCGCGTCCGCACATCCCGTAGCCGCACACCACGACGGTGCGCCCTGCCAGCAGCAGGTTCGTCGAGCGCATGATGGCGTCGATCGTCGACTGGCCCGTGCCGAACCGATTGTCGAACAGGCGCTTCGTGTTCGCGTCGTTCACCGACACGATGGGGTACCGGAGCTTCCCCTCCTCCGCCAGCGCGCGGAGGCGGATCACGCCGGTCGTGGTTTCCTCGGTGCCGCCGAGGATCTCCTCGAGCTGGTCCGTCCGCTCGCTGTGCAGCACCTTCACCATGTCGGCGCCGTCGTCCATGGTGATCTGCGGGCGGTGGTCCAGCACCGCGGCGATGTGCTGGTAGAAGGTCTCGGTGTCCTCGCCCTTGATCGCGTATACATCGATCCCGCTTTGGTCGCACAGGGCCGCCGCGACGTCATCCTGCGTGGACAGCGGGTTCGACGCGCACAGGGCCACCTCGGCGCCGCCGGCTTTCAGCGTCTCCATGAGGTTGGCCGTCTCGGTCGTCACGTGCAGGCACGCGCCGATCCGGACCCCTTCCAAGGGCCGCTCCTTCTCGAACCTCTCCCGGATCTGGGCCAGGACCCGCATCTCCGCCCCGGCCCACTCGATCCGATCCCGCCCCTGCCCCGCCAAGCCGAGGTCCCTCACGTCACAGTCCATCGGTCACACCCTTCGTTCAGAACCGCCCCAACACTTCGACCAGCACGCGCCCGATGGCCTCGGAAGCGGTCTCCGAGGCCACCAGCACCTCCTCGTGGGATACCTGCACCCCGGCGGCGTTCGTGACGAAGCTTAGTCCCAGCACTCGCATCCCCAGGGCCCTCGCCGCTACTGCCTCGGGCACCACAGACATCCCGACCACGGTTCCGCCTGCCCGGCGCAGGGACTCCGACTCCGCGGGGGTCTCGTAGGACGGCCCCGACACCGCCGCGTACACGCCTTCGACGACGGGCGCGGCGGCGGCGAGGGCGGCGGCGGCCAGGTCGGGGTCATAAACCTGGGAGAGGTCCACGAACGGGGGCGACCCGTCAGGCATGCGCCACCCCCGGAGCGGGTTCTCGCCCATCGCGTTGATGTGGTCCCGGAGCACCACGAGCGTCCCCGGATCGAGGGCCCGGTCCAACGCCCCGGCCGCCGCGGTCAGCACCATGACCCGCGCCCCCAGGAGGGCCGCCACCCGCGAGGTGAGCGCAGCCAGGGCCATGGGGTGACCCTCGTAGAAGTGCAGACGCCCCCGGAACACCACGACGGGCCGCTCCCCCAACTCGCCGATCCACATTCGTCCGGCGTGCCCGAGGACGGACGGCGAAGGGAACCCCGGGAGGTCCTCGTACGAGAACTCGACGCCGTCGGACCGACCGGCGGCCTGACCCGCGATGTCGATGACCCGGCCCAGACCCGAGCCGAGCACGACGCCCGCAGCCGGCTCCACCGGCGTTCGCTCCCGGATGGCCGCAGCGATCCCTTCGGCGATCCCGTCGCCGGGAGACGGCAGCCACGCGGCCTCGGTCACGACTCCTCGAGAGCTCGTTTCAGGCGATCGATGACCTCCACCGGCGAGGGGTCTACGCCTCGATCGAGCGCGAGGTACACGCTCGTGAAGTCGCCCATCATGACCAACGTAAGCAGCTGACCGAGGGGGGCCCGCCCCGCCGCCCACACCTCCTCCACGACCATGCCCGCCTCCTCGGCGATCTGGATCGACGCGGGGAACCGCGCTGCGACATCGGGGTTCTCGCCCTCGTGTCTGAGCACGATCAGGAAGTAAGGCGCGCCCGACCGGCCCGCCCAACCAACGACCTCGTTGTGGTCGAGTTCCGGGAGCGCCGACCAGAAGGCGGGGCGCTTGGCGTTCTCGTTCATTTGGGTCTTCCACCGCATGGCGGCGACCGATCCGCGGCCGTCGGCCCCCCAGATCACCGGGGTCCGGTCGCGGATCATGACCGCCAGCTCCTTGGCCTCGTTGTCCGGCCTGGGATTGGCCGGACCCAGCCTGGCGGCGAGCAGGCTGAGCTCGGCGGCGGCCTGGGCCAACTCATCCTCCATCCCCGGCAGCAGCCCTACCGATTCCAGCGCCCCCAGGGCGCCCGGCGCCAAGTACCCCAGCGCGGCTCGGGGCTGGAATCCCGGTGGAATCGGTACGATGGCCGCCCCCTCCTCGCCCGCGCGCAGGCGGAGCTCACCGCCCGACGTGATGCAGACGTTCCGGCAACCGCGCTTCACGGCTTCCTCGAAGCAGGACAGCGTCTCCGCGGTGTTCCCCGAGTACGAGGAACACAGCACCAGCGTCTGGGGTCCGCAGTAGGCCGGCAAGCTCGGACCCCGGACCACCTCTACCGGCACCCGCAACCGCTCCCGATACAGCACGCGGAGCACGTCGCCGGCCACCGCCGAGCCTCCCATGCCGCAGAAGGTCATCGCCGTCAGGCCATCGGCCGAAGGTAAGTCGTGGGCATCCCGGCCGGCGGCGTATCCCTCCCGGCAGTGGCCGGGGAGGCCTGCCACCGCATCGAGCATGCCCCGCGGGTCCGCGGCCCGGAGGGCGTCCGCGTCGTCCAGGTTGATCACTTCTTCTTCTTCTTCCCGGCGGCGGGTTTCTCGGCCTCGTCGATCAGCATCACCGGGATGCCGTCGCGGATCGGGTAGCGGTATCCGCACTCGCCGACGCAGACGATCGAGTCGCCGTGTTCCTCCACATCGCCCCGGCAGTTGGGGCAGACGAGGATCTCCATCAAGTCCGGGTCGATCGTCATGCCGGTCCTCCTTCACGTCGGATCATGCCGAGCACCAGGTCGGTCTTCGCCCGCAGAAGCTCCTCCGTCGTGGCCTCGACGTTCAGCCGCAGCAGCGGTTCGGTGTTCGATGGTCGGACGTTGAACCACCAGTCGTCGAACTCTACCGTGAGCCCGTCCACGCGGTCCTGGCGTCCGTCCGGGAACGCCGCCGCGATCTCCTCGATCGTCGCGGACTGGTCCGCCACCTCGGAGTTGATCTCGCCCGAGTCGCGGTACCGATCGTACGGGGCGAGCAGTTCGGACAGCGTGACCCCGGCCGCGCCCAACTGCGCCAGCACCACGACGGCCGCGATGAGGCCGGAGTCGGCTCGGTAGTTCTCCCGGAAGTAGTAGTGCCCGGAGTGCTCGCCGCCGAACACGGCCCCGGTGTCCGCCATGACCCTCTTGATGAACGAGTGGCCGACCCGGGTTCGAACCGGCTCACCGCCGTGCTCGCGGATCACCTCCGGCACGACCCACGAGCAGATCAGGTTGTAGACGATCCTCGAGTTGGGGTGCCGCTTCAGCATGGCCTCCGCCACGAGCGCAGTGACCAGCGAGCCGCTCACGCCCTCCGCGCGTTCATCCACCAGGAACACGCGATCGGCGTCGCCGTCGAAGGCCAGGCCGATGTCGGCACCGTGCTCGGGGACGGCGGCGCGCAGATCTCGCGTGTTCTGGGGGTTGATGGGGTCGGCGGGGTGGTTCGGAAACGTGCCGTCCAGATCCGGGAACAGGTGCACCAGCGTGACCGGGAGCCGGGCCATCACCGGGGGCACCACGAGCCCGCCCATCCCGTTCGCGGTGTCGGCCACGACCGTAAGCGACGCCATGGCATCGGGGTTCACGAAGGACACAACGTGGTCCACGTAGGGGTCGAGCAGGTTCGCGCGCTCGACCCGACCCCGCGACGCGAAGGGCGCGTACCGGTCCCGCTCGGCGAGCGCCCGGATGTCGATGAGCCCGGTGTCCTCCGCCACCGGCGCGGCACCGGCCAGACAGAACTTCAGGCCGTTCCACTCCGGTGGGTTGTGGCTGGCAGTGAGCATGGCCCCTGGGAGGTCCAGGCTGCCCGAAGCGAAGTACAGGAGATCCGTCGAGGCGAGCCCGAGGTCGACGACGTCCGACCCGCGAGCGGTGGCCCCGTCGGAGAACGCCGCGGCCAACTCGTCGGAGGACAAGCGGCAGTCGCGGCCCAGCAACAGGCGTGGCGCCCCCGACCACTCCGCGAACGCCGAGCCGATGCGCCGAGCGACGTCCTCGTCGAGGTCGCCGGGGACGACTCCTCGAACGTCGTAGGCCTTGAAGATGCGGATGAGGTCTCTGTGCGGTGACACGCGTCACCGCATCCTACAGAACGGACCTCGACCCTTCGGGGTCGGAACGATGCCCGGGAGTTACTTCCCGGGGCTCACGACCATGCCGATCACGGACTGAAGCGGAACGGCCTCGCCGTCGCGGAACCACCACTTCGCCTCGCACATGTGGCAGGTCGTGAACGCAAGCTCGCTGCCGCTGACCGTCATCGAGATGGAGATCAGGTCGCCGGAGTTGCAGACGGGGCAGGTGCCCTCGAGGTTCTTGTCCATCACGCCCTCATGGTCGGCCCGGAGTGGCCTGCGGTCCATGGCACACCGGCCTCATTCTCGGGGGCTCATCCGGACGCCTCCCGCCTCCGGCGCCGCACCGGCCACGCCGCCACTTGGGGGACGCCATCCGACGGATGGCCCAGGACCTACGTACGTCGCAGGGCTCCGACGCTGCGTACGTGGTCGTCGGGAACGGGTGGAGGGACCCGGCGCCAGGTCAGTGGATGATCACGGTGGTTCCGATCGGGATGATCGGGTACAGCTGCTCCGAGTCGCTGATGAACATCCTGATGCACCCGTGTGAGGCATACGTCCCGATGGAGGGGGAGTTGTACGTGCCGTGGATGCGGATGCCGGGGGCGTTCAGGTACAGGGCCCGGGTCCCGAGCGGATTGCCAGGGCCGGGTGGGATCACTAGCGGCTCGCCGGCTCCCCACCCGTCGGGGGCGGGATTCCGCCAGGTGGGGTTCTCCGTCTTGCTGACGACGTGCCAGACTCCGGTCGGCGTGTCGTATCCGGGCGCGGCCGTCGCAACGGGGTATCTGCGGTCCAGCCTGAACCCCTCGTACACGTACAGCATGTTCTCGGCCTTGCTCACCACGATCGTATGTCCGAGATCGGACGCCTTCACCTCGGGGCGAACCGTCTTCAGCGGAAGTGCCACGAACGACGCCTGCTCGACGAGGGCGCTGTGCACCTGCACAAGGCCGGCCCTCACCACGAGAGCCCGTCCGTCCTTCGGGTGGCGGAACACGACCCGATCGCCTTTCAGCGTGACCCCCGCATCGACGGCCTGGACGGACACGGCCTTCGCCACGTCCTCGACGAACGCGCGCTCGACCGCGGCGTCGTAGCGGTACTCGACGTCGATGCTGGCGCCCGCGGCCCTGTGCGTCAGCCGGTCGTACACGCGAGAGAACAGCGACATGGAGTCGCCTATCTCGAGGGCCCGATCCACCGCTCCGGGAACATCCGCCATCACCCCCAGGTCGGCCGGCGAGACGGTCCATTCCTTCCTCCCCGCAGCAACCCGCAGCGCCGCGCCAAGCGTGAGACCCGTCCGCCCCGTGACGGCCCGGATGGCTTCGTCGCGGGTCATCCCTCCGACGTCCACGCCGGCGACCAGCACGCCCGGCATGATCCTGGCCGCCTGCGCCCGGTCGTAGCGATACGCGGCGAAGGCCGAGCTCCCCGCCAGAAGGAGCAGCGCCCCGGCCGTGACGAGCAGGACGACCGTGATGCGGCTGCCCCGAAGGCGACGTCGACCGTGCTTGCCCCTGCTCATCCCCGGCTCTCCATCGGTTCAGTATCGGCGGGAGTAAACGACCCGATGATACTCAGCCTGGGGACCACGCGGGCGCTACGCGGGAACCCACGCATCGGGAACGGGAACCCCGGCGGCGACCGCGTAGCCGCTGAGCCCGTCACGGCCCGTCGAGTACGAGACGGCGGCGGGGACGAACGTCCCCGCCGCCACCGCCAGCACGCCGGAGCCACCGGCGGCCTCCACGAACGCCTGCGGCGCAAGGACGGCACCGGACGGGGGAACGGTCACCGCCACGGGCGAGGGCGTGACCGTCTCCGACCCTGGCAGAACCGTCAGGGTCACCTCGATCGGGTCGATCCCCGGG
>JAHEXX010000080.1 GCA_023251895.1 bacterium
GCGGCGCGGGCCGTCGCTGGAACACCCGAGGCTTTCACGATCCGTCCGGAGAAGATCCACCTGGAGGAGCCGCACCGGGCGGCCGGGCCGGACGAGTGCACGGCAACCGGACACGTCCGGGAGGTCGTATACCTGGGTGCGCTCACAAGGTACATCGTGGACCTGGACGCGGGGGGGTCGCTGGTGGTGGTCCAGCAGAACCTGACCACCTCGTCGATGGAGGCGCTGCAGGTCAAGGGCCGCGCCGTGCGGCTGGTGTGGGAACGGCAGCACAATCGCCCGGTGGAACGGGCGGAGGGAGCGAAAGAAGCTCAGCAGGCGCAGGAGGGAGAGGGGGACCAAGCATGAGGAGGTTCATGGGGATCGGCGCCGTCATCGGCGCCATGGCGCTCGTCGCCGCGGCGTGCGGCGGAGGGAACAAGCCCGCAGGCGGAGGCAGCCCGAGCGTCAAGATCTACAAGTCGATCGGGCAGACCGAGGGCGCGTTGAGCCTCATCGCCTGGGTCGGCTACGTGGAGAGCGGCAAGACCCAGGGGTACGAGAGCTTCGACTGGGTCACGCCGTTCCAGAACGAGACGCAGTGCACGGTCTCCGTCAAGTATGCGGCCAGCTCGGACGAGATGTACAACCTGATGACGCAGCAGGCCGGACAGTTCGACGGCGTCTCGGCCTCGGGGGACTCGTCCAACCGACTGATCGCGTCGGGGGCGGTGGCCGCGGTCGATCCGAAGCTGTTCCCCGACTTCGCGAACGTGCTTCCCGAGTTGCAGGCCCCGCGCCACAACACGGTGAACGGGATCCACTACGGCGTGCCGTACATGTACGGGCCGAACTTCCTCATGTACAACAAGAAGGTCGTGAAGCCGGCGCCGACGAGTTGGGACATCGTGTTCGAGACGCAGCCCAACGGGCAGCCCAACCCCTACGCGGGGAAGCTTACGGCCTACGATTTCCCCATCTACATCGCAGATGCCGCGATCTATCTGATGGCGCACAAGCCGGACCTCGGGATCACGGATCCGTACGAGCTGACGTCCGATCAACTGAACGCCGCCGTTGACCTCCTGAAGCAACAGGCCCCGATGATCAGCAAGTACTGGGGCGAATACACCGTGGAGATCGACGGGTTCGCCAACGGCAGCATGGTCGCCGGAACGGCTTGGCCCATCAACCTCAGCCTGCTGGAGGCCGATAACCCCGTGGCCGAGGTCGAGCCGTCGGAGGGCATGAGCGGCTGGGCGGACACGTGGATGATGTCCTCGAAGGCCCCACACCCGAACTGCATGCTGAAGTGGATGCAGTACACGATGCGGCCCGACGTGCAGGCCGAGGTCGCCGACTACTACGGTGCCGCCGGCAGCAACGCGAGCTCATGCCCGCTCCTGCGGACCCGCCTCGATAAGGAGTACGGGAAGGGGTCATCCGACCTCGTAGACACTGTCCGGTACGGCCACTGCGGCGACGAGAACTTCCTGAAAGCGCTCCACCTGTGGAAGACGCCGACTGCGGATTGCGGAGACGGCCGCACCGATTGCATGGACTTCTCCGTCTGGCAGCAGAAGTGGACGGAGATCAGAGGAGCGTAGCGAACGTGCCGATCGATCCGGGGGCCCTGGGGCGGACCCCCGGATCGTCGACGCCGCCCCTCGGGTCGCTGCTCGGATGGCGCTCGGCATAGCCGGGCGACCGGCCGGCTTCGTTCGGCGGACATCGGCCGCCCTCTTCCGGCATCCCCGGGCGAAGCTCCTCCTAACCCTGAGTGCGCCACTGGCCTGGATGGTCGTGGTCTACCTGGGGGCGCTCGCGTTGCTGCTCGTGAACGCCTTCTGGCGGGTCGACGTGTTCACCTCGTTCGTGGTCCGGGACTGGGGGCTGCAGAACTTCCGGACGTTGTGGGATATCCCCGTGTACCGGACGATCACCCTGCGAACGGTCGAGATCGCGGCCGCCACGACCGTGGCGGACATCACCCTGGCCTTTCCCATCGCGTATTTCGCGGCGAGGATGGCCCGGCCCCGCGTGCGATCCGCCCTCCTGATCGCCGTGGTCATGCCTCTGTGGGTGAGCTACCTGATCCGGGCCTTCGCCTGGCAAACGATCACGGCTCGCGGCGGGCTGATGGAGTGGACGCTCCAGAGGCTCGGCATCAGCGGATTCGAGACCTCGAACTCGCAATGGGCGATCTGGCTGACGTTCACGTACCTCTGGCTGCCCTTCGTGATCCTTCCCATCTACGCGGCGCTCGAGCGCATCCCCGGATCCTTCCTCGAGGCCTCCAGCGACCTCGGCGCCAAAGGATGGATGACCTTCCGCCGCGTGGTGTGGCCGCTGGCCTTCGCTGGGGTGGTGGCGGGCTCCATCTTCTCGTTCTCCCTCACCCTGGGCGACTACATCGCCCCCTCCCTGGTCGGGAACACGAAGTTCATCGGCAACGTGATCTACGACAACGTCGGCGTGGCCAACAACGTGCCGCTGGCGGCCGCCTTCGCCCTCGTTCCGGTGGCCATCATGGCCGTCTACCTTTTCGTGTCGCGCAGGCTGGGCGCGTTCGAGGCTCTGTGATGGAGTCCCGAGGCGCCCGGATCTTGGTTCGAGCGGGGACGGCCCTCACGTTGGCGTTCCTGTACGTCCCGCTTCTCGTGGTGGTGATCTTCGCGTTCAACCCGAGCGTGGCCCAGGCCTGGCCGCCCAGCGGCTTCACGACGAAGTGGTTCGGGCTCGCCTTCCACGAGACCGAGATGCGTACCGGATTGCTCAACTCGCTCCGGGTCGGCTCGATCGCCACCACGATCGCCCTCGTCCTGGGCAGCGCGGCGGCATTCGCGGTCCACAAGTTCCGGTTCTTCGGGAGCGAGACCGTGTCGTTCCTGTTGGTCCTGCCCATCGCGCTCCCCGGCATCATCACCGGCATGGCGCTCCGCAGCGCCATCAACACCAGCGGGATCCCGTTCAGCCTGTGGACGATCATGATCGGTCACGCCACGTTCTGCGTGGTCGTCGTGTACAACAACGTGATCGCCCGGCTCCGACGGACGCCCTCGTCGCTTTCGGAGGCGTCGATGGACCTGGGCGCCGACGGGTGGCAGACGTTCCGCTACGTGACGCTGCCGACCATCGCCACGGCGCTGGTGGCGGGAGGGCTGCTCGCGTTCGCGCTCTCGTTCGACGAGATCATCGTGACGAACTTCACGGCCGGGTCACAGCTGACGCTGCCGAAGTGGATCTTCAATGCGATCCACCTGCCCAGGAACCGGCCCGAGGCGAACGCGGTCGCGGCCATCGTCATGGTGCTCTCGCTGATCCCCGTGTACCTGGCCCAACGGCTGACCGGGAGGCCCGAGGTGACGGCGGGCCGGGCGAGGGCCGCCGAGCCGCCGGGCGAGTAGCGAGCGCTACAGGTATTGGCCGGGCTCGCGGCCCTCGGGCTCGCCGGTCGTGAGGCCGCGGCGGCGGAGTTCCTCGAACTGGGCCCG
This sequence comes from bacterium, assembly GCA_023251895.1. Classification (GTDB taxonomy): domain Bacteria; phylum Actinomycetota; class UBA4738; order UBA4738; family HRBIN12; genus JAHEXX01. The sequence goes on from JAHEXX010000080.1 coordinate 3,474, forward strand.
AGCGGCCTGCTGCTGGGCCCACATGGCGGCCTGGATCCCGTGGAACAACCCCTCCAGCCACCCCACCAGCTGGGCCTGGGCCACCCGGATCTCGGATTCGCTGGGGACGGCCTCCATGGGCGGCGCGAGCTGAGCCAGTTCCTCCTGGAGGTCGGGGGAGAGGACCTCGCGGAGTTCCCCGACGGACCGGTCGTAGATCTGGCGCAGCCGGACCCGGCCAGGCTCGTCCAGCGAGGCCTGGCGGGTCTCGTCCAGGAGCTCCCGGACCATGCTGGCGATCCGGAGCAACTTGGCCGGCTCCGAGATGGTTTCCTGGGGTCGCCCCCGGCTCTCGGGAGCGGCGAGCTCCTTGGTCTCACGCGGCGGGTCGGCGTCCATGGAACCCACGTTAGCAGCGATCAGCCGCCGGCGAGGTTGCCGAGGAACAGCGCCTCGGCCAGGGCCAGGCGCTCCACCTCGCCGAGGTCCACGCTCTCGTTCACCGAATGCGCGAACGAGCGCTCGTCGGAGGCGCCCCACATCAGGATCGCGATGCCGGGGAACGTCTCAGCCAGCATCGGGACCAGCGGGATCGAGCCGCCGCTGCCCGCGTCGATCGTGTCCGCGCTCCAGGCCTCGGTCATCGCCCGGCGGGCGGCGACGTACGCGGCGTTGTCCGTATCGACCATGTAGCCGTGGCCGGCCTCGAACCCGTCCCCACCCGAAACGCTGACCTCGACTCCCCACGGCGCGGCGTCGCGTAGGAACCCCTTCAGCGTCCCCTGCGCGGCCAGGGGGTCGTCGCCGGGCGCCAAACGCAGGCTGACCCGGGCCCGGGCCACCGGCACGAGCTGATTCGAGGAGCCCGCGATCCGAGGCCCATCGATCCCCAGCACGCTCACGGCGGGCCCGGACCACAGGCGATCGGAGATCGAGCCGGATCCGATCAGCTGCACCGGATCCCGTACGCCCGATTCCTCCCGCAGCTCCTCCTCGGTGACCTGCATGCCTTCCCACGGGAACCGCCTCAAACCGGGGATGACGACGTTCCCCTGGTCGTCGTGCAGCTTCGAGAGCAGCCGGGACAGGGCGATGTAGGCGTCTGGGATCGGACCGCCGAAGCTGCCGCTGTGCTGGGCCTGGTCGAGCACGCGAACCTCCACCACGCAATCCGTGATGCCCCGGATCGAGGTCGTGATGGTCGGAACGCCGTTCCGGTAGTTCCCGGAGTCTCCGATCACCGCGACGTCGGCCCGTAGGAGGTCGGCGTTCCCCTGGACGAGGTCGGGAAGGTGCTCGGTGGAACACTCCTCCTCGCCCTCGACGACGACCTTCACCGTGACCGGGGGCCGGCCCTCCCACGCCCCCACCGCGGTGGCGTGGGCGACGATGCCGCACTTGTCGTCGGAGGTGCCGCGCCCGTACATCCGGCCGTCCTTGACGACCGGCTCGAAGGGCGGCGTGTCCCACTCGTCCACCGGCCCTTCGGGCTGGACGTCGTGGTGCGCGTAGAGCAACACGGTCGGCGCATCCTCGGGCCCGCGGATCTCGCCGTACACCGCGGGGTGACCGCCCGCTAGCTCCAGCAGGCGGGTCTCCCGGAACCCGGCCGCGGCCAGGATCTCCCTGGTGGCCTCGGCGGAGGCCCGGACGTTCGCCGGGTCGTACCCCGCGTATCCCATCGACGGGATCCGGACCAGCCGCTCCAGATCGCGGGTGGCTTGCGGCATCAGTCCCCTCGCGGCCTCGTGCAGGCTTCGGGAGTTCATGGCCGCGAACGATACACGGCGGGCCAGCCCTCCGGCGAAGGACCCACAAGGGCCGGGACCTCCGGCCGTCGCAGGGCGGAGGGGAGCATGCGCACGCTGGCTCCGGACGCAGGGACGGAGGTGCGCGATGGAGGTCCGCACGCTTGCGAAGCACGAGGTGGTGAGCGCGGCCCCGCACGACAGCCTGATCGACGCAGCCAGCCGGATGCAGTTCAACGAGGTGGGATCGCTGGCGGTGATGGACGGCGACGCCCTGATCGGGATCATCACGGAACGGGACGTCGTCCGGGCTGTGGCAGATGGTGTGGACCCCGCGACCACCGCCGTGGTCGGCTACATGACGCCCGAGCCGGTCACGATCCCGGAATGGGCGGACGTGACGGAGGCGGCCGCGACCATGCTCCGGGTGGGCGCCCGCCACCTGCCGGTCGTCGACGGCGGGCGGGTGATCGGCATGGTGTCGGCGCGCGATCTGCTGGAGCTGGAGGCCGAGTCCGGGTACGCGGGCGCCTGAGCCGTCATGCCTGCGGTGAGCCGGGCACCATCCTCCAGTCGTACGGGCTGATGTAGTTCACCAGGGCGTGCATGTAATTCGAGCGCTCGAACGCCACGGGGTCCTCGCAGGCGATCTGGCTGACGCTCCCCTTCATCTGCTCCACGGACTCGTACTCGTGCTCCTCCAGCCACTCCCGGACGCCGTCCAGGGTCGCCTTCAGGTGCTCGGGCCCGTTCCGGTACAGGGCCGAGGCCATCATCGTGACGTCGGCCCCCACCAGCAGCATCTTCAGGGCGTCCTTGGCCCGGTGGATCCCGGTCGTGGCGGCCAATGACGCGTCGACCCGGCCCCGGAGGATAGCTATCCATCGGAGCGGCAGCCGCAGCTCCTCGGGGGTCGACAGGTGAAGGGTGGGATCGACCTTCAGCGTGTCCAGGTCGAGGTCCGGCTGGAGGAATCGGTTGAACAGCACCAGCCCGTCGGCGCCTGCCTGGACCAAGCGGCGGGCCATATTGGCCATCGAGCTGAAGTACGGACCCACCTTGACGGCGAGCGGGATCGAGACCGACTCGCGGACCGCCGCAAGCAGGTCCAGGTAGCGCTGCTCCACGTCGGCAGAGGTCAGATCGGGGTCGGCGGCCACGAAGTAGATGTTCAGCTCCAGCGCGTCGGCCCCGGCGTCCTGGATGCGCTTGGCGTACTTCGTCCACCCGCCCACCGAGATGCCGTTCAGGCTGCCGATCACCGGGATCTGCAGCTCCGCCTTGGTGGCTTCGAGGTGCCGCAGGTACGCATCGGCCCCGGTGTTGTAGTCCTCGAGCTCCGGGAAGTACGAACGAGCCTCGGGATTGCTCTCCGCCGACATCTCCAGCAGGCCGTGGACCTGCATTTCCTCGTGTTCGATCTGCTCCTCGAACAGGGAGTACAAGACGATCGCCGCCGCGCCGGCTCCTTCCAACCGTCGCAGCGTGTCGGTCCGGGAGGAGAGCGTGGAGGCGGAGGGTACGAGCGGGTTCGCGAGCTCCATCCCGAGGTAGTGGGTCCGAAGATCGACGCTCATGTCGTGGCCTCCTTCGACGGTTCTTCCTCATCGATGGTGGCTCGTTCGATGCCTGCCATCTGCTCGTACAGGTGCCAGCGATCCTGCACCTCGCGCTGAGCCTGCTCCATCAGGAGCTCGGCCCGCTCGGGGTCGGACCGCGCGAGCATGGCGAAGCGGGCTTCCTTGTTCGCGAACTCCTTCAGGGGGAGGGTCGGCCTCTTGCTGTCCAGGCGGAACGGATGCTCGCCCCGAGCGGCCAGCCCCGGGTCGTACCGGTACAGCGGCCAGTAGCCGCTGTCCACGGCCTCCTTCTGGTGGCTCATGGCCGTCGACATGTCGATGCCGTGTTCGATGCAGTGGCTGTACGCGATGATCAGCGAAGGCCCCTCGTGAGCCTCGGCCTCGGCGAACGCCTTCACCGTCTGCATGTTGTCGGCGCCCATCGCGATCTGGGCGACGTACACGGTGCCGTAGGCCGTGGCGATCATCCCCAGGTCCTTCTTGCCCACGGCCTTGCCGGCCGCCGCGAACTTGGCCACCGCGCCCCGGGGAGTGGACTTCGAAGCCTGGCCGCCGGTGTTCGAGTACACCTCGGTGTCCAGCACCAACAGGTTCACGTCGCGGCCGGTGGCCAGCACGTGGTCCAGGCCGCCGAACCCGATGTCGTAGGCCCACCCGTCTCCGCCCACGACCCATACGCTCTTGCGGACCAGGGCATCGGCCACGGCCAGTAGGTTGCGCGTGTCGGCGGCGTCGAGGGACTCGAGCCGATCCTTCAGCAAGGCCACCCGTTCGCGTTGGGCGGCGACGGCTGCCTCGTCGCGACCCCGCTCGGCCAGGATGGCCGCGGCCAGGGGCTCGCCCACCTGCGGGGCCAGCGTCAGGAGGAGCCGACGGGCCTGCGCCGCCTGATGGTCGAGGGCCAGGCGCATGCCGAGCCCGAACTCCGCGTTGTCCTCGAACAACGAGTTGGACCAGGCCGGCCCGCGCCCGGCGGCGTCCTTGGCCCACGGCGTCGTCGGCAGGTTCCCTCCGTAGATCGAGGAGCAACCGGTCGCGTTGGCCACCAGGATCCGATCGCCGATCAGCTGCGTGAGCAGCTTGAGGTACGGCGTCTCGCCACATCCCGCACACGCGCCCGAGTACTCGAACAGCGGCTCCAGCATCTGCGAGCCCTTGATCGTGTCCGCCCGGACCGCCGTGCGGTCCATCTCCGGCAGCCCCATGAAGAAGTCGAAACGTGCCCGCTCCAGCTCGAGGTGCTCGAGCTTGGGTTCCATGTTGATCGACTTGTGGCGCACCTCGCTCTTGCTGCGGGCGGGGCAGACGTCCACGCATATGCCGCACCCAGTGCAGTCGTCCGGGGCCACCTGGATCGTCATGACCATGCCCGGCAGGTTCCGGTCCTTCCATTCCTTGTGCAGGAAGGTATCCGGAGCGCCGTGGAGCGCGGCCGGATCGTAGACCCTCATGCGGATCGCGGCGTGCGGGCACACGAGCGCGCACTTGGCGCAGTCGATGCAGATCGACGGGTCCCAGATCGGGATCTCCTGGGCGATGCTGCGCTTCTCCCACTTCGCCGTGCCCGTGGGGAACGTGCCGTCCACGGGCAACGCCGAGACCGGCAGCAGATCTCCCCGGCCGGCGATCATCTTCGCGGTGATCCGCTGTACGAAGTCGGGGGCTTCATCGGGCACCGGCGGCAACAGGTGCGGCCCGTCCGTGCCGACCGCAGCGGGTACCTGAACCTCGTGCAACGCCGACAGGGACATGTCCACGGCCGCGTAGTTGCGCTCCAGCACCGATTCGCCTCGTTTGCCGTACGTCTTCTCGATGGCGTGCTTGATCTCGGCGATGGCCCTGTCGGTGGGGATCACGGCGGCCAGGGCGAAGAAGCAGGTCTGCATGACGGTGTTGATCCGAAGACCCAGGCCCGCCTCCCGGGCCACCCGGTAGCCGTCGACCACGTAGAACTTGAGCTGCTTGCGGACGATCTCCTCCCGGACCTCCGCCGGAAGGTGGTCCCAGACCTCGTCCGGGCCGTACGGGCTGTTCAGCAGGAACGTGCCGCCGGGTTCGGCCAGCGCCAGCACGTCGGCCCGCTCCAGGAAGTTGAAGGCGTGGCAGGCCACGAAGCCGGCCCGTTCGATCAGGTAGGTGGAACGGATGGGGCGAGGCCCGAACCGCAGGTGCGACACCGTCATCGAGCCGGCTTTCTTCGAGTCGTAGACGAAGTAGCCCTGTGCGTGCATAGGGGTGTTCTCGCCGATGATCTTGATCGAGTTCTTGTTGGCGCCGACCGTGCCGTCGCTGCCCAGGCCGTAGAAGACGGCACGCACCACGTCGTCGGGCTCGGTCGAGAACGAGCGGTCGACCTCCAGGCTCGTATGGGTCACGTCGTCGACGATGCCGACCGTGAAGTGGTTCTTGGGCTCGTCCCTGGTGAGCTCGTCGAACACCGCCTTGACCATGGCCGGCGTGAATTCCTTGGAGGACAGGCCGTACCGGCCGCCGATCACGCGGGGGAGCGTGGCGGATGCCGCTCGGCCGGCCATGAGCTCCTCCGCGAGCGCGGTGACGACGTCCTCGTAGAGCGGCTCGCCGACCGCCCCGGGGTCCTTGCTCCGGTCCAGCACCGCGACGGCCCTCACCGTGGCCGGGAGCCCGGCCGCGAGCGCGGCCGCCGAGAACGGCCGGAACAATCGGACCTTGACGGCACCGACCTTCTCGCCCCGGGCGTTCAGCGCGTCGACGGTCTCCTCCACGGCCCCGCACGCGGAACCCATCAGCACGACGACCCGCTCCGCGTCGGGCGCGCCCACGTAGTCGAACAGGTGGTAGGTCCGTCCGGTCAGCGCTGCGAAACGGTCCATCGTCCGCTGGGTCACGTCCGGCACGGCGAAATGGAAGGGGTTGGCTGCCTCCCGGGCCTGGAAGAACACGTCGGGGTTCTGGGCAGACCCCCGCAGGACGGGCCTGTCGGGAGTCATGGCGCGGTCGCGGTGCGCTCGGACCAGGTCGTCGTCGATCATGGCCCGCAGGTCGTCGTCCGTCAGTTCCTCGATCTTGTCGACCTCGTGCGAAGTGCGGAACCCATCGAAGAAGTGCACGTACGGGATCCTGGCCTCCAGGGTGGCCGCGTGCGCGATCGCCGCGAAGTCGTGGGCCTCCTGCACCGATGAGGAGCACAGCATCGCCCACCCGGTCTGGCGTACCGCCATGGCGTCGCTGTGGTCCCCGAAGATCGACAGCGCGTGCGTGGCCACCGTCCGCGCGGCCACGTGGATCACCGCCGGGGTGAGCTCCCCGGCGATCTTGTACATGTTGGGGATCATCAACAGGAGCCCCTGCGATGCGGTGAACGTCGTCCCCAGCGCTCCCGTTTGCAGGGCACCGTGCAACGTCCCGGCCGCGCCTGCTTCGCTCTGCATCTCCACGACCTGGGGAACGGTGCCCCAGATGTTCCTCTTGCCCCCGGCCGACCAGGCGTCGGCCAGCTCCGCCATGGGCGAGGAGGGGGTGATCGGGTAGATCGCGATCACCTCGCTGACGCGGTGGGCGACCGATGCGGTGGCTTCGTTCCCGTCCAGCGTGACTAGACGTCGTCCCATCGGAGTTCCCTTCCGCAGTTGCCCGAATTCGATGCTCCCTTCGGCAAGGCAGCCCAATCAGGGCCGAAGGTCCCGCGCGGGACGAGTCTCCCGGCCGTGCGCCGGGCGGGGTCGGTCGGCCGGCGTGCGGCGGGCCGAAGGGCCCTCACCCGCGCAGGTCCCGGCTGGGAGTCTGGCGGTGACGAGGAGGCACAGGCATGACGGATATCGAGGCGCGCTACGAGCATGGAGACCGGTTCCGGGTGGTGATCCGCGACCACGAGCTTCTGGTCGATCAGCCCCTGACCGACGGGGGCGAGGACGCCGGACCCACGCCCACGGAGCTGTTCGTGGCCGGGCTGGCCACGTGTGTGGGGTTCTACACGGAGCGGTTCCTCCGGCGGCATGGGTTGCCCTCCGAGGGCCTGGCGGTGAGGTGCGGATACACGTTCGCCGACGATCGACCGGCCCGGGTGGGCCGCATCCACATCCAGGTCCTGCTTCCCGAAGGGTTCCCCGAGGCGAGGCGGGCCGCCCTGATCGCCGTGGTGGAGCACTGCACGGTGCACAACTCCATCGCGACCGCGCCCGAAATCGCGATCGAGCTCGGGGCCGCGAGCCTGGCGGCCTGAGGAACCGCTAGGGAGAGAGGCGCTCGATCAGCCAGTTCCCGTCGGGCTGCCGCGAGTAGCGGAACCGGTCGTGGAGCCGGTGCAGGCGCGCCTGCCAGAACTCGATCGCGTCGGGCGAGAGGCGGAACCCGCCCCAGTACGCGGGGAGCGGAACGTCGTCGCCGGGGTACTTCGCGTCGAACTCCGCATACCGGGCGTCCAGTGCCTCGCGATGGGCGATGACCTCGCTCTGGCGCGAGGCCCACGCGCCGATCCGGGCCTCCCGGGGTCGGGTTCGGAAGTAGGCCTCGGACTCGTCTCGGGCGATCCGCTCGACGGTCCCCGTCGTGTTGACCTGGCGGTCTAGGGCCTTCCACAGGAACACAAGCGCGGCGTATGGGTTCTCGGCGAGCTGCCGCGCCTTGCGGCTCGCGTAGTTCGAGAAGAACACGAACCCCCGCTCGTCGAAGCCTCGCAAGAGCACGTGGCGAACCGATGGCCGGCCGCGCGCGTCGGCCGTGGCCACGCCCATCGCGTTTGGCATGGGGATGCCCGCGTCCTCGGCTTCTTGCAGCCAGGCGCGGAACTGCGCGAACGGATCGGGGTCCAGATCGCGCCGGGAGAGGCTCCGGCCTGCTCGGGGATCGTCGCTCATGCGGGTGCCCTCGGCAGGACTCGAACCTGCGCACCCGGCTCCGGAGGCCGGCGCTCTATCCACTGAGCTACGAGGGCTCTCTTGCCGAAGTCTAGCAACCCCCTCCCCGCCGGCCTCGTTCGGCGGAGGGCCGCGGGTATGCTTCGATTCGGGATGTCCGAACGACCGCAGGGGCGCGTGCTGATCGTCGATGACGACCCCGTGATCCTGCGCCTGCTCCAAGTGAACTTCCGGCTCGAGGGCTACGAGGTCCAGACCGCCTCCCGTGGCCACGAGGTCCTGCAGAAGGCTCGCGAGTGGCGGCCCGAGATCGTGATCCTCGACGTGATGATGCCGGGCATCGACGGGTGGGAGGTCTGCCGCCGACTCAAGGAGGATCCGGACATTGGCAGCGTCCCCGTGATCTTCCTGTCCGCCCGAGCCCAGGACGAGGACCGGGAGCGGGGCTACGCTCTGGGCGTCGTGGAGTACGTGACCAAACCCTTCGATCCCGCCCACCTGGTCGGCATCGTCCGGCGGACCCTCGCCGAGACACGGCCCAAGTAGGCGGATCGCGCCGATGGTCGAGGAGAAGCTCGGCGCCTTGGTCGAGGCCGCGCTGGCGACCGTCACCGAACCGCTCGGCCTGCCCGCGGGGCGGCCGGCGGTCGAGTTCACCCGACCCCGGCAGAAGGCGCACGGCGACTTCTCCACGAACG
>JAHEXX010000161.1 GCA_023251895.1 bacterium
TCAGAGGTTCGCCCAACACCACGGCGGCCCAGACCAGCGAGATCGGCGGCACCAGGTACACCCATGCCGCCACCTGGGTAGCCGGCAGGACCCTGAGGGCGTAGAACCACACCGAGTACCCGTAGATACTGCAGGCGAACGCCAGGAACGCGATCCATGCCCAGTCCCCGGCGGTGAGCCCGCCCACGTCGGCCAGGGTCTTCGGGAGCGCGACCGGCGAGAGCAGGAGCGTCCCCACGCCCATCGCCAGCGTCGTCATGGGAAGGGCGCCGTACTTCGCGACCAGCGGCTTGGAGGCGACCGTGTAGACCGCCCAAGACAGCGGGGCCAGGGCGGTCACCGCGGCCCCCCCGACGCTCCGCACGGAGAGGTCGGCACCCGGCGTCCCCCGCGCGACGAGGAGGATCACGCCGGATAACGCGATCCCGATGCCGAGCCACTTCGTCGCATCCACCCGTTCCTTCAGGACTATGCCCGACAGGACGGCAACCATGACCGGCATCGAGGCCACGATGAGGGCGGCGACGTTGGACGAGATGAAGTGCTCTCCGTAGTTCAGTGACACGTGGTAGATGCCCACGCCGCACAGGGCGATCAGCAGGAGCCGGGGCCAGTCGCCGCGGTCGATCCGCCGGAGCGGGGGTCTGACCACGGCCATCACGACGAGCAGGCCGAGCGTTGTCAGCACGAACCGCAGCTCGGCGGCGGACAGCGCCGATGCATGCCGGACCACGATCTTAATTGCCACGAATGCGCCGCCCCAGGCCACCACCACGAGCGACAGCAGCAGGTAGATCAGGCGGCGGCTCAAGGTCGGCCCAATATACTGGCCGGACCGTGCCCTACCGCGTGGACCTGCGTTCCGACACCGTGACGAAGCCCTCTCGGGCCATGCGGAAGGCCATGGCCGAGGCCGACGTGGGCGACGATTGGTTCGGCGACGACCCCACCGTGAACCGGCTCCAGGAACGCGCCGCCGAGGTCACCGGCAAGGAAGCCGCTCAATACGTCCCGACCGGAACGATGGCCAACCAGATCGGGCTCCGGCTGCACTTCCGGGGCGCTGGACACTTCGTGGTCGCCGAGGCCCGCTCCCACGTCGCCAGTACCGAAGTCATGAGCTCCGCGGCCCTGTCGGGCATCGCCTACAAGGCGATCCCCGGGGATCGGCGTGGTCAGATCACGACGACCCAACTGGAGCGGGCACTGATCCCCGATGAGCCCTACGACGTGGAGGTCGTCGACCTGATCGCCGTGGAGAACACCCATGGCCACGCCGGCGGCACGGTCATGGCTCTCGAGGACCTCCGGGGCATCCGCGGCGTGGCCGCAGCGAACAGCATCGCCGTGCACCTCGATGGGGCCCGGATCTTCAACGCCAGCGTGGCGAGCGGCGTGCCGGTCACCGACTACTGTGCGGAGGCCGACACCATCATGTTCTGCGTCTCGAAGGGTCTCGGCGCGCCCATCGGGTCATTGATCTGCGGCCCGCGAGAGCTGATCCAGGAAGCCCGGCGCTTGAAGATCCTCTACGGGGGGGCGTGGCGCCAGGCCGGGATCGTGGCTGCAGCCGGCCTGATCGCGCTGGAGGAGGGGCCGAAGCGCCTCCATGAGGACCACGTCCGGGCCTCGCGGATCGCGGGCGGGGTGGCCGAGCTACTTCCGGGCGCCGTCGATCCGGCTCGGGTCGAGACGAACATGGTCTTCGTGGATTCCGCGGCTGTGGGCATCTCGCCGCTCGAGGCGGTCGAGCGGCTGGCCCGCGAGGCCGTCGGGGCGACGCTCGTGTCCGGGAACGTTCGGATGGTCACGCACGTTGACATCTCCGACGAGGACGTCGATGTGGCCCTGGCTGCCTGGAAGGCCGTGGCGGCCGAGCTGGCCTGAGAGGAGCGTGCGGAGTGAAGCTGTTTGGACCGAAGTACCCGGAGGAGGTTGCGAGCCGGGTCCCGCCGGGGCAGCGGTTGGTGAAGGGGTGGCCGGTCCTCCACTACGGTCCCATCCCTACCTTCGATGGGGTTTCGTGGGACCTCGAGGTCTCGGGCCTGGTGGAGAACCCCTACACGCTGGCCTACGCGGAGCTGAACGCACTGCGGACGCCGGACGTAACGGCCGACATGCACTGCGTGACCGGCTGGACCACCCTGGACAACGACTGGGAAGGCGTCCGGTTCCGGACGTTGGCCGAGAAAGCCGGCGTGAAGCCCGAGGCCAAGTGGGTCATCGCCCACTGCGAGTACGGGTACACGTCGAACCTGTCGGTCGAGGCCATGATGGACGACGACGTCCTGGTGGCCTGGGCCAACCGGGGCGAGCCGCTCGCGCCCGAGCACGGGTTCCCCCTGCGCCTGGTCGTTCCGAAGCGGTACGCGTGGAAGAGCGCGAAGTGGCTCCGAGGCCTGGAGTTCGTGGACCACAACAAGCGGGGGTTCTGGGAGGTCCGCGGGTACCACATCCATGCCGACCCCTGGGTCGAGGAGCGCTACTCCTACCAGGAAGGACCCCGCGCCGAGCTGGAGCCGTAGGCCGGTGAGGCGAGTCGCCACGGTCGCGCTGGTGGCCGCCGTGTTCCTCGCGACTGCGCAGGTCCCCGTGGGGGCGGGAACGAGCCCGACCTTCGATGGAACGATCGAGAGGATCCCGGCCGACCTGCGGCTATGGATGATCGGGCTGTCCTGGCACCGGGGGTGCCCGGTCCCGATCGAGAGTCTCCGGCTCCTCCACGTGGACTACTGGGGATTCGACGGCGGGGAGCACCGGGGGAGGTTGATCGTGCACTGGCGGCAAGCGCGCCCCGTGCTCCATGTGTTCCACGTCCTGTTCAACCACCGGTTCTCCATCAAGCGGATCCTGCTGCCCGAGAAGTACGGGGCGAACGATCACCACCTCATGGTTCACAACGTGACCTCGGCGTTCAACTGCCGATGGCGCGCCGGGCAACCGGGGGTGTGGTCGGAACACGCCTACGGCCGGGCCATCGACATCAACCCCGTGCAGAACCCTTACGTGGTCGGTGACCACGTGTCCCCGCCTCGTGGCCGGGCGTACCTGGACCGCGCTCAGGACCTGATCGGCATGATCCACGCCCGAGACGTCGTGATCAGGGCCTTCGCCCGGATCGGCTGGGAATGGGGCGGGAACTGGACGTCGCTCAAGGACTACCAGCACCTCTCTTCGACCGGCCGCTGAGCGGCGCGTTCGCGCTGGTCATAGGCGGGTTCCGTTTGGCGGCGAGGTAGGTGGCAAGGGCGACCACGATCCTGAGATAGCGGCAGCCTCGACTACGAGGGCTTGGCGTACCCCGCCATCTCGTCGGAGAAGTCGATTCCGACGTAGGGCACGTCGCCCACGACCCAGGCGTCGTGGCCCGGAGGGAGGTCGTGTGCGTCGCCGGGGCCGACCTCGATCTCGGTTCCGTCGTCCATCACGATGTGGAGCCGTCCAGACACCCCGTAACCCTTGTGATGGACCATGCACGAGTCCGTCCCGGCGATCGGCTTGACGTCGTTGGACCAGCGCCAGCCCGGCTCCAACGTTGCACGTGAGACCGTGACCGTACCGACCTTCACCGTCTGCGCCACTCCGTGCTCGAACGTGCGGGTATCGCCCCCGTCCAGATTCGTCGCCTCACCTTCCACGGCATCCCCCTCTCGTCAGGCCGGCCAAGCCTATACTGTCTCCTCGATCCTCGCGACGGCACATGTGTCCTTGACAGGGGGAAGTCCAGGGTCCGGTTCGACTCGACCTGCGACAGGGCGGGGACGACAGGCCCGGGGTAGGCTCCCGTCAGTGTCAGGGTGAGCGAGCAGTGAGATCCCAAGGGTGACCTCGGGATAGCCTCCGCCCGACGACGGGCTGGCTCATAGGCTCCGTGTCACCCCGCGAGCGGGATGACCTCCATGGGTT
>JAHEXX010000081.1 GCA_023251895.1 bacterium
CACGCCTGCCAGGGCCCGCGTGCGCAGGAAGCTCTTCTCGATCCCGATCACCTGCACCGTCGGCATGCTCATTCCTCGGCCCCTCCCTCGAAGGCCTCCCGGCGCCGCGCGAGCACGAGCGCCGAGGCGGCGATGATCAGTAGGAAGGCGATCTGGCCGCCTCCCCGGAACACGATCAATCGGTCATCGCGGTGGAACGTCGCGACCACCGACAGGAAGATCCATACGAACGAGACCGCGCCCGCGGCGACCAGCGGCCGGACGTATGTCGAGAGCGCGAGGGTCGCGAGCGTGAGCCCGAGTGAGGGCAACAGCCAGGCGGCCGCCGTCCAATCGATCTGGGGGAGAGCCAGGGCTGCCACCCCGGCCAGGACGGCAGACGCCCCGAGCACGGCCGCGGCGCGGATCAGCAGCAGACGGAAGCTCCGCATCGGCGCCGACAGTCCGACCTCATAGGTCGGGTCCATCCCGGGCCCGTATGCGGCCGCGACGCCGGCCACCGGCAGGAGCGCAGCCACCATCAGGAACAACAGAAGCGCCAGGTCCTCCCGTCGGCCTCCGGAGGCGGCGTCGGCCGACAGCACCGCGAACCCGAGGGTGATCGCCTCGGCCGCGAACCACGAGAGCCGGAGCGAAGGCGTAGCCGTGAGCAGCCGGGCGACGTGTTCCCGGACGCCCAGCCGCAGGAGGGTCCGTTCCACGATATCCGGCCGAGGCACGTCGACCGCTTCGGCGATCTCCGCCCACATCCGGTCCAGCCGGCCCCGGTCGGCGGTGGTCGCCAGGGCCGTCCGACAGGTCTCGCATGCCAGGATGTGGGCCTCGAGCGAGTAGGCGCGTGCATCGTCGATCGTTCCCCCTGAGTAGGCCGTCAGCAGTGAGGTATCCGCGTGCCAAGTCGTCATGCCAGTGCCTCCCGCAGTTCCGCGCGCGCCCGCATCAGGCGCGTCTTCACCGTCCCCTGAGGGATGCCCAGCAGCCGGGCGGCCTCCCTGGTCGTGAGCCCGTCCAGGACCGTCGCCTGCATCACGGCCCGCAGCTCCGGCGACAGCCGGTTCAGCGCGGCGCCCAGGTTGCCGTACTCCACGCCCAACAGGACCTCCTCCTCGGCCGACCGCGAAGCCGGTCCCCACTCCTCGACCGGCGCCGGAGCGGGTGAGCGCTTCCGAAGCCTGTCGATCAGTCGCCGGATCCCGATGCCCCAGATCCACGCGGCGACGTCTCCCTGTCCTCGGTACCGCCGTGCCCCATTCCAGACCGCGAGGAACGTGTCCTGCACGACCTCCTCGACCACCCCGGGGTCGGCGCATCGGCGGGACAGGCGGAGAACGAGCCACGGCGTATGGCGTTCGTACAGGGCCCGCAAGGCCCCCCGGTCGCCCGCGCCCACGGCCTGGAGCAACTCGCCGTCGCTGGTCGCGTGCCTGGGATCCGTCGCCACTTCCCTCTCCTGTCGCGTGGCGGTCCTCGAGTGGTTCTCTGACCACACTCCGCTCTTCTGCTTCCCCGGTCTAGGGGCAGGCATTAGGGGGGAGGCCTGCAGGCGCGCAGGTCGCCCCATCCGACTCGTGCTCAGTTCTGCTTGATGACCCCGCAAGCGCTCCGGCCGCCGGCATCGCCGGTGAGGAGCGTCATCGCGTCCGGCCCCGTAGCCCCGGGCGTTACCGGCGTCGACGAGGTGTATCGCGTGGGGATGTTCGCGAAGTTGTCGGCCCCGGCGTGGACGATGAACGCGCTGCCGTCGGCGTCGAACAGGTCCACGATGTCGTACCGGTCGGTCACGAAGACGCCTCGGCCGGTCCCGTCGGCGTTCACGAGGATCACCGGCAGGTCGCCGGCGTGGCTCCCGTGGTTGGCGGCGGCGGGGTTGAAGTGCCCCCCGGCTCCGACGAATGCCCCCAGCGGGTTACCCGGGTCGCACACCCCGATGGTGTGGATATGGAACCCGTGGAACCCCGCGGGCAGCCCTTGCACCCAAACCCGTACCGCGATCTTTCCGTCGTCCCGGGTGGACAGGAGCACCCTGCCGATCGTGTTCCCCGACGGGTCCCTCAGATATGCGTGCGCGTGGGTCCCCCCCGCGCCGGCCGATGTGGCCCACACAGTCGCTGTGATAGCCACCCCGACCGCCGCGAACGATAGGGCCATGCGGTGTCTGCGCAGCATGGTTCGCCTCCCTCCTCCGCTCCTCCTCACACGCTGTCGAGCGTCGGGCCGCCGCCGGTTCTCCGAGTTCAGGTGAGCGGCGCACGTCCGGGGCCGGAGCCTGAGGTACCCTCGGGGCGGAGATGCGGTTCGCGAAAGCCCTGGTCCTGTTCGCCCATCCCGACGATGCCGAGTACATGTGCGGCGGCACCGTTGCCAAGTGGTGCCGGGAGGGAACGGAGGTTCACTACGTATGCATCACCGACGGGTCCGCCGGCTCCAACGAGCCAGGTGCAACCCGGGAACAGGTCCGACCCGTCCGGGCGGCGGAGCAGCGGGCCGCCGCCGAGATCCTTGGGGTCTCCGCCGTCACGTTCCTGGGCGAGCCGGACGGGATGCTCGAGGTGAACCTGGACACGCGCCGGAAGGTTACGCGCGAGGTCCGGCGCATCCGACCGGAGGTCATCGTGGCACCCGACCCGTCGCGCCTGTGGTCGGGGAATGGATACATCAACCACTCGGATCACAAAGCCGCCGGGGCCCTGGCCCTATCGGCCGTCATGCCCGACGCGCCGACGCGCCTGATGTTCCCGGAGCTCCTGGACGAGGGGTTGGAACCATTCGAGGTTCCCAACCTGTGGCTGTCGTCGATGGAACCCGATACCTTCGTGGACATCGGCGACGCGATCGAGATCAAGCTGAA
The DNA here is from genome assembly GCA_023251895.1 of bacterium. GTDB lineage: Bacteria > Actinomycetota > UBA4738 > UBA4738 > HRBIN12 > JAHEXX01. Next base: position 2,849 of record JAHEXX010000081.1, read on the forward strand.
GGCGCTCGCCCTGCACGGATCCCAGGGCGGAGCCGACTCCGAGTCCTGGGTGCGGGAACGGGCTGCCGAGCTCGGGAACCAGGCCGGATGCGAGTATGCCGAAGCGTTCAAGGCGTTCCGGTTCGTTGACGACGAAGAAGAGGAGTGATGGAGCCGAACTTCGACGACGAGCCTCTCCCCGTCGACCGCGAGGATGAGGAGAACATCCGCGCCGATCTCGACGATCTGGCCGGCATGCGCATGGTGTTCGCGCCCCAGGGAGTGAAGGGCGTCGTGATCGCCTGCCCGGACTGCGGCTCCAACCACTTCTACGAGTGGGAGCTGCTTCGGGAGAACCTCGAGCACATGCTCGACACCGGCGAGCCGCGGATGCACGAGCCGGCGTTCCAGGTCCACGAGGACGAGTACGTTCAATGGGATTACGGCAAGGGCTATCTCGACGCGCTGGTGGATTCGGGGTTGGAGCCCGAGCGCCGGATCGACGTCAGCCAGTGTCCCTGGTGCGAGACGCCCGCCGAGCCTCACTTCCAGTTCTGCCCCAAGTGCGGGCGTTCCCTTGCCGCGGTCAGGATCTTCCGAGAGCTGGTGGACCGGGGGATCACCGAACGCGACGTTCGGGCGATCCTCGTCCGGGCCGGCTTCGAACCCTTCTAGCACGTTCCCGATGCTCGGCCTCGGCCTCGGCCGAGCATCAGCCGGCGAGCCAGGTCTTCCTGGCCCACTCGATGGTCCGGATCAATCCGTCGCGGAGCGGGACCTTCGGCTCCCAGCCGGTCGCACTGCGGATCAGCGTGATATCCGGACGGCGCACCGTGGGGTCGTCGGGCATGCGCTCGACGAATCGGACCTCGGATGGGCCGCCCACCAACTCACGGACCAGTTCGGCGAGCTCGAGGATCGTGAGTTCCTCCGGGTTCCCGAGGTTGACGGGGCCGGTGAGATCCGAGTTCAGGATCCTCCAGAGTCCCTCGACGAGGTCGTCGACGTGGCAGAACGACCGCGTTTGGGAGCCGTCGCCGTAGATCGTGAGCGGTTCGCCCCGCAGCGCCTCCCAGATGAAGGTTGGCACCGCCCGGCCGTCCTCCCGGCGGAGCCGCGGACCGTAGGTGTTGAAGATGCGGGGGATCTTCACGGCGATGCCGTACGTCCGGTGGAAGGCCATGGTCAGAGCCTCGGCGTAGCGTTTGGCCTCGTCGTAGACGCTCCTCGGTCCCACCGGGTTCACGTTGCCCCAATAGCTCTCGGGCTGGGGGTGGACCGCCGGGTCCCCGTACACCTCCGAGGTCGATGCGAGCAGGAACGCAGCGCTCTTCTCGCGGGCCAGTCTCAGGGCCCGCATCGTGCCGTCGGCGCCGGCGCGGAGGGTCTCGATGGGGTGCGCCAGGTAGTCCACCGGCGACGCGGGAGAAGCCAGGTGCAGGATCCAGTCGACGGCTCCGTGCGCCGACAGCCCGTCGGCGACGTCGCAGCGTTCGAAGTGGAACCGCTCGTGGCCTTCCAGCCCGGCCAGGTTCGCGGTGTCGCCGGTGATGAGGGAATCGAAGCAAACGACGTTCCAGCCTTCGTAGACCAGCCGTTCGCACAGGTGAGAGCCGACGAAGCCGCTCCCCCCCGTGACGACAGCCCGGATCGTCAAGGCAGGGGCGCCGCCGCCGGCCGCCCGGTGGCGTGGTACGCGAAGCCGATCTCGGCCATGGTGGCAGGGTCGAGGAGGTTCCTTCCGTCGACGACGAACGGGTGGGCCATCACGTCGCGCAGCCGGTGCAGGTCGAGCCCGAGGAATTCCCGCCACTCGGTGCAGATGACGATGCAATCGGCGTCCGTAGCCGCGTCGTAGACGTCGACCGCGATCTCCAGCTGAGGGAGTGCCTCCTTGGCGTTGGTCGCGGCCCGCGGGTCGTATCCAACCACTCGCGCGCCGCCCGCCAGGAGCCGCTCGGCCAGCGCCAGAGCGGGTGAGAAGCGGATGTCGTCGGTGTCGGGCTTGAAGGCCAAGCCCAGCAGCGCGACCCGCTTGCCCTCCAGGTTCCACAAGCCCTCCCGGACCTTGTCCGCGGCAGCCTCGACGGCCTCGTCGTTGATCCGAGCCACCTCCCGCAGGAGGGGGAACTGGTAGCCGAGCTTGGCGGCCAGCCGCTCGAAGGCCTGGATGTCCTTGGGGAAGCAGTAGCCGCCGTAGCCCAGGCCCGCGTCCAGGAAAGCCCGCCCGATCCGCGCGTCCGAGCCGAGAACCTCGGCGACGCTGACCACGTCGGCCCCAGCCCGCTCGCACAGTCGAGCCAGCGCGTTCGAGTACGAGATCTTCAGCGCGAGGAACGCGTTGCTTGCATGCTTGGCGAGCTCCGCGGTGGCGATGTCCGTCTCGATCAAGCGGCAGCCCTTGTTCAGCAACGGCTCGTAGAGCCGGCGCATGGCCTCGAAGGCCTCGGGGGAATCCGCCCCAACCAGGATCCGGTCCGGCTCCAAGCAGTCCTGGACCGCCCGGCCTTCCCGTAGGAACTCCGGGTTGCAGGCCACGAACGTCTCGTCCCGGAGGTCCGGCCGGACGACACGAAGCGTCCGGCGGATCCGCTCCGCAGTCCCCGCCGGAACCGTCGACTTCTCCACGACCACGGTGCCACCGGTGGCGTTGCGGGCGAAGTCGCGGGTGGCTTGCTCGACGGCGACGAGGTTCGCATCGCCGGTCCCGGTGGAGGGGGTCCCTACGCAGATGAACACCACCTCGGCGTCCGCAACCCCGGAGGCGGTATCCGAGGTGAACTCCAGTCTGCCGCCGGTCGTTCCTTCGGCTACGAGTTCCGCGAGGCCCGGCTCGAAGAATGGCATCCCGCCGTCGTGCAGCAGCGCGATCCTCTCATCGTCCGAATCGGTCCCGCGAACGTCGTGTCCCAGAGCCACGAGGGAGGCGCTCGTCACGAGTCCTACGTGACCGAGTCCGATCACCGCGACGCGCATCTTCAGAGCCCTTTCTTCCGGTTCGGTCTCTCGCTGAGCAACTGCTTGCCGAAGTGATACAGGAATCTCGGGTTCCCCACCAGATATCGTCTCCACAGGCGTCGAGGTTCACTGACGAGGCGATACAGCCACTCGAGCCCGACGCGCTGGATCCATGCCGGTGCTTGGCGCTTGGTCCCAGCCAGGAAGTCGAAAGCCGCTCCGACTCCGACCGACACGGCGTCGACGCGCCCCCGGAACCGGGCCATCCACCACTCCTGCTTCGGAGCCCCGATGCCGACGAAGACGATGCGAGCTCCGGAGCTTCGGATGTCCTGGGCCACGGCCTTCTCCTCCTCATCGGTCAGGGGGCGGAAGGGAGGGCTGTGATGATAGGCCACCTCGAGTTCAGGGTATCGGTGTTTCATCTTCTGGAGCAGCGCCGCGAGCAGTTGCTCCGTGCCGCCGTACAAACCGACGGGGATGCCTTCGGCTTCGGCTCGAGCGCAAACGGCCGGCATGAGTTCCGGTCCGTACACCCGGGTGGCGCCGGCGATCCCCAGGAGCCTGAGTCCCCACACGAGCGGCACGCCGTCCGGCGTGACCAGGTCGCTCTCGTTCATGACCCGTCTGTATTCGGGATCGTCGAAGGCGTGCATCACGTTGTTGACGGTTGCCACGCACACGTATCGCGATTCGTGGGCCTGCGCCCACTGCGCGATCAGGGCCGAGGCGTCGTCGTAGCTCGTCGCATCGACGCGCATACCCAGGATATGTCGCGATTGCGGCGGGCTCATCTCCTTCGTCTTCCGGGTTGACTGAGCTCCATCGGTGGGGGGGTGGTTCACGGTTCCTCCGGGGTTACCAGGGAGTGATCAGTAGGCGCCTCTCCGACCAAGCACCACGCCTACGGTCCTGAGCAAGATGTACATGTCGAGCGCGAGCGACCAGTTCTCGATGTAGAAGAGGTCCAGGCGCAGGGCCTCTTCCACGGAAACGTCGCTGCGGCCGTTGGTCTGCCACCAACCGGTGATGCCCGCGGGCACCTCGTGCCGGTCGGCCAGCAGTTCCGGGTGTGCCTTGACCTGTTCAACCGGGAGCGGCCGGGGTCCGACCAGGCTCATGTCGCCCTTCACGACGTTGAGCAGCTGGGGCAGCTCGTCGAGGCTGTAGCGTCGGATGAACCGGCCCACCCGAGTCACGCGGGGATCCTCCTGCAACTTGAAGAAAGGACGGGCCTGATGGTCCGGGTCTTCGACCGGTGGCTCTGCGCGGTGCTCCATCGTGCGGAACTTGAATACCGTGAATGCCTGGCCCCCTTTGGTCACGCGCTCCTGCCGGAACAGGATAGGCCCAGGAGAAGTGAACCGGATCGCAAGGGCGATGGTGGCGGTAAGAGGGAAGGTGAGCAGCAGGAACAGGCTCGACGCCGTGAGATCGAAGGCTCGTTTCAACATGGCCTTAGGTCCGGCAAGCCGCACGGGCTGGAGCGACAGCGCGACCTCCGACCCAACGAGATGGACCCCCACCCGCGAGGACCAGACGGGAGGCAGGTTCGCCGATACCCGCACGTGCACGCCGGTCGGGCGGGCCGCGTGGGCTACCCGGAACATGTCCTCCCGCCCAACGGCCGATGAGGCGACGAACACGCAGTCAGCTTCCACCTCGCGGATCGTGCGCCGAAGCGTATCGATGCTCCCCACGACCGGGAGCATCACCGAGCCGGGAGATCCCGAGGAAGCTACGAATCCGAGCGGCGCGTACCCGGACCCAGGTTCCTGCAACGCGATGGCCAGTTGGGCGGCCTCTTCATTGGCGCCGACGATGAGAGTGCGGAAGGTCAGGCCTCCGTCGGCGCGGAGCCGGTCGAGGTAGCGCCGCCACAGGCCCCGCGTTGCGAGCTCGAGGAGGATGGTCAGGATCCACGTCAGGCCGATCCAGCCCCGTTCGAGGGTGTGTGGGGCCAGGCCGGTGAGGGCGAGGAGCACCGTGCCGACCGTGGACGCGCCGATGATCCGGTGGAACTCCTCGGCGGCCGAGTGGTGCTCCGGAGCGTACAGGGCGAATACGTGGAAAACCGCGACCCAGACGATGGGGACCAAGAGGACGGGGAACCATCCGATCGAGGAAGACACCCCGTCAGGGCGGGAGACGTTCGCCGCGATGAGCGCCCCGGCCACGCACGCCACATCCGAGGCGACCAAGCCGATCCGGATGATCCCGTATCGGCGAGAGACGTTCCTCTCGGGGGGCCCGGCTTCGGGGAGCGTGATCGTGATGCCGGGGCCAACCGGGGCGCGATCGTGTTCGGGGGTGGTTGTCACGCCGACGGCTTCGTGCGTCGAACCGGGGTGGGGTACCGTGCCGCTCACTCTTCGCGCTGCCTCCTGGTGCCTCGTCACCATCCCCGCCGGGGGGCCGCGCGCATGCGCTCACGTGCGGACCGAGCCCGCGGGGGTCGGGCATCGTGTGCCTCGGAACTGTCCCGCTGATGGCGGAGAGCCGGGAAACCCGGGCTAGTCCGTTAGCCTCATCACCGTACAGCCACGCTTGCGGGAGGGGCAACCCTCTTTCGGCCCGACTTCGCCCCTGGATGAGACCACCGTTCAGCCGAGACGAACGCGGGACCGGTCTCGGCTATTCGACCTAGTCCAACCGTCTCGGGCCGGGGGAACACTCCGCTGCGACCCGCGGGATGCGCTGCCGGGCAACGCCGCCGTTCGTGTGGGCTCCGAAGATCGCGGCGGGCCATCCCACTCGAGGCGGTCGGCGGGCTCCGTCTGGGCCGCCAGCGCCAAGCACCGGACCATCTGGAGGATCGATCCGGGCAGGGCGGGCGTCTAGGCGCGACCCTGCCGAGACCGTCGGCCGGTTGGGGAGGCGACCCGCGCCGTGCGCTCCAGGACGCAGTCCTCGGGCACTTTGTCGGGGCGCAGGCCCTTGAAGGACGGCGCCCGGAACTTGTTGGCCTTGGTGATCTGGATGTACTCGACCTCGCAGACCACGCTGGGTTCGACGAACATGGCGCCCTTCACCGCCGCGAGCGCCGGATCGTCGACGGGCGGTTCGTCCACGACCAGCGGCTCGAGCCGCTCGAGGATCTGATCGAGCTTCTTCTGCGTGAAACCGGACCCCACCTGGCCGATCCACAGTAGCTTGCCGTCCTCGTAGGCTCCAACCAGCAGCGCGCCGAACGACGTCGACCGACCGCCCTGCCCGGGGGTCCACCCCAGGATCACGCAGTCCTGTGTGGTGCGGAGCTTGATCTTCCGCCAGTCGGGCGAGCGTCGCCCGGGCGTGTACTTGGAGCCGAGGCGCTTGGCCACCACGCCCTCCAGCCCCAACTCGCGGGCCGACTCGGTGAACTTCATCCCCAACCGGTCCACGTGGAACGCCAGCTGGAGCCGGTGGTCGGTCTCCGCGATCGCGTCGAGGAGCTCCCGCCGCTCCTCCAGCTTCTGCCCGGTGAGGTCGTGTCCGTCGAGGAACAACAGGTCGAACGCGACCATGGCCACCGGGATCCGCTTGCGGACCCGTTCGATATCGCGGGCGCTCGTGAGCGGGATCCGTTCCTGGAGCAGCTCGAACGAGTTGCGGCCGTCCTCGTCGAAGGCCACCACCTCGCCGTCGATCACGCAGTTCACCGAGTTCACCAGCTCGTGGATCATGTGGAGCTCGGGATACGTGGAGGTCTGGTCCCGGCCCGTACGCGAGAAGAGCTTCGTCGTGTCCGTCGAGAGGTAGGCGAGGGTCCGGACGCCGTCGAGCTTGGGCTCGAACCGCCACTTGGGGTCGTCGAAGGGCTCGTACCCTCCTTCCGCCAGCATCGGCGCCAGGAACGGCGGCGGCTCGATGAGCGGTGCGTCCTGGTGGCTGGCAAGGAACACCAGCCAGTCGGTTCGGGTCTTCACCAGGTGGTACTCCAGCCCGGGATACCGGCGCCCGTGGAGCCGGAAGCTCACCTTCTTGTCGGCCCATTCCAGGATCTCGTAGGTCCCGTCGTCGAAGATGCGAACCTCGCCGGCACCGTAGTGGCCCTTAGGGATCGTCCCCTCGAAGGATCCGTACTCCAGCGGGTGGTCCTCCGTGCGGACGGCTAGACGCTTGTCACCCGGTGCGGTCGGAAGGCCGCGCGGCACCGCCCACGAGGGCAGCGCGCCGTCCCGCTCCAGCCGCAGGTCGTAGTGGAGGCGGGTGGCCCGGTGCTTGTGGATCACGAATGAGTTCCCCGACCCCCTCGCTTCGCCCGGGGGCGGTTCGGGGGTCCCCTCGAAGTCGCGCTTTGCCAGGTACTGGGCAAGGTTCGGGTCCTTCGAGGCGGCGATCACCTCCTCGCCGGTCCGAAGCTTCTTCGGCTCGTTCGTCCCGGCCTCGATCCCCAACGCCTCGAACGCCGACGACAGGTCTTGGGGCTGCGTGCGGACACCCTCGAACAGGTCGCCGACCCGCTTGAACCGCCTCCACACGTTCTCGATGCGGAAGTCGCGCGGCTCGAAGCCGCCCTTGTCGATCTCCTTCCATGAGAGCGGGGTTGAGACGGGCGCCCCCGGCTCCGGGCGGAGGCAGTAGACGGCGGCGATGTTCGCTCCGGAGCGGTTCATGTTGTGGTCGATGAACACCTTGCCGGCGCGCTTAGACACCTGCCAGGCCATGGTCACGCGGTCGGGGTCGACCTTCTCGATCAAGCGCCCGGCCCGGCCGACCATCTCCCGGCACTGCTCGTAGGTGTAGCCGGGGGTCACGGGGACGTAGATCTGCATCCCCGTCGCGCCGCTGGTCTTCGGGTAGCCCACCAGCCCCAGCCGATCGAGGAGCACCTTGATGTGCCGGGCCACCGTCAGGACGTCCTCGTACGTGTACGGAGGGAACGGATCGAGGTCGAAGAACAGGTAGTCGGGGGAGTCAACGCTGCCGCACCGTGAGTGGAGCGGGTGGAACTCGATGCAGCCCAGGTTCGCGACGTAGAGCAGGCCCGCGGTGTCCTCGATCACGAGGTAGTCGATGAGCCCGTGCTTGCTGTCGTCGGACTCGACGGGGCACCGCAGCATCCAGTCCGGGGTGTGCGAGGGAGCCGACTTCTCGTAGAACGACTTCCCCTCGATGCCGTCGGGCATCCGTTTCATCGTGAGGGGCCGCTCGGCGAGGTGGGGCACGATCAAAGGTGCGACGTTGAAGTAGTAGGCCAGCAGGTCGCCTTTCGTGTATCCCTCCGCCGGCCAGAACACCTTGTCCAGGTTGGATAGGCGGAGCTCCCGGCCGTCCACCCCCATCCACCAGGCGTCCCCGTCGCCCTTCTTGGCGGGCAGCGCCTTGGGGAACTCGACGGTGAAGGCCGGCCCCGGTTTGTGCTTCCTCGTAGGCATCGCGGATCGATGGTAGACGGGCCGATGCTGGCCGTGTCGGCGGGCCAAGCTAGAATCAGGCTGCCCCAGGAGAGGGGTTTCCATTTTCCCCGGAGGTTCGCCATGCCACCACGCAGCATGTGGAAGGGGGCCATCTCGTTCGGCCTCGTCACGATCCCCGTCAGCGTGTTCCCCGCGACGGAGGAGAGATCGCTGAAGTTCAACCAACTCCACGATGCCGACGGGGGCCGCATCAAGTACAAGCGGGTGTGTGCCGTCGACGGCGAGGAGGTCGAGTTCGACCACATCGTGAAGGGCTACGAGTACGAGAAGGACCGGTACGTGGTTCTGACCGAGGACGATTTCGACGCCGTGCCGCTGGAGTCCAGCCGGGCCATCGACATCGTTCAGTTCGTCGACCTGTCCGACATCGACCCCGTCCTGTTCAAGAAGAGCTACTACCTGATCCCCGACGAGACCGGGGCAAAGGCCTACGCGCTGCTGCGTCGGGCCATGAGCCGGGACGGGAAGGTCGGCATCGCCAAGGTCAGCTTCCGGGACAAGGAACACCTCGCGGCGCTGCGGTTCAAGGACAACGTGTTCGTCCTCGAGACGATGTACTGGCCCGACGAGATCCGGGCCGCCGACTTCGAGGTGCTCGACCAGGACTCGAGGGTCCGCGAGAACGAGGTCGAGATGGCCCGCTCGCTCATCGAGAACCTCACAGCGGATTGGAACCCCGAGGAATTCCGGGACGAGTACCGCGAGGCGCTGTTTTCGATCGTCGAGAAGAAGATCGCCGGCGAGGAGATCGAGATCGTGGAGCACAAGGCCCCGGCCAAGGTCGTCGATCTCATGGAGGCCCTGAAGGCCTCGGTGGAGGCGGCCAAGAAGAAGGCCGTTGAGGAGAAGCCCGCGGCGAAGAAGAAGGCGGCGCCGCGGAAGAAGGCCGTTGCCGCATAGGCTCGGCTCATGCTCGAGCGATTCCGCCGTGAGGGCTGCGGCGACCGTGCCCGGGTA
>JAHEXX010000082.1 GCA_023251895.1 bacterium
ACCCATGGAGGTCATCCCGCTCGCGGGGTGACACGGAGCCTATGAGCCAGCCCGTCGTCGGGCGGAGGCTATCCCGAGGTCACCCTTGGGATCTCACTGCTCGCTCACCCTGACACTGAGGCGGAGGCTATCCCGAGGTCACCCTTGGGATCTCACTGCTCGCTCACCCTGACACTGACTGGAGCCTACCGGGAGTAGATCAGCCGGCGTTCACGTTCAGTTCGAGCTCGCCGGCGTCGGCGAGCACCAGGAACGCGTCGACGATCTCGGGGTCGAACTGTCCGCCGGCGCCCTCCTCGATCTGCAGGAGCGCCCACTCAACGGGGAGAGCGCCGCGATACGGCCGGTCACTGGTCATTGCGTCGAACGAGTCGGCCACGGCGAAGACGCGGGCGGCGATTGGGATCTCACCACCGCGTAGGCCGCAGGGATACCCGGTTCCGTCGAAGCGTTCGTGGTGGTGGCGGATGGTCTCGACCGCGTTTCCCAAGAACCGGATGGGCTCGACGATCTGCGCTCCGATCGTGGGGTGGCGTCGCATGACCTCCCACTCCGTTTCGTCAAGCGGACCCGCCTTGCACAGGATGCTCTCGGGGATACCGACCTTGCCGATGTCGTGGAGGAAGAACCCATAGCCGGTCTCCGGGCTCTCCACGAGCGTTGCGTCGATCATGCGGGCCAGCGCGATGCCGTATGCCTGCGTGCGGTCGAGGTGCCCGCGCGTCGTGAGGTCCTTGGCCTCCACGACCTGAGCCAGCGTCCGCATCGTGGCGAAGTAGGTCTCCTGGAGGTGCTCCAGCACGTGCTCCAGCTCCCGGGATCGCGCGCGCTCCTGCCGGTACAACTCGCCCAACTCTCGCGCGAACACCACGAGTTGGGCGTGCAGCGTCGGCGCGTCGGGGTCGGCCGGCGACGCAGTGGCCCCCTCGAAGATGCTGCCCGTCACCCCGGCCATGTCACGCGTAGCCTCGCGGCCGGGATGGGGCGCGTCCATCGGGCCGGCGGCCCAATTCCACGGCTCCGGCGACCGACGGACAAAGGGTCACGAAGGACCGGTTCGGGCACGCGAACGGCCGTCCCCCGCGTGGCCTACGGGGTGCGGAGAGCTCAGCTGAGGACCTGAGAGATGTCGTCCTTGTAGCGGCGTTTCAGCTCGTCCTGGAGATGGTCGAGGACTCGCAGCACGGCTCCGCGGTTCTCGGAGACCTCCTGTTCCTCCCGAACCAACAGGTCCACTGCCTCGGCCAGCCGGTCGTCATCGAGCGACGCGGGATCGGATAGGCCCGCGTCGGCCACCAGCCGCTCCACGCGGCGGCGCGCCAGCAGCATCTCCTCGTCGGGGATGCCCACGCGCACGGCCTCGCCCCGTGATGGCCCCTGCTGTTCCGAGGAAAGGATCGAGGCGAGCCGGTCCACCAGCGGGGTCTGCTCGCCGTCGCCGGAGCGGCGCTCCACCTCGGCCTTCAGGATCTCGGCTCGGCCCTGCACCAGCCGGCGGAGGAGTGAGAGGTACTCACGCTCGGCCAGGCACTCGTCGCGGCGCCGCCGGAGTTCGTCCAAGGCGATGTCCGAGATGCCCTCCAGGAACACCGGATCCAGGACTCGGTCGATGCGTCGGTTGCCGCCCCGTTCGCTCACCGTGGCTCCTTTGCCGATCCCCGCATTCTAGGGCGGCAAAGGCGCGACCGGGAGAGAAGGCTGGTCCGCTTGCGGATCAGACGCCGCCTTCGGAAACCTCGGTCATCGCAGCCAGCTGGGAGACGACCCACAGATCCTGCGGAGTGGCGGTGGCACGTTTCATGCGCAGGAGATCCTCGACCGAGGCAGCGCGCACGTGCAGTCCGTTCCCCAGGTGGACTTCGACCGCACCGACGTCCAGGTCTATGAACCCCGCGGTCCCCGGCGGCCACTCGGTGCAGTCGAGCCGGCCGGCCACGGTCTCGAACGAGAGCAGATCGCCCTTGCCCAGGTCCAGCTGGCGAGCCCCCAGGTCGTGCAGCGCCTCCAGGAGCCGCTCGAGGTTCTCGTCGTCCCCGGCGATGCAGATGTCGACGTCGTCCGTGATTGAGGGCGACCCGTGCACAGTCGCGGCGAACCCACCGACGACGACGAATCGCACCCCGTGCGCCCTGAGCGACGCCAAGATCCTGAGCGGATCGAAGAGAAGATCGTTCATGCTGCCCCCCTCTCGGCTCCGTTATCGGCGCTCGAGGAGGCATTCCTTGAACGGGATTTCGGCTCCGCGGCTCCCATCGGGCGGGGGCTACTCCGCCCGTTCCCGCATCGCCTCGATCAGGATGTCGGCCACCTCGGGCCGAGAGAACTCCTGCGGCGGGCGCTCCCCCTTCCGCAACATCTCGCGGACACCGGTGCCGGACAGCGACACTCGGTCCTCCTCGGCGTGCGGACACGTCTTCGGAGACGCCATCCCCTCGCACCGGTTGCACCAGAAGGAGTGCTCGAACATCAGCGGCATCACGCCGAGCTCGCCGGGCTCGAACTTCTCGAAGATCTTCTGCGCGTCGTAGGTTCCGTAGTACCTCCCCACCCCCGCGTGGTCGCGCCCCACGATGAAGTGGGTGCAGCCGTAGTTCTTGCGGCAGATGGCGTGCCAGATGGCCTCCTTGGGGCCCGCGTAGCGCATGGCCGCAGGGAAGACGGTGACCATGGCGCGATCCTTCGGATAGTACCCGTCGAACAGCGCCTCGTAGCACCGCATCCGCACGTCGGCCGGCACGTCGTCGCCCTTCGTCGCGCCCATGAGCGGATGCACGAGCAGTCCGTCGACGATCTCGAGGGCGCACTTCTGGATGTACTCGTGGGCCCGGTGGATGGGATTTCGGGTCTGGAACCCGACGACGGTCCGCCAGCCGCGCTCGGCGAACTCCGCGCGGGTCTCCGCAGGCGTCAGCCGGTATCTCGCGAAGTCGTGGTGCTGCGGCAGGCGGATTACCTGCACGACGCCGGCCAGGCAGTAGTCGCCAGCGTCGTGGAGCGCCTTCACGCCCGGATGCTCGAGATCCTCGGTCTGGAAGACGCCACGGGCTTCCTTCTCACGGTCTCGCTTGAAGACCTCCGAGACCTCCAGGACGGCCAGGGGGTCACCTCCCTCGTGGGACGTCAGGGTCACAGCACCAGCCCCGCCGATCCGCTTGACCTCCTCAGCGGTGAGGGAGAGCGTGACCGGGATCGTCCAGGCCAGGCCGTTCTCCAGGTGCATGGTGTCGAGGATCGAGTGGTAGTCCCGCTCGCCCTGGAACCCGGTCAACGGCGAGAGAGCCCCCACGGCCAGCAACTCGAGGTCGGACAGCTCGCGGTGGTTCACCGCGAGCTCAGGGTAGTTGCCCGCCTCCAGCGTCAACCGTTCGGCCTCGGCCTGCTGGGCCAGGAGGTTGACGAGCGTGCCGCCGTGTGGCGCGACGGTTCCGTTTGTCGTCATGCGCGGTGTTCTCCTTCAAGGATCAAGGGTCAGCGGTGACCTAGGATACCGAGTGGCACGATTGGCACCCTCGGTCGAACGGACCGGGTCGGACGGCCGGTCGTATACTCGCCGCGCCGGTCTGGGGGCGGCCCAGTGAAGACACTTCCCTCCGCAGAGATGATCACCGAGCTCAACGAGCGCTTCGAGCGCGCGCACCCGCGCGAGGTCGTCCGCTGGGCCCTGGAGGAGTCGGGGCTCGGCCGGATCGCCGTCGCATCGGCCTTCCAGGCCGACGGCACCTGCGTGATGCACATGGCCACCGAGATCCGCCCCGACATCCCCATCCTGTTCCTGGAGACGGGATTCCACTTCGCCGAGACCCTGGCATTCAAGGAGCAGCTCGTGGAGCGGCTGGGGCTGAAGGTGATCGACCTCGTCGGCGACCACACGGTAGAGACGCAGACGGCCGCCTTCGGTCCCCGGCTATACGAGCGCGACCCCGAACGGTGCTGCGATATCAACAAGGTCCAGCCCATGTTCCGAGCATTGCGCGAACTGGAGGCGTGGATCACCGCGTTCCGCCGCGACTCCTCGCCCTCGCGGGCCGGTGCTCCCATCATCGATCAGTACGAGCTCGAGCCCGGGCGGGAGATCGTCAAGATCAACCCCGTGGCCACGTGGACCCGCCGGGACGTGTGGCGGTACATGAAGGACCACGACCTTCCCCACAACCCGCTGTACGACCTTGGCTACGCCTCGATCGGATGCGCGCCGTGCACCCGGATGCCGTTCCCCGGCGAGCCGGAGCGAGGCGGACGGTGGGCCGGCCTGTCGAAGTGGGAGTGCGGCATCCACGAGCGGGAAGCTCTGGTCGAGCTCCCGCCCGCGGGGAACGATTAGGCCACGACCCAGAGCGCGTCGCGGGCCAGTTCCACGATCAGCTTGTCGCGCTCAGTCATCACGTCGCCGTCGACCTGAACGGGAAAGGGCTGTGCCGAAGTGACCTCGACGCGCGACGCATCGTGCCAATAGTCGATGTCCCGGCCCCGCACGTGCCGAGCCGAGCCGAAGATCTGCACCGCGATGCGGAGCAGCCGCCGGCGCGGGAGAGCCCGGGCCGACAGCACATCGAGCCCCTTCTCCAGCGAAGCATCCGGGGTGATCCGCAGGCCCCGTCCTTTGTAGTAGGTGTACGGGTCGGTCTTCCCCACCAAGACCGAGATCGATGGCACGGGCTCCGCGCCGTCGATGGCGACGGTGAGGTCGGGGAGCCGCCCTGCATAACTCGCAAGCACCGATCGCAGCACCGCGAAGAACGCCGCCCGCTCGAACGACCTCTGGTTCTTGGGGAACTTCGCGTCGAGGCGGGCCATCGCCGCCGCATCCACGCCGGCTCCGCAGTTGACAGCGAAATACCGCCCGTCGGCCACGCCGAGGTGGAGCTGGCGGCCCTCCCCCAAGAGCGCCTTCTCAATCAGTACGCCCGTGGCGTCGACCGGGTCGAGCGGAAGGTCCAGCGCGCGAGCCAGGATGTTCGTGGCCCCGCCGGGGATCACGCCGAGCATGACCTCGGTTCCCGCCAGCCCGTTCAGGACTTCGTTGATCGTCCCATCGCCGGAGAAGACCGTCACCAGGTCCACGCCGTCGAAGGCGGCCTGCGCCGCCATCTCGGTGGCGTGGCCTCGCTGGACCGTCTCCAAGACCTCCAGCTTGAAGTCGGCCGACAGGGCCTTCTCGATCACCGCGAGCGTCGGTCGGGACACCGTGCGAGCCACGGGGTTGACCACGAGCAGGACGCGCTGGGGTCGTTGCATGCGGTCCACGAGTATCCCAGCCGGGGCCCCGGACCGCGAAACCGCAGGTCGGCGGGGTGCACGCGCCGGAGGCCTAGGCCCCGCCGCCGGCCACCGGGGGCAGCAAGGCGACCTCCTCAGAGCCGGTCAGAGGGGTCTCGAGGGGCGCCCGTTCCCCGTCCACCACGACCGAGCCGGCCCGGGCGATGTCGTCGAACCGCTCCCCGAATCGTTCGGCCAGCTGGCGGACGATGTCCTCGACCGTCGCTCCGTCGGCCTCCACGTAGGAGGCCCCGGCCAGTTCCCGGAGGGCGGCGAACAGGCGCACACGAAAGGTCATCGCAGGTCAAGGGTACCGTCCGGGCGGGGGCCGATGGTACCCTCGGGACGTCCGGTGGCCGTCATCGTCCTTCTCTCCGACCGCTCCCTCGAGGAGGCCTTGCCGGCGCTCGGGGCCGCCGGCTTCGACGCCAAGACCCAGCCCCTCTCCATCGGCTCCCTCGCCCACGTCGTCGGCCTCGGTCCGCAGCTGGTCCTGGTCGACGCCGCAGAGAATCCCGGCCAGGGACACGCCGTGCTGCGAGCCCTGCGGGAGCGGGATGCCCGCATCCCGGTCGTGGCCGTCGTGGAGCGATCCGACCTGGACCGCCTCGCCTGGGAGGAGCTGGCCGACGAGCTGTTGTACCCGGGCGCCCCCGCCGCGGAGATCCGGGTCCGCCTGGCCATGCTCCGGCGCCGCTCGGGGTCCGGCGAGGGCAGCGCGATCCGCCTGGGGCCCCTAAGCATGGACGTCGACACCTACCAGGTCGCGGTGGCCGGGCGCACCCTGGACCTCACCTACAAGGAATTCGAGCTCCTCCGGTTCCTGGCCTCCCGGCCCGGGCGCGTGTTCACGCGCCCGGGCCTGCTGCGCGAGGTGTGGGGCTACGACTTCTACGGCGGCACCCGCACCGTGGACGTTCACATCCGGCGGCTCCGCTCCAAGCTCGGGCCCGAGCACGAGTACCTGGTCCAGACGATCCGGGGGGTCGGCTACCGTGCCGCCGACCTCGACGCCGCTGGCGAGCCGGACGAGCGGGCCTAGTCACTTCGGGCCATCGGAAGATGACGACGACGGGCGATACGCCGGCGACGGCTCGTTTGCCGATGCCCTTCGTGTAACGAGCTGGAGGAACGGAGCGATGGACACGATGCTGGCGGCGACGATCGGATACCTCCTCCTCGCAGTCGCGGCGATCCGTCTGGCCGTGGCCTTGGTCGCTCCGGTCCTCCAGCTCGCCCCGGTTGAGCGCCAGACCCGCCGGGACCGCCGCATCGTGCGCCTGCCTTAGCGGCTCCTTACCTGACCGGAACGGGGCGCCCCCCGTCTTCGCCCGCTTCTCGTAGACTCCGCCCACATGTCCCGCGGATGGCAGCGGCCAGCCCGCCTGCTCGGCGTCGTCGTCCTCGTTGCCGCGGCTTGCACCTCGAGTGGCGGGCCCCCCAACGCCGGCCCCTCGACCCCCTCCACCTCCCCGGTTGGGCCCACGCTGCGGCTTACGCAGGCCTCCTTCCGCCTGCCGCGTCCGGTTCAGCGGGAGGTCGCGGTGGAGCGGGACGGGATCGTCTACCTGGCCGGCGGGCTGGACGCCACGGGGAACTCGGCCTCCGGCGTCTTCGCCCTGCACGTCGCGACCGGGAAGCTCGCGTCACTCGGAACCGTGCCGACGCCGTTCCACGACGCCGCCGGCGCCCTGGTGGGAGGCAGGCTCCTCGTGTTCGGCGGCGGCCGGACGGAGAGCTCCGACCAAGTGCAGGGTTTCGACCTGTCGACCGGGCGGGGAACCGTCACCGGGCACCTTCCGACTCCGCTCTCCGACCTTGCGTCCGCGACCGTCGGGAACAGCGTCTACCTGATCGGCGGATGGAACGGGAGGACGCTCTCCTCGGTCGTGTACGTGACCACCGACGGTCACCTCTTCAAGCGGGCGGGGCGGCTCCCGGCCGGCCTGCGGTACCCGGCCGTCACTTCCGTGGGCACCGACCTGATCGTCGCCGGTGGCATCACCGGCACCGGCCCCGTGTCCACCGTGTACCGCTTCGACGCTTCGACCGGCCGGTCGTCGCTGATCGGGAACCTCCCCGATCCGGTCGCCCACGCCGCGGCATTCACGATCGGGAGCACGGCCTTCGTCGCGGGAGGCAAGGACGCGAAGGGGAACGCCGTCCGTACCGCATTCGCGGTGGACGGCGGGACGATCCGACCGATGCCGCCGCTGCCCCGGCCCCTGTCCGACGCAGGCGTTGTCTCGGACCAGGAGGAGGCATGGCTGATCGGCGGTTGGCGCGGCCGGGCCGTGGCCGAGATCATCCACGTGAAACTCCTGTCCGCGACGCCCACGCCGATCGCCACGGCGACGGCGACCGGGGCGTCCACCGCGAGCCTCGCGCCCGATCCTGCCGGCGTCAGGCCGTTCGCGGGGCTGCTCCTGATCGCCGACCGTGGGAACAACCGCCTCCTGGTCGTGAACCCCTCCGGGCACGTGGTGTGGCGCTACCCGAGTGCCCAGTCCCCGCCCCCCCCCGTTCCCTTCTACTACCCGGACGACGCCTTCTGGGTCCACGGCGGCCACGCCATCCTAGTGAACGAGGAGGAGAACAACGTCCTGGCCGAGATCGCGTACCCCAGCGGCCGGACGCTATGGACCTACGGACATCCCAGGGTCGGCGGGTCCACCCCCGGCTACACACGCCAGCCCGATGACGTGTACCCCTACCCCGGAGGGGGGATGGTGGTCGCCGACGCGAAGAACTGCCGGATCCTGTTCTTCTCCCCCCGCGGCCGCCCGACCCGGCAGATCGGGACGACCGGGGTCTGCACCCATGACCTCCCTCGCGCGGTCGGGTACCCGAACGGCGACACGCCGCTGCCCAACGGGCACCTGCTGCTCTCGGAGCTGAATGGCGGCTGGATCGACGAGGTCACGTCCACCGGCCACGTGATCTGGTCGGCGAGGGTTCCCGGGCTGCCCGTTCCATCGGATCCCCAGCGGCTCGCGGACGGAACCTTCATCGCCGTCGACTACGAATCGCCGGGCGGGGTCGTGCATTTCACCAAGACGGGAAAGGTCCTTTGGTCCTTCCGTCGGACGAGCGGGCCCAGGGTCCTGGACCACCCCAGCCTGGCCGCTCCGTTCCCGAACGGATTGGTCGCGGTGACCGACGACTTCCACCATCGCGTGATCCTGATCGACCCCGAACGAGGGGGCCGGATCGTGTGGCAGTACGGGTCGACCAACGTTCCGGGCACTGCCCGAGGGCTGCTCAACATCCCCGACGGCCTGGACCTGCTCCTGCCGGGCGGGGTCATCCCCCTGCACGTCGACTTCGCGACCGCCAGGGTGCGCCCCGGCCGCCCGTAACCCAGAATTTACGACCGGCGAACTTCATACGCCGCCGGCCGTCCGTACCCTTGTCCCGTCGTCGGCACGAAGGGGGAAGAAGCGGTGGCCACACCCAAGGAAGTCCTGGCCTTAGCCAAGGAGTCCGGAGCCGAGATCGTCGACCTGCGGTTCTGCGACCTCCCCGGTCTGATGCAGCACTTCTCGGTCCCGATCGCCGAGCTGTCCGAGGGGAGCTTCGAGGACGGGTTCGGCTTCGACGGGTCCTCGATCCGTGGGTTCCAGGAGATCCAGGAGTCCGACATGCTCCTGCTCCCCGACCCGGATTCCGCCTACATCGACCCGTTCACGGCACACCCCACTCTGGTCCTCAACTGCTTCGTGAAGGACCCCGTGACGGGGGAGATGTACACGCGCGACCCCCGGTACATCGCGAAGAAGGCCGAGCTGTACCTGAAGCAGACCGGGATCGCCGATATCTCGTACTGGGGCCCCGAGTGCGAGTTCTACATCTTCGACTCGATCCGGTTCGACCAGAACGAACATGAGGGGTACTTCCACATCGACGCCGTTGAGGGAGTGTGGAACTCGGGCGCGGTCGAGGGTGGCCACAACCTCGGGTACAAGCCGCGGTACAAGGAGGGCTACTTCCCCCTGCCCCCCATGGACCACTACCAGGATCTGCGGAGCGAGATGGTGCTGAACCTGCAGAAGGTCGGCATCCAGATCGAGGTCCACCACCACGAGGTCGGCACCGCGGGACAGGCCGAGATTGACATGCGCTACGACACCTTGCTGCGGACGGCCGACAACGTCATGAAGTACAAGTACGTGGTCAAGAACACGGCCCGTCAGCACGGCAAGACCGTGACGTTCATGCCGAAGCCGATCTTCATGGACAACGGCTCTGGCATGCACACCCACCAGAGCCTGTGGAAGAACGACGAGAACCTGTTCTGGGATGAGGTGGGGTACGCCGGACTCTCCGACACCGCCAGGTGGTACATCGGCGGGCTGCTGGCCCACGCGCCCTCGCTGCTCGCGTTCACCAACCCGACGACCAACTCCTACCGGCGGCTGGTGCCGGGGTACGAGGCGCCGATCAACCTCATCTACTCGCAGCGGAACCGGAGCGCGTGCGTGCGTATCCCTCTCTACTACAAGACTCCCGCGGCTAAGCGGCTGGAGTTCCGCACCCCGGACCCCGCGTGCAACCCGTACCTGTCGTTCGCGGCTCAGTTGCAGGCCGGGCTGGACGGGATCAAGAACAAGATCGAGCCGCCGGAACCGATGGACAAGGACCTATACGACCTGCCGCCGGATGAGAAGGCGATGGTCAAGCAGGTTCCGGGCGCCTTGGAGATCGTGCTCGACGCACTGGAGGCCGATCACCAGTGGCTGCTGGAGGGGGGCGTGTTCACCCAAGACGTCGTCGATACCTGGATCGAGTACAAGCGCAAGCACGAACTCGACCAGGTCCGTCTGCGGCCTCACCCGTACGAGTTTTGGATGTATTACGACATCTAGGACGCGAACCAGTTTGACGTCCGCGGGATGAACCGGGTGCCGAACGCGGCGGCCCGCCGCTTCGCGCCGTGCACGGCGAAAGGCTTCCCCCGCTTGACCGCCTCGTAGCCCCACTCGGCCACTACGGCGGCGTCCGGGAGGCTGCCGCCGGCCATTGGCTTCGGATCGCCAACCTCGGCCCGTGCCGGGGATCCGGCGGCCGTAGGCCCCGGGCACAGCGCCGTCACCTTCACGCCGGTCCCCCGGAGCTCCTCCGTCAGCCCCAACGAGAACGACAGCACGTACGCCTTCGATGCGTGGTAAGCGGCGCCCAGGGGTCCAGGGCGGAACGCGGCGCTGGATGCCAGGTTCACGATCCGGCCCCACCCCCGCTCGATCATGCGAGGGACGACCAGGCGGGTGAGATGCGTGAGCGTGACCATGTTCACCCGGAGCAGGTCGAGCAACCACGCCTCATCGGACTCTGCGAATGGTCCGAACTGTTCGGTCCCGGCGCTGTTGACCAGCACGTCGGCGTGCATCCCGTGCTCCCGCAGCACTTCGACCACGTCGGCGGCCGCGTTCGGCTCCGACAGGTCCTTGGGGACGACCTGGGCGCTGATCCAGTGACGGTCCTCCAGCTCCTGGGCCAGGTCCTCCAAGACCGCGCCCGAGCGGGCCACCAGCGCGACGTCGAAGCCGTCGGCCGCGAACAGCCGCGCGAACTCCGCGCCGAGCCCGCTCGACGCTCCCGTGATCAGGGCGGTTCGCCTCTCCATGTCATTCCCCCTCGTAGAAAACCCTCTCCATCGCCCGACGGCACCGCCGCGTGATGCGCAGGTAGTCGTCGATGAGGCTCTGCCTCGGATACTCCTCATACCCGAGCCGCCGGGCCAGGGCCGTCTGGTCCTCCGAAGAGGGCGGAACGGCCTCCGCATGGACCCGGCGGTCCACCTCCAGAGCGTTCTTCACGTCCGATAGGAACACGAAGGCCTCGCCCAGCGCCAGCGCGGCCGAGTCCTCGATCAGCCTGGCCTGGGCCAGGCGCTCGATCGCGTCCAGGGTCCGGCGGGTCCGAATATCCGGGTGCTCCCCGCCCCACCGCATCAGGGATAGCTCCACGGCGAACTGGACGTCGGCCAGCGACCCGTACCCCAGCTTGAAGTGGAACTTGGCTGCCTCCGGCGGCTTCACCCGTTCCCGCTCGATCCGTTCCCGCATGCGCCGGATCTCGCCGACCCGGTCGATCGGCACGTACGGTGGGTAAGCAACGTCCTCCGCGAACGAGCAGAACCGCCGGCCCAGTCCCTCGTCGCCTGCAACCCGGCGAGCCCGAAGGAGCGACTGGAACTCCCAGGTCTGGGCGTACCGATCCCAGTACTCGAGATAGGCCGCGATGGACTTGGCGAGGGGGCCGCTCCGGCCCTCCGGGCGGAGGTCGGTGTCGGGCGCCCACCCGGCCTCCCGGATGTGCCGAAGCACGCGTTCCGCCAAGTCGATGGCCCTCCGCTGGTCGTCCGGCCCCTCCCCCTCGTAGACGAAGACCATGTCCAGATCGGAGGCGAAGTTGAGCTCCTCGGCCCCCAGCTTCCCCAGGCCGATCACCGCGAAGGGCAGGTCGGGCCCCGCGGCCTCCACCGCACGGCGGATCACGCGATCGGCGACCTCGGCGAGGGCCCGGCCGGTCTCCCTGGGCTCCAGCTCACGGCTCGCATACCGCGCCGCTACCCCCACCAGCGCGGTATCCGGGTCGGCCGGGACGGCCTCGTCGCCCAGGGCGTGGATGCGTTCGGGCCCGGCCACCAGCAGGTCCGTCGCGAAGGAGCTTGCCCCGACCACGTGGGCCAGGCGCCGGGCGATCGAGGGGTCGGTGGCCAGGGCGTCGGCCGGCCCCTTGGTCGCGCCGACTGCCTCCGCCACGCGCGACAGCCTGACCAGGGCGGCGTCCGGGTTCGCGGCCAAGGCCAGCGGGGGGATCATCACCGGGAACACGTGGCCGAGCACCTTCCCCAGCCGGGTCGAGGGTTCGACCAG
>JAHEXX010000083.1 GCA_023251895.1 bacterium
GTTGACGGTGATGGTTACCGCCTTGATCACGATCACCCTGAACACTGGCTGGAACTTCGTGCTTGGCGTTGCCGGTGCATGGAACTTCGGCATGCTCGCGATCTACGCGATCGGGGGCTACAGCGCGGGGCTGATCATGCTGCACACGAGTATCCCGGCCTGGATCGCCGTCCTCCTTGGGGGCGTAGCGGCCGGTGGGTTCTCGATCCTGCTCGCGTTCCCGACCCTGCGGCTGTTCGGCATCTACACGTCGCTCTTGACGTTCTCCTTCGCCTCGGTCGTTCAGTTCGTCATCGTGAACAACCCCAAGGGGCTCACCGGGGGTACTTTCGGGTTCCCAACTGTGAAGGGCCTGTACCCTAGCCTGGGGCCGCTCGCCCAGCTCCGTGCCTACTACTGGACGGTCCTCGCGGTCGTGATCGTCGCGACATTCGTCTTGGCGAAGATCCGTAGCTCGCGGCTGGGAATCGCTCTGCAGACGATCAGGGACGCGCCGGCGTACGCGGCAGCTCGCGGCGTGAGCCCGCTGAAGTACCGGATTCTCGCGTTCGGGATCTCGGGGTCCATCGCCGGCGTGGCGGGTGCCCTGTACCTCAGCTACAACCAGAGCATCACGTCGTCCGTCATGGGACTCACGCCGATGTCGATCGACGTGACGATGCTCGTGATCGGCGGTCTCGGGACGATCTTCGGACCCGTCCTCGGAACCGGGCTCCTCACGGTGATCCAGCAGGCCCTGATCGACTACCCGGGGATCCAGCTGACGATCCTGGGGGCGATCCTGCTCGTCATCGTCGTCTTCGTGCCGAGCGGTCTCGTCGGGTTGATCGCAAGGATCCGGCGCCGGATCGCGGGATGGGTAGCCGAGGGCGAGGGGCTGGACGACGAGAACCTCCAGCCAGCTGTCGCCGCGACGATCGACGAACCGCGGCCCGTCGATCTGCCGTCCTAGTTCCGGGTCATCCCGGGAGTCGCCCGTCCTCGCGATCTGCCCGGGCGAGCTCCGGATCGCGACGGTCGGGCGATCCGTAGCCGCCTCCGCCGCTCGTCTCGATTCGCACGACCGACCCAGGCTGGAGCGTCGTCGATACCTTCGCAGAGATCCCTACCGGGTTCCCGTCTGGATCGAACAGCGAGACCTTCGTCGGCTGGGCGTCTCCCCCTCCGCGCGCCCCGCGGGGGCGGAACTCCGGCTTCGTCTGCTCGGCGTAGAACGTCGCGCGATGGGCATGTTCGAGGATCAGGTAGTCGCGGCGGATGCCCATCCCTCCGCTGAACGTCCCCACCCCCTGTGAGCCAGCGATCAGCTCCGTCCGCACGACGCGCACCGAGTAGTTGGCCTCGGCGACCTCTACCGGCATCAGGCCCACATTCGCCAGGTACGTGTCCACACCATCGATGCCGTCGCCCGCCAGGTGAGCTCCGGTGCCCCCGCCGACGACGTCCGACATCACCGAGTGCCGCCCGGTGACCGGCGAGGTGCTCTCGAGGTTGATCGCGAAGAACGCCAGAGAGGAAGCTCCGACCGCCTTCTCCGGCCAGATCTCCGACGCCGCCAGGAACAACGTGTCGACCAGCCGCAGGCAGGTGTTGTGACGAACCGAGACCGCCGCCGGCGGCCGCGGGTTGAACACGTTGCCGAGCGGGCAAACGATCTCGATCGCGCGCAGGATCCCGTCGTTGGATGCCATGTGGGGGTCGACCAACGCGCGGATGCAGTACATGATGGAGGCGCGCGTGCTCGCCCACGGCACGTTGAGCGCCCCGGCCACTTGCGGGGCCGAACCCGACAGGTCGACGGTGAGGCGATCGCCGCGCTTCGAGAGCTTGACGTGGATCCGGGTCGGGGGCCCGTCGCGCCCGTCATCGTCCATGAACCCCTCCGCCTCCACCGCGCCGTCGGGCAGATCGGAGAGCCCGAGCCTCGTCGCGCGCTCGGCCGAGTCGAGCGCCTGCCGGAACGCGACTTCGATGATCGGTGTCCCCCAGCGCGCGATCGCCTCCTCAAGCCGTCGCCGGCCGAGCAGGCAGGCGGCCCGCTGCGCCCGGAGATCGGAGATCGTCGACAGGGGGTCCCGGATGTTCTCGGTCAGGATCGTGAACACGTCCGGGTTCTCCTCTCCGGCTCGGTACAGCCGAACGGGAGCGAGCACGAGGCCCTCGGCGTAGACCTGCTCGAGGGCCGGTCCTTCCGTGCCGGGGTTCACACCCCCCACGTCCAGGTGGTGCGCCGTCGTCCCCGTCCATGCGAAGAGGCGCCCGTCGACGAACACCGGCGCGATCACATTCAGATCCGGCGTGTGCATGGCGCCGAGGAAGGGGTGGTTCGCGAGGTAGACGTCTCCATCGCGGATCTCGCCGTCCCATCGTTCCAGGATCGCCTTCACGACGAGCGACATCGCGCCGAGCTGTGCGGGGATGAAGTCGGCCTGTGCGACGAGGTCCCCGCCGGCCATGAAGATCGCGCAGGAGAAGTCCTCCATATCGCGGATGATCGGACTGTAGCTGGAACGCTTCAGGACGCCCCCCATTTCCTCGGCCGCCGCGAGCAACGCCGCGTGGACGAGCTCGAACGTCACCGGGTCGAGCGGCTGGCGCCGGGTCCTCGTGCTCACCGGCGGGCCTCCGTCACCCACATGTTCCCGTGAGCGTCGACGCGCGCCAATTGTCCCTCGAGGATCAGGGTCGTCGAGTCCATCTGCTCGACTACGGCAGGGCCGCCGATCCGGTTCCCCGCCTTGAGCAGCGTTCGACCGTAGACGGGAGCGCGAACGGCCCGGGACTGCGAGGGGACGAGCACGCGCCGCTCGCCGGTCTTCGCCTCGGCCGGCGGGCGCGCACCGCCGCGGCGGATCTCGGGCTGCTCTGGCCGGTCGAGCGCACCGAACGCTGACAGCCGCACCGCGACGAGTTCCACCGGCTCCTCGGAGCTCGCGTGCCCGTAGACCGATCGGTGCAGCTCATCGAAGTCGTCCCTGAGGGCGCGGAGCCCCACCGCCGACGTGGACCGGAGCAGTACGTTGAGCTCGTAGCCCTGCCCCAAGTACCGGCAGTCTGCCGCCGCCTGGAGTCGCGTGTGCGAGCGAGGAACGCCGTCCTCCCGGAGCTGGGTGACGAGGCGCCGTCCCGTTTCCCGGTACCACTCGAGGACCTCGGGGAAGCGAGAGGCCTCGAGCGGAAGCAGCACGGTCTGCGACTCGTCGATGCGGAGATCCGCCGCGACGAGTCCCTCCGCCGAGAAGAGCCCCGGACGAAGTGGCACGAGCACCGAGCCTAGACCGAGCTCCCGGAGCGCCATCCCCGCGTGGAGCGGCCCGGCGCCGCCGAACGCGACCATCGTGAAGCTCCGCGGGTCGATCCCGCGCTCGACGGAGACGCGGCGCAAAGCGCGCGTGATCTGTGCCATCGTGATGGCGAGGATGCCGCGCGTTGCCTCTGCCAGAGACAACCCGAGGCTGTCGGCTACTCGCCCGACCGCATCACGCGCGGCGTCTTCCTCCAGCGCCAGCCTCCCCGCAAGCGGCGTGCCACGGCCGAGCGTCCCCGCCGCGACGTGGGCGTCCGTGACCGTTGCCTGCTTGCCGCCGTGGCCGTACGCCGCGGGTCCTGGGTCGGCGCCGGCACTTTCGGGACCCAGCCTCAGCCGGCCGGCGCGATCAACGTGTGCGATGCTCCCCCCGCCTGCACCCACGGTGTGGATGTCGACAGACGGGCACAGGATCGGGTGAGCGTCGACGGTCTGCACCGGCACGACCGGTGGCTCCCCACCCTGCACGAGGCAGACGTCGAGCGACGTGCCGCCCATGTCGAGGCTGATCAGGTTCTCGATCCCGTACCGAGCGCCCAGCGCGACGACGCCGGTGACCCCCCCGGCCGGGCCCGAGAGTACGAGCCGGTGCGCGTCCCTCTCGGCCCGCTCCGCGGGGACACAGCCACCGTTCGACTGCATCACCAGGAAGGGGGCCGCGATGCCCATTGCCTCGGCCCGGGCTCGCGCCTCGAGCACGTAGCGGCCGACGACGGGGCGGAGCCCGGCGTTCAGGGCCACCGTCGCTGTCCGCGGGTATTCCCGGAACTCGCGGGCGACCTCGGCGGAGAGCGTCACGGGGGTTCCGGGAAGCGCACGCCGGAGGGCGTCGCCGAGCCGGCGCTCGTGCCGGTCGTCGACGTAGCTGAAGAGGAACGAAACGGCGACTGCCTCGGGACCGAGGCGGCGCACCTCCTCGACCACGCGCTCGATCTCCTGCGGGCTGAGGGGGACGACGGCCTCGCCGCGGGAGGAGAGACGTTCCCTGACCTCGATGCGGTCGCGCCGGCGTACGAACTCGGACGGGCGGCCCGGTTCCAGTGAGTAGATGTCCGGGCGACTGCCGGATCGGTAGCCGAGGACATCCCGGAAACCCTCCGTGGCCAGGAGGATGGCGCGACCCAGGCGCCCGGTGAGGACCGCGTTCGTCGCGACGGTCGTGCCGTGGGACAGGAGCGTGACTCCTCCCGGATCCACCCCGGCCGCCGACAGCTCCTCGATGGCGTCGGCCAGGCCCCGGGAGGCATCGTCGGGGGTGGAAGGCACCTTGGCGACCCGGAGGCGGCCGTCGCGGGCAAGGGCGACGGCGTCGGTGAACGTGCCCCCGACGTCCACGGCGACGATCCACGACCCGCTGTCCAACACGTCTCGGCTCCCACCACGAATGCCTCTGCGGCCGGTCGTAGCTCGTTAGGCCCGTCCGCAACCGAGTGCGAACGATACGGGCCCGGACTCCTTCAGGCCATCCGTCAGATGACGGATGAAGGCCTGCCCGGACCCCAACCGGGTCCGGTTCTATGATCGGCGTGTCCCCGCGCTGGGAGACCCGCCGATGGAACGACGCCTGCTAGGACAGACCGGCCTCACGGTCCCCGCAGTCGGGATGGGGACCTGGCGGACGTTCGATGTCGGGTCCGCTGCAGCCGAAGGTGCAGTGCGGGCGCGAGTGGATGAGGCGCTCCGCGCGGCTGCGAACATGTTCGACTCCTCTCCGATGTACGGGGAAGCCGAGCGCGTCCTCGCCTCTGCGCTGGAGGGACGTCGAGACGAGGCGATCGTTGCCACGAAGGTGTGGGCTTCCACGGCGGACGAGGGCTGGATGCAGGCACGCCGTGCCCTCGACTGGTTCAGTGGCCGTATCGACCTCTATCAAATCCACAACCTGGTGACGTGGCGTGAGCATCTCACGACGCTGGAACGGCTTCGAGACGACGGGGTCATCGGGGCGATCGGTGCCACCCACTGGGACCCGGCGGCGTTCGGCGAACTCGCGGTCGTGATGCGGACCGGTCGGATCACAGCCATCCAGGTTCCCTACAACCCGATCGAGAACGACATTGAGAAGAAGATCCTTCCGCTAGCCGGAGATCTCGGCCTCGGTGTGGTCGTCATGCGCCCCTTCGCAGAGGGCGCGCTGACCGGAGTATCACCCTCAACATCGGAGCTCGAGCCGCTCGAGGGGTTCGGCGTCCGCACCTGGGCCCAGGTCTTGCTCAAGTGGGTATTGAGCGATCCGCGCTGCCATGTCGTGATCCCCGCCACCTCGAAACCCGGTCGAGCGTCGGAGAACGCGGCCGCCGGGGAGCCGCCATGGTTCGGCCCCGATGAACGAGCATTGGTGTCCGCCATCGCACAGAGACAGGCGGGCCGCAGGTCGTGACCCGCCGGGCGACCCATCCATAGCAGCTCGTCCAGATTGAGTAAGAACCTGCTTAGAGGCTCGAGCGGAGCTTCGATCGATCCCGCCCACCTCCTCCTCAGCGCGCGACGGCGCGCTGCTCGGCGAGCTCGGTCAGGTTGCGAACCCCGCGGCGAGCGATCCGCGCGGCGACCTTGCCCGAAAGCACCGACAGGACGGGCATGTTGAAGATGGCGAGCATCCCCGGCAGCGCGCTGATGCGCGTGATCCTGATCGTGTACGTGATGTGGCATCCGCCGGCCTGCGCCACGAGCTCGTAGCGGTGGACGTTCGTCCAGTCGGCGACCTTGCCCTTCTTCGTCTCCAGGTGCGCCTCGGTCACGAACTCGAACAGCGAAGGCCGGCGGGCCTCCGTCACCACGGATCGGTCGGTGAACCGGCCCATCGGATCGGCCCCTGTCGTCGCGAACTCCGTTCCGACCGACGCCGGACCCTCGGGCGCGTCGACCGTGAGCAGCCGCATGTTCTTCTTCTGCCGCTCCCCGCCCCACGTGAGGTGGGTCTGCACTTCGGCCAGCACGTCGTAGACGGCCTCGGCCGGAGCCCGGCTCGACGCCTCGGTCTTGACCACGAGCTCTCGCTTGAGCGCGTTCGCCCTGGCCCCAACGGTCTTCTGCTTGTCCATCTCGCACCTCCTCCTTCTTGGTCGGGAGAAGTGTGCGCCGAGCGGACGCAGGAAGGATGGGGAGGATTCCCTATTCCTCGGCGGAATTTCCTCCCAGGTACCTGACGGCGAATGCGGCGGCCTCGGAGCGGCTGCGGAGGCCCAGCTTCGACAGGACGTTGCTCACGTGGTTGCCGGCCGTCTTGGTGCTGATGTACAGGCGCGCGCCGATCTCCGCGTTCGAAAGACCCTCGCCCAGGAGTCTCAGCACCTCGTCCTCGCGCTTGGACAGCAGTCCGAGGGCCTTCGGTCCCGTTCGCGCGGGAGCGCCGAGCTCGCGGAGCAGCGCAGCGGCTCGATCGGCCAGCTGGACCGCTCCGGCCGCTTCGGCAGCATCGAACGCGACGCGAGCCTCACGCGCCGCGACTTCGGGTTCGGCTTCCTTCAGAGCGCTGGCCAGCTCGATCCGTCCGCGAGCCGCTTCGACCGGCATCTCGAGCGAAGCGAAGCTCGCGACCGCGGATCCCAGGATCTCCGCCGCGGCCCCGTCTCCTGAGGCGAGCGCGGCGCGTCCCCGAGCGAGCGCCGCTGCCGCCAGGAATCGCGCCTGCCCGCGCGCTCCGCGATGGAGGCGAGCCGAACCGCCGATGCGCCCGCGGCTCCTGGGTCGCCCTGTCCGATCTGAACCTCGACGAGGAGCGAAAGGAGCGGCGCGCCAGGAGGCCGTCGCCGACCTGGTTGAGGCGACGGTGGAGGAGTGCCGCAGCGACGGCCGTCTCACCCCTGGCGAGGTGGACGGCGGCCGTCGCCCGTAGCGCGTCAGGGCGATCCTCGTAGCCTTCGAGGAGACGCTCGGCGTCCTCGACGCGACCCTGGAGCAGTCGCAGCTCCGCGAGTTTGGCAGCAGGGTGGATGCAGCGCGCGCGGTGGCCGGTCCCTTGAAGTTCCCGAAGCGTCCGGACGAGCCATCCTTCTGCTTCGCCCAGCTGACCGTTCGCGAGGAGGACCTCGGCGCAGCAGGTCCCGCAGAACTCGAGCAGCGGCGCGTGTCCGCTCCGGCTCATGAAACCCATCACGACCTCGTTCCACCGCATCAGACGCGACACGTCGCCGGCTTCCTCGGCGGCGCGGGTCGCGATGCAACAGACGTCGCCGAACACGTCCTGGTCCTGGACCTCCCCGCCGGTGGCGGCCGCCATCCCCTCGTCGAGCTTGGCCATGCCCTCTTCGACGTCGCCCGCAACGATCAGCGCGAGTCCGAGAAGCGCGAGCCCGGTGACCTCGAGGTCGGCGTCGCCCGTGTCCCGGCCGACCTCCACCGCGGTCTCAGCGTCCCCTCGTGCCGAGGCCGGGTCGAGCGCGAGCCGCCCGCGCGTCAGCGCGAGCCAGCCGCGCTCGGCCGTCTCCGGGTGATCGCGGATGAGCCCTTCGGCCCGTGCCAGCCAACCCCGACTGGCCGGCTCGTTGCCGACAGCTTCCAAGTACTCTCGGGCGAGCCACATCGCGATCCGCGCCGCGCGAAGAGTCTCGCCGCTACGACGGAAGGCGGCGTAGGCGCATTCGCGGCTCGCGATCGCCTCGTCGACGTCTCGGAGCCACCAGAGCGCGCGGCCGAGGCCGTCGAGGGCTTCGGGGCTGCCTCCCGCCTCGAGTGCATCCGCGAACGCCGTTCGGGCGCCTCGCCAGTCGCCGGACGCTAGCGCTACCTCGCCGCGGGCAACGAGGTCGGTGGTGACCCCGTCGACCATGGGCAGATGATGCCAGGACCGCCGGTTCGACGCTAGTGGCGGTCGGCGGGTGCGGCATGACGTCGCCCAGCAGGGATGAGGCGCCGCGACGGCACAGACATAGCCGTATCGACGCCAACCGTTCCGAAGGCATCACGCCGAATAGGCCTCTGACCTGGTGCGAGAGGGGGGATTCGAACCCCCACGCCTTTTCGGGCACCGGATCCTAAGTGCGTCTTCGGCCGTCCGGATCCGTCCTGTTAAGCGTGATTGCGTACGAATACGTGCAGGTAGGGGGCACGATTCGTCCGGCCGAATCCGGTGCCGTCCGGTCTCATCCGGCGTGGTGGATTAGCAGAATCGTTAGCATCCGTCGCCGGGGGACGGCGCCAGCCGACGAGCTGGCGTCCGCCGTTCCTCGTCTCCACCGCAACCCGGGCCTCGCCTGGTGTGGTTCAGCACTACGACCGGCCGCCTCAACGGCGGAGCGAAGGGATCAAGACTCTGCCTACATTCGTCTGCATGTGCCGCGGGCGGTGCTCGCGAAGGAATACCTTTGCGACTTCGGGACCAGCGAGCTCCTCCAGCCAGGCCCGAAGCTCGTCCACCTCGAGACCCACCGCCGATTTCACATGCAGCTCGCCCTCGTCGCGTTTGAGATACCACGCCGGAGGAACAGTCGTGCCCGTCAGGAAGTCGGAAGATCCTCCAGACCACCAGGCCCGCCACTCCCCGGACCGAGGCGCACGCTCCTCCTCAGTAGGGAGAGCCACACTCGCCGTCGGCTCAGTTGTGTCTTCGATGGATCCGTCCCTCCTCTCCGACCGGTCGCGCTTGTCAGCCTCGAGTTGTTCGCTGGCCGAATCGCCGCTCCAGGCGTGCTCTGCGGCCGCCCGCAGCAACTCGATGCACGGCCTCGCCCAGTACAGGTATCGGCGAAGGATCGGGCGCACGGAGGCCTCGGGGTAGTCGGGAAACTCCTCCGGGAGCCAGTCGGGTAGGAGGAGTTGGACCTCGTCCCGGCCCGGCTCGCCGGCTGTACCCCGTTGTAGCTCGCCTATCATGCCTCTATGTGCCGAGAGGTTCCGGTACAGCTGGAGCCCTTCGAACTCGTTCTGAGCGGCAATCTCCCGTAAGGCGCCCGCTAGATCGCCGCTCTCGGCCTCCGCCAGACGTTCATTCCAGCCGCCGAAGTCCGCTCGATCGGGCGCGGGCAAGCCGTGCCGGTGCGCAACCGCGCAGGCGAAGGCATCGAAGGCCGCCGCAATCTGGACGAGGACGCCATCGGCGTGAGCTTGGACTGGCAGGAAGGGCTCCCGCGTGAAGTCGAAGAAGTCCGCTCCAGTCAGCTCGTCCTCCAGCCGCTCGAACTCGGCAAGGTGCCACTCTGCGATTCGGAGCTTGAGCATCGAACGGCTGAGGTACTGCGCCACGGCCTGGACGCGATCGGGCAGCCGCCACGGGATTCCGAAGGCGCTGGTCCTTGGTCGATTCGGGTTGGCCACAAGAGGAGTGTAGAGGCGGGGGTGACGAAATTGGCCTGAGGCGTCCTTCTGATGGAATAGACACGACGGCATGTGAAGCGGGGCAAGGGTGTCGAGCCAAGGTCCCATGGGCGCGTCAAGTCGGTGCGACCGCTTTGGCCCGGCCGATGAACTCATCGATCATGTGGGGCCAATCAGGAGGATCTCGCGGGCGCCGCGCCAGGAATCGTGTCCCTTGCGCGCTAGGAAGTCATCGACAGAGATCCTCCGCTGCTCGGCCCATGTGAAGTAGCCGAGGTTGAAGATTCGCTGGCGGTCGATGTCTCACAGCCGGAGGAGGTGCGGCTTGTTGGCGTCGAGCACGTGTCGAGCGAGCACCCCCACTTGCAGCGACCTCGTCGCACCCGAAGGGGGCCGCTCGATCGGGGATCAAGACGTCGGGTCGCCCTCGACGAGCTCCGTTAGGGAGACCGGCCGTTCCTCAGCTATCGATCGATCCATTGCGAGTGCGGCGACCAACGCCGCGCGGGCGTCCTCGAGGGTCAGGGGCCACGGACGACCATCGCGGACCCGCAGGAGAAGATGCTCGTCCTCAGTCCGTAGGATCCCGGAGGGCGCGCCATAGGTCCTCGGCCAGTATGTCGTGTCGGGAAACTGGGGCCCCTGTGCCGTGTACACCGAGACGCCCGTCTCTGCAATGTCCACGTACGCCGACCCCTCAGACCCGATAAAGGCCAGACGCGAATCCCATTCGATCCCCGTCTGGGACGGCGTGCCCCACGATAGTTCCAGCAACCCCACTGCGCCGGAGTCGAATCGGAGGGTCGCTGCCACCGTATCGTGGATCCCCTCACCCACAACCCCTGCCCCACCGGCCTCCGCATACACTCGCGCGATGTCTCCGGCCAGCCACCGGAGCACGTCGAGGTCGTGAACGCCCAGATACAGGGGGAGGGTCGTGCGACCACGGACCGCCTTCCCTTCGGTGTCCCATGAGTTCCGACGGGCCACCACGTGGACGCAGCGACCCAGCTTCCCGCTGCGGACCGCTCTCCACAGTTCGATGTACCTAAGGTCGAACCGGAGAATGTGACCGACATCCAGCCCGCCACCCCGGCGGTTGGCGGCTTCGATCATCGCATTGGCGTCCTCCAGCGACGCGGCGAGCGGCTTCTCGCAGAAGACATGCAGGTCCCGCGCAAGGGCCGCCTCCACCGTCGGGCGATGGGCGAACTCAGGTGTGCACACGAACACAGCCTCGAGGCCTGGGGCGGCAAGGGCCTCGTCGAGCACAGTGGTAAATGGGACGCCGTCCGGAACCCGACCCTTCGCTTGCGGATCGACGTCACAGCACACGGCTAGGTCGGCTGCGGGAGAACCGGCCAGGACTGCGGCGTGTTCGGTGCCGATGAGCCCCAAGCCCACTACCGCACACTTGACCGCTTCCATCCGCCCTCCTTACTGTGCCTGGCCCGCCCAGGTCAGCCAGCGCTGTGGGTTGCGCACAACCAGCGTGTCGACTTGCTCCTGACTGAACCCGTTGGCCAAGAAGAAGGGAACCATGTACTTGGGGATGTGGACGAACCCCGGGCCGCCCCAAATGGTCTGCTGGATCTTCGTACAGATATCGTGCGAGATGAGCACGTGCTCCCCCATACCAGCCGTGAAGAGTTCAGCCACGGCCCGGACCCGCTGCTGGTCCGAAGGGGGAGGAGACCAGTACAGCCGGTCCGCATAGAGCTCGCGTACATCGTCGCTCGACCAGTTGGCGCCGAACACGTCGTACTCCACGTAAGCCCCACGGGCAGCCAGCTCGATGTGCTCGCCGATCCGGATGGGGTCTTGCCCATCCAGGTGGCAGAGCGCAACCCTTCTCGGATTAGCTCCTGCATCCTCCAGCAGATCTAGGACTTCCTGAGCGGTCCCGCCCGCCGGGAACAGGTGAACGGAGATGGGGGCCCCGGTTCGACGATGGGCCAGCGCGGCCGCCCGAAGCACCTTGCGCTCTGTCGGGGCGATCGGATTCCCGGTCCCGATTTCGCCGATAACTCCAGGCCGCACGTCTGTCCCGGCGATGCCCTCAGTGAGCTCCTGCTCCAACAACTGGGCGATGGACTCTGCGCTCATCGATTCGAGTTCCGGCGGATGGGATGCGGCGACGTAGTATCCGGAACCAGCGATGATGTGAACGCCCGTATCCCGGCTTAGCTGCTGCATGAGCGAGGGTGCCCGCCCCAGGTCTGGCAGCGTTAGCTCCACGATGGCTCCGCCGCCCGCCGCGGCGAAGTCCGATACCTCGCTCGTGACTACCGCCACGTCTTCCACCCGGCAGTTGTCTCGGTTGCTGAGCGCTCGGTGGTGGACCCAAGACAGGATCTCAGCCGTAACCGGTGCGTCGGCCAGCCGAGCCTCGTGCTCGTCTCTTGGAGGGATGGCCCAGCCCTCGATCCGCACGAATAGATGCTCGTGGGGCAAGGTGAGTCCGAGATCCCCTGGTTCGACCGGCCCCAGAACCGTCTCGACCATCCCCGCCGGCACCTG
>JAHEXX010000084.1 GCA_023251895.1 bacterium
GCCCCGCCCTCCTCGCTGACGCGAGTCCGAAGGTCAACCAGCCAAGCCTGAACGCCGGTGTAGAGACGGAGAAGCACTGTCCACCTCCCTTCCTATGACCCCGGTGGGCCGGAGGCCCAGTTTGTGCCTGTCGATTGCGGGTCCAACGGTAGAGGTGGGGAGGGCGCGGGGGTATTCCGTGTTTCCCGGAAGAACCCTACGTACTTCTGCGTACGTAGCGGTTTGCGGTCACGTCCTCTCCGTCGAGCTGTGCCTTCTCGCGGACCATCCGGGGCTTCCCCCAAAGATTCGCCGGCCGCTCACTCCTCCCAGTGGGAGGAGTGAGCGGCCGGCGAGGGCCGCTCGTTCACATCGGTGTTACGAACCCTGAACCGCGTTCGCGACCGTCTGGAACTTGTCACTTGCGCTCTGGCCGAGCGCCGTAACCGCCAGGATGATGACCGCGGCGATCAGGGCCACCATGAGCGCGTACTCCACTGCCGTGGCCCCGCCCTCCTCGCTGACGCGAGTCCGAAGGTCAACCAGCCAAGCCTGAACGCCGGTGTAGAGACGGAGAAGCACTGTCCACCTCCCTTCCTATGACCCCGGTGGGCCGGAGGCCCAGCTATCGTTTGCTGGTCCAACGGTAGAGGTGGGGAACGCGCCGGGATATTCCGTGTTTCCCGGAAGAACCCTGCGCACTTCTGCGTACGAGGCGGTCCCCTTCTCCTCCGTCGAGCCCGTGCATACTGGCGGACCATCCGGGGACTTCCCCCGAGATGCGCCGCCCACCATCTATCGGCACCTACGATGGGAAACATGAGTGCCTCGCGGCGAGGCCCCGAGTCTCGCCACCGGAACCTCAAGCTCTCCCCATCGCAACTTTGGGCCGGCATCGCGGTCGCGGTCCCGACGATCGCGGTGCTGGCCCTTTCGCTTTCCGCCATCGACCTCGCTTACTTGGTGCGGGCCGGCGACGACATGCTTCGAACGGGTCATCTGATGCGCATCGACTCCTACACGTTCACGGCCTTCGGCCGGGAGTGGCTGAACCAGCAGTGGGGGGCCGAGATCCTCCTCGCTGCCGCCTACCGTTTGGGGGGGTGGCCCGCCCTGGTGTGCCTGCGTTCGGCGCTGATCGGGTTCCTCAGCCTGTTCGTCTTCCTGACGAGTCGAGCGGCCGGCGCCTCGCGTCGGACATCGTCACTGCTCACGCTGGTTGCCTTCGTCGCGGCCCTGCCCGGGTTGATCCTGCGCCCGCAGCTCATCGGGCTGACGCTCTTCGCCCTGGCCTTGTGGCTGATCGCCACCCGGCGCGCACACCCTCGTCGCCTCCTGGGCGTCCCGGCCGTCACGCTGGTGTGGGCCAACGTGCACGGCAGCTTCTTCCTCGCTCCGATCCTTCTCCTCCTGGCGTGGCTGCAGGACCGTCGCGATGGCGTCCCCGGGCGGGGGCGCGTGCTCTCGCTGGCGGCGATCTCGGCCTTGGCCACGCTCGCGAACCCGTTCGGCCCCCGGGTATGGACCTATGTGGCCGGCCTGGCCACGAACCCGACGATCGCCAAGACCATCACCGAGTGGCAGCCCCCCGATGTCCGGGACCCCTCCGGCGCTGTCTTCTTCGGGACCGTCATCGGGGTCGTGGGTCTCCTGACGCTCGGGCGACGCCGCACGGCGTGGCCCGTGCTCGTGTCGCTCGGCGTGTTCTTCGCGCTGGGCCTGACGGCGACGCGGAGCACCTTGTGGTGGTACCCGCTGGCGGCCACGACGAGCGCCGCGTTGATCGCCGACGCTCCCGCCGAGGGCATGAAGACGGAACCCAGGTCGCTCGCCGGCGCAGCCATCGCGGCGTCGCTGCTGGTCGCGGCGGTCATCTTCCTTCCGTGGTGGCGGACGTCCGGCTCCAAGGTCGACCTGCTCGACAACGCGCCGCCCCGCCTCACCGCCGAGCTGCAGCGGCGCCTCGAACCCGGATCGCGTCTCTTCTCGATCCAGCCCTACGCGTCCTGGTTCGAGTTCGAGCTCCGAGAAGACCCCGTCTTCGTCGACTGCCGGATCGAGTTGTTCCCCCGGTCCGTGTGGCGCGAGTACGACGTGGTCGTGCTGGGGCAGCAGGGGTGGCAGCGCGTGCTCGATCGATGGCGCGTCGATGCAGTGGTGGCGACCCACAAGTACGCGGCCGGTCTCGTTCCCAGGATCCTGGCGGATCCAGGCTGGTCCGTCGCCTATCGAGGGGCCGACGGGTACATCTTCCTCCGGACTCCCTAGGCGGGGCCGACCGCCCCCTCGATCTTCATGGATCTGAACGCCGGCAGGACCGCGAAGTCCTTGGCCAGCCGCCCGTCGTCCTCGCCCTCCATGCGGATGCGCCCGAGGTCCCCCTGTCCGAGGAACCGTCCCGCCTCCGCGAGGTGCGGGACCCGCGTCGGATCGAATCCCATCAGCTTCGCGGCGACCACGTCGGTCGCGACCGGATCGTTCCCGAACACCAGAACGTTCGAAGCGATGGGGGTTCCCGAGATCGGCCCATTCCCCTCCATCCCCACGATCCCGTCCACGATGGCCAGGTCGGGACGTACCGCAGCAGCCACGTCGACGATCGCCTCCTCGAGACCCGCCCAGTGCAACGCGTTCTTGGGCCAGCCGTACACCCTGCCTGGAACGCAACCGAAGCAGTTCTTCAGGGACAGCGTCACCCCGGCCCAGTGGTGGGTCTTCATCTTGGGCATCGACACCACGATGTCCGCGTCCGCAACGCTCCGCGGGAGCCACAGAGCACCGAGATCCGTGAAAGAGGTGCGGAGGCGGCGAGCGACCAGCGCGTCGGTGTTCAGGTCGACGAACGGTACGTCCTCCTCTCGCAGCGCGTCGAGCAATCCCGAGCGGGTCATCACGTACTGCGTATCGCGACGATGTCCGGGCCCCTCCCCGACCGTTACGGACGCTGCCCCCAGCCTGCGAAGGGCCGATGCAGCCGCCACCACCAGGCGAGGGTCCGTGTTGATCGCGGTACCGGGGTCGTACTCGACGAAGTTCGGCTTCAGGAGGACGGCGGCCCCCCGAACGTCGGCCCCGATGGCCCGCAGCCCGTCCAGCACCTTCTCCTGGAGCCCGTCGTCATACGAGGCGGCGTGCAGCACGGCGACACGCCCCTCGCCGGGAGGCGGGAACGCGGCCGCGTCCCACTGCGTGCTGCCGTGCCGTTCGCGCCACACGCGAACGCCCGCCAGGGAGGTGGCGGCCAAACCCAGCCCGACCGCCGCACCGCGGAGGAAGGTCCTGCGGTCCATCCGGCCGGCGTGGTCGCGATCGGTCGGTTCCATCGACCCCATCGTCAGCTCAGCACCCTCAGTCGCTCGAGCCCCGGTCCGGTTGCGATGGTTCCCCACGCGAGGGCCACGACGTCGCCGAGGAAGTCGGTTCGAGTGAAGTTCTCGATCATCGCGGACATGGCCGGCCCGTGGTCGACGTCATCGAGAAGCCCCAGGGCCGCGACCGACGTGGCGAGGGTGAGGCCGCCGTCCCGCTCCTCCCGCCAGAGATGACGCAGGGCCTGCAGGCCCCGCTCGGCCAGCGCGAGGTCCGCTCGCTGGATGCCAACCAGCGCGATGGCCGTGGTCTGCCCGAAGGGGGGAAGGCTCAGTCCGTACACGGACCGGCTCCCGTAGTTCCATCCACCGGTGACGCACTCCCGATCGCGGAGCAGGCCCAGGCCGATCGCGATCGAGTTGGTCGCCTGGGCGCGGAACAGACGGAACGCCAGCAGGGTGCGGGCCGTTGGCTCCACCCATCCGGCCGTGTCCCGGGTCCACGGCCACCCGGGGAACGCCGGGTTCACGGGCGCCACGTCGACGGCGGCGGCCATGGCTCCGGCTAGGTAGTCGAGCGCCCGCTCCCGAGGCTCGCCGGGACCGAAGGCGATCGCCGCGAGCGCGGTGGCAGCGTCGTTGTCCACCCCGCCCAGTTCCAGGGCTAGGCTCCCGTCCTCCCGCTGACGGGACGCTAGCCACGTGCGGGCGTCTTCATCGTCCAGCGCGATGGCGGCCAGCGCGGTTGCTTCGGGCTCCGGTGGAGCGCCGACCCGCGGCCCGAAGCCGCCGTCTGCCCCCCGCGACGCGGCCAGCCGCCCTGCGAGGCCTCGATTGAGAGATGGCTTCACGAACTTCACCATCGGCACGCGTGTCGGCCGAATCCATCCCCTCGGCGGCGGAATCCTCCCCTCGCTCCGAGGCCTGGGAACCGAACGCCGGCCCCTACTCGTGCGGAGCGACGGTGACGAAGCCCGAACGGGCCGCAGCCCGGATCGCGGCTACGCGGCTGCGAACCCCCAACTTCCCGTAGATCCGGGCCAGATGAGTCGTCACCGTGCGCTCGCGGACCCCCAGGCGGTTGGCGATCTCGCGGGCGGTCAGTCCCTCGGCGGCCACGATCAGGACCTCGCGCTCCCGGCTGGTCAGCACCACGTCGGCCTCCCGCGATCGGTCGATGCCGTTCGCGATGGCGCCCACCCACTCGGATGGAGGCCCGACCAGGACCATCTCCCCCGCGTCCACCCTCCGAAGAGCTTGCAGGAACTCGACAGGGTCGACGTTCTTGTCCACGTACCCGTCGGCCCCTACGAAGAGCGCCCGGGAGATGGCGTTGGCATCCGCGTTGGCACCGCAGCCCAAGATGGCCATCGAAGGAAAGAGCTCCCGGATCGTGCGGATCAGCCAGTAGGCGTCATGATCGCCGGAGAGCCCCAGGCCGACCAACACGACCACGCGCGCACGGCGGATGCGCCGGATGGCCTCCAGGCCCTCCTCGGCGGTCCCGGCCTCCGCCAGGATCTCCATGTCCGGTCGGTCATCGATCAACAGCGCCAGCCCTGCGCGCACGACGTGCAGCGGGTCGACCAGGATGACGCCGAGCCGGCGCCTCGGGGTCGGCGGCTGGTCCTCGACCGGTGATCTGGTGCGCTTGGCCAATTGTTCTCCCGTCTCTCTCCGCCGTCTGGATCCGCGGGACGGCGGTCTTCCCCACTACCGCTCCGGCTCCTCCAGATCGATAAGGCCGAGCGACGCCGCACGAGCGATGGCTTGGACCCGCGAGCCGACTCCCAGCTTCCGGTACAGCTTCGCGATGTGGGTCTCGACGGTCCGGGGCGAGATGCCCAGACGCGTGGCGACCTGCTTCATCGTGAGTCCGAAGCTGATCAACTCCAGGATCTCGCGCTCGCGCGTGGTGATGAGGGCGGCGACCCGACTGGCCTCCCGTGCCCGGCGCGCCATCGCGCCCAGTTGGTCACGGGCCCGGGCCTCTTGCTCGGGCGTGAAGACGCGGCCGCCGCGCGTGATCGTCGCGATGGCGCCGGTGATCTGCTCGGTCCCGGCGCTCTTGCCCAGGTAGCCGTCGACCCCGATCCGCATGCACTCGAAGACGCGGTCGTCCTCGGTGGGGCCGGCGATGATCAGGATCTTCGCCCTCGAGCCCGCCTGCCTCAGGCGCCGTGCCACCTCGGTGCCCCCCATGCCAGGGAGCCCGAGGTCCAGCACGACAACGTCCGGATCCGTGGTCTCGCACATGTCCAGCGCGGCGTGGCCGGTGATCGCCTCGCCCACCACGGCGAGGGCCGGATCGCTCTCGCACGCCGAGCGCACGACGCCGCGTAGAGCCGGATGGTCCTCCACGATGAGGACCCGGATGGGGCGCTGATCGAGACCGCCGCCGATCTGCGCGATCGGCGTCATCAGCCCGTCCGTCATCGGATCATGCCGTTCGGGAGAAGGACGCCAGGCCGTGGCGCCAGGCCAGGGTTACTGCCTCGATCTTCGAGTGGACCCCGAGCTTGGCCAGGATGCTCTTGACGTGGCTCTGCACGGTGAGGGGGCTGATCGCGAGCAGTTCCGCGACTTCCACGGTGGACCGCCCCTCGGCCAGCGCCCGGAGGATCTCGGTCTCCCGGTCGGTGAGGCTGGCCAGCAGCGCGCCGGCGTGCTCGCCCTCCGGCCGTTCCATCTGCAGCTCGGCAAGGACCAGGGCAAGGTCGCCTGCCGGCATCACGATCTCCCCCGCGGCCGCCCGGGTGATGATGCCGACCAGATCGTCTGACGCCTTGGTCTTGGGGACGAATCCGCATGCGCCGGCGGCCAGGGCACGGGCGATGAGCCCGGGGGACTGCATGGCGGTCACGACAACCACCCTCGCCTCGGGGCACAGCTCCCGGATGCGAGCGGTTGCCTCGATGCCGTCCATGCCCGGCAGATCGATGTCCATCAGGACAACGTCCGGTGCCCGCTCAAGGCAAAGCTCCAAGGCTTCTCTCGCATCGGCCGCCGAGCCCATCAGTTCGAACCCGGGATGGTGAACGAGAAGCAGCCCCAGGGCCTCGGCGAACAACCGGTGGTCGTCCACCACCAGCACGTGGATAGCTTTAGTCATCTCTGCTCATTCCATCGGCGTGCGTGGGCCGTACCTGAACAGGTGCGTGCGAGCCGGCAGAGCACCCCGACGGTGCTTGCGCCTGTCACACCCGCGCGATAGCGTCGATGGGTGCCCGGCGGCAGGTTTCCGCGCCACCTGATTCGGAAGCTCAAGGGGAAGAACTGGCCCCTCGTGTCGCTCGCCGCGGTCCGGGACATCCGGACCTACCTCCGCGAGATCGAGAGGGAAGCCATCCTCACGGCGCGCGGCCTGGGGCATTCCGTCGAGGACATCGCCGAGAGCTTGGGTGTCTCCCCCGAGCGCGCGGACGAACTCGTTCGGTCGGTCGAAGCCGGGGCCGCGGAGACCGAGGAGGAAGCGGCACACCGGGACGAGACGATCGTCATCCCCGACCTGGAGCAGAAGCACGATTGACCCCGGGGACGACTCGGCGCCCGTGACGCACCACCTGGACGAGCGGGGTCTTCACCAGCGGAGTTCCTAGGCGACCCGCGTTCCCCGCGGAACGGGGAAGATGGAGGCGTGACCTCCGAACAGCCTCCGGCCAACCGCCTTGCCGGCGAGACCTCTCCCTACCTGCTCCAGCACGCCCACAACCCCGTGGACTGGTACGCGTGGGGCGAGGAGGCCTTCGACAGAGCCAGGCGCGAGGACAAGCCGATCCTGCTGTCGATCGGGTACGCGGCGTGTCACTGGTGTCACGTGATGGAACGCGAGTCCTTCGAGGACGAGGAGACCGCGGGGCAGATGAATGCGGATTTCGTCTCGATCAAGGTCGACCGGGAGGAGCGGCCGGATGTCGATGCCATCTACATGGACGCGGCCCAGGCCATGACCGGCGGCGGCGGCTGGCCACTCACCGCTTTCCTCACAACGGACGGGACGCCCTTCTTCGTCGGCACGTACTTCCCTCCCGAACCGCGGTACGGCATGCCGTCGTTCCGCCAGGTCCTGGCCGGGATCGCCGACGCGTGGAGGAACCGGCGGGACGAGCTGATCGCGCAGGGAGCTAAGGTTATCGCCCACATCGCACGGGCCGGCGCGATCACCGAGTCCCACGAGCCCTTGACCGAGGAGATCCTGCAGCAGGCCTTCGCGCGACTGCGGCACGCATTCGACCCGCAGTGGGGCGGGTTCGGCGGCGCGCCCAAGTTCCCGCAGCCGATGACCCTGGAGTTCCTGCTCCGATGCCACCTCCGCGGGTACCCAGAGGCACTCGACATGCTGACCCGCACGCTCGATCGCATGGCCAGCGGCGGGATGTACGACCAGCTGGGTGGCGGGTTCCACCGTTACTCGACCGACGAACGGTGGCTCGTACCGCACTTCGAGAAGATGCTCTACGACAACGCTCAGCTGGCACGGCTTTACGCGCGAGCCTGGCAGGTCACCGGGATGGAACGGTACCGGCAGGTGGCCCGAGAGACCCTCGACTACCTGTTGCGGGAGATGCAGCACCCCGAGGGAGGGTTCTTCTCCTCGCAGGACGCCGACTCGGAGGGCATCGAGGGGAGGTTCTTCGCGTGGCTCTACGAAGAGCTGGTGGCGGTGGCGGGTGAGGCGGGCGCAGCCGCATTCGGGGCGGCTCCCAGCGGCAACTGGGAGGGCACGAACGTGCTGTGGATTCCGCAGCCGCTCGAGGCCGCAGCCGCGGAGCTGGACCTGGACCCCGAGGAGTTCGCCAAGGACCTCGAGGCCGCCAGGGTGGAGCTGTTCGAGGTCCGTGAGGGACGCGTGCACCCGGGCACCGACGACAAGGTGCTCACGGCCTGGAACGGCATGGCGATCGTCGCTCTGGCCGAGGCCGGACGGGCGTTCGGCGAGCCGGCCTACGTCGACGCGGCCCTGCGTGCGGCGGAGTTCGTCCTCGCGCATCTGCGGGACGAGGATGGCCGGCTGCTCCGGTCCTGGCGGAACGGCCGCCCGAGCGGGCCCGGCTACGCCGACGACCTAGCGCAGATGGCCGAGGCCTGCCTCACGCTCTACGAGACCACGTTTGAGCTGCGATGGTTCTTGGAGGCACGCGGGCTGGCCGACGACCTGCTGCGGCTGTTCCGGGACGAGTCCAACGGCGGCTTCTTCCAGACCGGGACGGACTCAGAATCCCTGGTGATCCGGCCCAAGGATCTCTACGACAACGCGGTTCCCTCCGGGAACTCGGCGGCGGCTGACATCCTGCAACGGCTGGGGCGCCTGACTGGCGAGCTGGAGTACGAGCGGGCCGGCTTGTCGGCCCTCAGGCTGGTGCGAGACGCGATGGCCTCCGCTCCGACCGGGTTCGGCCACGCGTTGTGCGCGCTCGACCTGTACCTTTCGCCGGTCCGCGAGGTCGCGATCGTGGGCCACCCCGAAGAGGAAGACACCCGCGCCCTTGTCGCCGAGGTCACGGAGAAGCGGTTCCTCCCGAACCACGTTCTGGCAGTGGCCCCTTCCGGCGACACGCGGTCGGCGGAGGCCGTACCGTTGCTCCGGAATAGGAACGTGATCGACGGCAAGGCCACCGCATACGTGTGCGAGCGCTTCGCCTGCAAGCTCCCGGTGACCGATCCAGAAGCGCTCGCGTCGCAGCTAGTGTGATCCATACTAGCGCCGCGACTCGATGACGCTCTCCCGCCGCTGACCCCTTGCGCGACACCGCCGGGCCCCTTCCGCTCGCTCAACGGCGGGTCATGAGGAAGCAGCCCGCGCGTTCCCCGGGCGCCGGCTTGGGCAATCGCTCGATATCGAAGGCTTCTCCGAACAACCGTTCCTCCTCCCCGGGCTCGAGGGCCGGGGCCAGCCGCGAGGGGCCGGAGAACGAGATGAACGGAAGCTCCCCGCGCGGCGCGTAGAAGCACCACAGCAGGAATCGGGACCCCGGCCGAGACAGCCCGATGATGGTTGCCGCCATCGCGACCCGGGCCTCCCCCTTCAGGTCGTCCAGCGTCCCGTAGTCGACCAGCAGGTCGAACGGACCCTCCACGCCCTCGATGGCCCCGGCCGTGAGGTCGCCCCGTACGAACCGCGCGCCGACCCCCGCCTCTCGGGCCTTCGCCCGCGCCTTCCCAAGGGCCACGGCCGAGAAGTCCACGCCGGTGACCTCGAACCCCTGCCGCGCCAAGAAGACGCTGTTGGCGCCGGTTCCGCACCCCAGGTCGATGGCCCGCGGCAGCCTTTCCGGGGCCAGCCGCCCCGACCGGACGAGCTCGACCAGCTCCTCGCGGGGGCCAACCTCCCAGGGAGCCCCGAATCGGTAGATCAGGTCATACAACCGGGCGCCGACCACGCGTCAGCCGTTTGCGACGGTCTCGATCAGCACCGTTCGTCCGTAGCCCATGGCGCCACCTCGTGTTGAGGGAACTCTTGCCCGAGCCTAGTACCCCCGACGATAGACGGCACCGGCGCTATCTTGGTCGCATGAACGAGCTCCGACCCGGCGACTCGGCACCGGACTTCTCGTTGCTCGACCAGCACGGGAACACCGTGAAGCTCTCGGACTTCAAGGGGCGCAAGTTGCTCCTGTACTTCTACCCGGAGGCCGACACGCCCGGGTGCACCACGCAGTCATCCGAGGTCCGGGACGCCAAGGAGGAATTGGCCTCGCTGGGGGTCGACGTTCTCGGCATGAGCCCCGACAAGCCGTTCGCGCAGGCCCGGTTCGACGACAAGTTCTCGTTGGGGTTCCCCCTGCTCTCGGATCCCGACCGCGCCGTGGCCCAGGCCTACGGCGTCTGGCGCGAGCGGTCCATGCACGGCAGGACCTACATGGGCATCCTCCGCTCC
Source organism: bacterium (assembly GCA_023251895.1). Taxonomy (GTDB): domain Bacteria; phylum Actinomycetota; class UBA4738; order UBA4738; family HRBIN12; genus JAHEXX01. Next base: position 10,165 of record JAHEXX010000084.1, read on the forward strand.
TCGTTCCTGATCGACGAAGACGGCCGCATCGAGCGAGCCTGGTACAAGGTCGCGCCCAGGGACACCGTCCCCAACGCCCGCGAGGCCCTCGCCGAACGGTCCGGGGCTTGACGGTGGCTGTTAGTAAGCTGTAACTTACCGTAAGTCATGGCTAACCGAGGGCAAGCGGGGGTGCTGGACGCGCTGGGAGACCCCACCCGGCGGGCCGTGTTCGAGCGACTCCGTAAGGGGCCCCTGCCCGTGGGTGAGATCGCGAAGGGCCTTCCGGTCTCGCGACCGGCCGTGTCCCAGCACCTGCGGGTGCTCAAGGGGGCGGGGCTCGTGCGGGACCGGCAGGACGGCAACAGGCGACTGTACAGCGTCGACCCCAACGGGCTGGAGACGCTCCGCGCCTACATGGACCGGTTCCGGGACGAGGCGCTGGTGAGCTTCAAGAAGGCCGCCGAGCGCGAGGGAGGCGAAGGATGAGCGAGCAGACGACGGCGCCGATCATGCGGACGATCACGGTGCGGTGCTCGGCGGAGCGGGCCTTTCGAGTGTTCACCGAGGAGATGACCGCGTGGTGGCCGCTGGATACCCATTCCAGGGCGCTCGACCGGGAGGGCGAGGGCGTCAAGGCGGAGACGATTGTGTTCGAGGGCCACGAGGGCGGCCGAGTCTACGAAGTGATGTCCGACGGTTCCGAGGGCGACTGGGCGACCGTGCTGGCCTGGGAACCGCCGCACCGGTTGGTTCTGGCCTGGAAGCCCAACGACCGCCCGGCCGAGCAGCACACCGAGATCGAGGTCCGCTTCTCCCCCGACGGTGACGGGACCCGGGTGGACCTAGAGCACCTCGGCTGGGAGCGGCTCGGTCCCGATGCGGAGGAAGCCCGCGAGGGGTACGCGAACGGCTGGCCGCGGGTGTTCGATCAGCTCTACGCGGCAGCCGCTAACGGTGCCGCTGATTGACGCCTGCGGGTATGCTCCCGCATCCGTCCCAGGGAGGCCTCGCATGACCGCCGCCACGTTCGTCACGTCGAAGGGCTCGTTCACGGTCCGGCTGATGCCGGAGCACGCCCCGACGACCGTCGAGAACTTCGTCGACCTGGCAGCCGGGAAGCGCGAGTGGACGGATCCTCGGACAGGGACGCAGCGAACCGACCCCCTGTTTGCCGGCACGGTGTTCCACCGGGTGATCCCCGACTTCATGATCCAAGGCGGCGATCCGCAGGGAACCGGCACCGGCGGGCCGGGGTACCGCTTCGAGGACGAGTGCCCGCCGGCCGGGCCGGCCTTCGACCGGCCCGGCCTGCTCGCGATGGCCAATGCCGGCCCGAATACGAACGGATCGCAGTTCTTCGTCACGGTGACCGAGACCCCGTGGCTCACCGGCAAGCACACGATCTTCGGCGAGGTCACGCAGGGGTACGAGGTCGTGCAAGCCATCTCGACAGTGGAGACCGGGGCCCAGGACCGGCCGCTCACCGACGTCGTTCTGGAGCGGGTGGACATCAGCGAGTGAGCCCTCGCCCGCGCGGGTGAGGAACGACCCCTCGCCGGGGTGATGCCCGGGAAGCGCCCCCCTCCACTACACTCTGAGCCATTGTCTGTCTGAACGGCCGTTCAGCCACCCCTGCTGGGCGGCCTGCGACGTTCGAGGGGAGGACACCATGGCGCTCGGCAAGACCGGAACGAAGACCGACATCCCGGAGCTCGCTCCGGGATCGAGGCTGCTCTGCGGGCCGGGGCCCTCGAACGTGCACCCCGCGGTGCTCGAGGCCATGCACAAGCCCATGCTCGGGCACCTCGACCCCTACTTCTGGGACATCCTCCTCCACCTCGTGGACATGCTCGCGGCGGCGTTCCGCCGCAACGACGGCCTGACGCTGTGCCTATCGGCCAGCGGCACCTCCGGTATGGAGGCCGGCATGGCCT
>JAHEXX010000085.1 GCA_023251895.1 bacterium
GCTTGCAGCGTCCCGGCCAGCCGGTCCACCAACCAGGATTCCCGGTAGAAGTTGTACATACCGAAAGCGCCTCCCGGGGCGAGGTGCGCCTTGGCCGCCTCCACGGCCTGCCGGGTGAACAGGTAGCTCTCCAGGCGCAGCGACGACTGGCCCGACACCAGCGTGAGCGAGTCGGGGAGAGCGAACAGGATGAGGTCGTATTTCTGGTCGGTTCGCTCCAGGAAGGCCCGCCCGTCGTCGATGATCGCCCGGACCCGAGGATCCTGGTAGGGGTGGTCGGGATGCAGGTCCACACCGAGCCGCTGGATCGTTGGGTCGATCTCCACCGCGTCGACATGTTGCGCGCCCTCGCGCAGCGCGATCGCGACGTCGCTCCCGGAGCCGGCGCCGACGATCAGCACGTTGCGCAGCCGGTTGTCCCTCACCCGCTCGTAGGGCACGAAGTAGATGGGCCCCCGGACCTGCCGGACGGCCGCCGCCTCGATCACCTGGTGAGGGATCCCGTTCACGCGTATCGGGTGCACCGTGCCGAACGCGGGCCTCGTGACCGTCTCGACCGTGATCTTGTAGTAAGGCGACCAGTACGTGCCGGCCTGGAACGACTGCCCGGCGAGCAGGACGAGGAGCCCCATGGCCGCGACCGCCTGCAGCGCCCGGATCCCAGGCCGGAGCAGCACGAGGTGCACGGCGCCGATCACCGCGCCCCACACGAAAGGCGTCGCACCGAGGAACGACAGCAGCGTGAACGCGGCGATGCCGGCCAGGCTCCCCATGATGTCCAGGCGGTACGCCTCCAGCGGCTCGAACCGCTCGAACAGACGCGCCACGCCCTGGGCGATGGCCCCCATCACCGCGGCGACGGCCAGGAAGATCACCGGCAGCATCACCCAGACCGGCAGCCCCGAGCGCCGGAAGTTCCCGAAGTAGATGAGGTCGCTGCCTGCGCGGTCGATCGTGATGGGGAAGGCCACCACGAACACCACGAAGAAGACCAGGATGACCAGGGCGTAGGGGAACAGGTCGCGGCCTCGGCCGGATCGCAGGAACCCCAACCCGATGCCCAAGAAGCTCCCGAGCAGCACGAAGTTCGAGAAGTAGGAGAGGTACAGGACGTTCGCGCCCGACCACCGGATCAGCACGAGCTCCACGAACAGCATCAGGAAGCTGGCGAGGAAGAGCCGGACCCTGTCGCTCATGGCCCGCCAGCCTACCCCGCGGATCGGCTCCCCCCGTAGAAGGCTGGCCGTCTACTCGGGGGCAGACCCTCGGAGTCCGACCGAGGGGGGTTCAGATCCCCACCGGGACGCTCTCGGCCACGGACAGTCTCCGACGCTCGTGCCGAGTCGACCGCCGGTAGAGCACGAAGGCCAGCGCGATCAGCAGCGTGGAGGTGAGCAGCGTGATGCTGGCCAATGCATTCAGCGACGGCAGCGGAGCCCGCCGGGCCGATGCGTAGATCAGGATGGGGATGGTCTGCGTCGACGCGTCGATCGAGAGGCGCTGCGAGATGACGAAGTTGTCGATCGCCGACGCGAACACGATGGCGATGCTGGCGAAGATGGCAGGAGCGAGCAGCGGCAGCAGCACCCTCCGGAGCGACTGCGTGGGCGACGCGCCGAGGTCCATGGCGGCCTCCTCGTACTCCTTGCCGATCGACAGCAGTCGCGCGCGCACCACGATGACCGGGTAAGCCATCTCGTACATCGACAGGCCGAACACCTGCGCCTTGAAGCCCAGACCGACCACCGTCACGAGCTCGGTGAAGAACAGGAACAGGGCGACCCCGATGGCGATCTCGGGCGTGATGAACGAGAACAGCATCACGAAGTTGGAGGTTCCCGCCCCCCGGCCCCGCCACCGGTCCAGGGCGAGCGCGAACGCGACCCCCAGGGGCACCGCGATCACGACCGTCAGGGTGGACAGCTTGAGGCTCTGCATCAACGCGCGGCGGAGGGTCTCGTCCCGCCACACCGAGTTCACGTCCCGGAGGTACCAGCGGGTCGGCGAGAACCCCTGCCAGGCCGTCTGGGCCTTCCCGGCGTTGAACGAGAACAGGACCGCGATGACCACGGGCATCAGCGTCCACAAGACGTAGGCGATGGCGATCACCCACAGGAACCGGGCCTTGGCCCAGGGGTTGGCCAGCCACGATCCGAACCGACGAGTGGCCCCCCGCTCCTCCGCGACGGCCTCGGCAACGGCGGTCCCGCTCATCTCCCTGCCAGCTCCTGGGCTCGCGCCGTGCTCCGCAGGTAATAGAGCATCGGGAAGATCAGCAGGACCAGCAGGATGATCACGAGGGACGCACCCGTGTTCACGAGCGAGCTGTCCAGCGAGCTCACGATGAGGTTCCCGAACATAGCGGTGCTGCGAGTGCTGGAGAGCAGCGTCTGCGTGAAGTAGTCGCCGAACATCGGCAGTGTGACGATGACGCACCCGGCCAGGATGGCCTGGCGGGAGACGGGGAGCGTGACCCGGAAGAACGTACGGACCTGCCCGGCCCCGAGGTCCCGGGCCGCTTCCAGTGTCGACTGGTTGATCCGGTCCAGCGTTCCGTACAGCGGGAGGATCATGTACGGGACGTAGCCGTACACGAGTCCCAAGATGACGGTCGAGGGTTTGCCCACGAGCCACAACCGGGGCTCGCGAAGGATGCCGAGCGTGGTCAGTATCTTGTTGATGTAGCCCTGTTCTTGGAGCAGGTTCACCCACGCGAACATCCGCATCATGTAGCTGATCCAGAAGGGCGCGATGAACGCGACGAGGAACACCGTCTTGAAGCGCCCGGCATGTCGCGCGATGAAGTACGCGACGGGATAGCCGATCAGAAGACACAGCACCGTGGCAAGGATGACGTACACGAGCGTGCGGACGAACGCCTCCTGGTAGATCGACTGGCTGGTGAACAGCTGCCGCGCAACATCCCGGAACGACCCGAAGGTCCACCGCAGCGGGTTGTACACGGGCTCGGGGGTCAGGAAGATCTGGTTCAGGCCCCCGAACGCGACGGCCAGGATGACGTAGAAGGGCACGACGAAGAACGCGAGGAGCCACAGGTTCGCCGGCGCTGCGAACGACGGCCAGAACCAGCGGGGGAACCAGGCCCCCTTCGTCTTCGGGACCTTACGCACCGCCGGTGACTTCTGTGTAGATCTGCTGGTACAGCTGGGTCGCGGCCGGGGCCAGCTCCAGCTCCGAGACGCCGAGCGGGACCATGTCGGGCGTGATGATCGTGTAGGCCAGGCTCTCGGGCAGGTAGCCGCCGGAGACGGCGATGTCGGGCGTGAACGCGTTGATCGCGGGCTGGTACCCCTCGTAGGAATAGTTGAGGAGCGAGGTCTTCGTGTCGTACAGGAAGTTGATCATCTGGTGTGCCAGAACCGGGTTGGCCGCGCCCTTGGGGATGGCGAACAGGTCGTGGGAGATGAGCCCCGGCTTCTTCCCTGCGCCCTGGGGCGGCCACAGGTAGGACAGGGCCGTGATGTCCACGCCCTTGGGCAGGTAGTACTGGTAGTAGGCCATCTGCCCCGACCACGTGTTGTGGATCTCCCACGAGTTGGTGCTGAGCTCCGTGTAGTCGACGTGGTCGTACTTCCACCCCATCGTGTTGGCCCCGTCCAAGAGGTCCTGCTTGACCTGATCGAGCTTCGTGGGGTCGGTCTCGTTTGGGCTGTACCCACGCCGGAGCAGCGCGGCGGCCAGCAGATCTCGGGAGCCGTTCAACAGGTGGGTCTTCCCCGCGAACCGCGTGTCCCAGTAGATGTCGTAGGGGTTGTCCATCGCGGCGATGTCGTCAGAGACCATGTCGTTCCGCCAGGCGATCCCGGTGGTGTAGATGACGTAGGGGGCCGCGTACACGCGGCCGACGTCGTAGAAGTCCGGGAGTCCCGACAGGATCCCGGGTCCCACGTTCGGCAGGTAGCTCTGGTTCAGAGGCTGGATGAGCTTGCCGAAGCCGAGCTTGCCGATGTTCTCGAGCGTCACGGTCACGATCAGGTCGAAGTCCGAGCCGTTCGTCTTCATCTTCGAGACCATCTCATCCGGCGTGTCGAAGACGGTGTACTGCACGCCGACCCCGAACGTGTCCTTGAACTGGTTGAGCACCTTCTTGTAGATGTAGTCGTTGTAGCCGAAGATCTTCAGCGGCCCGCCCTCGTGCTGCAGGCCGTCTGCGATGGGCGGGTTGTCGCTCGTGACCGGTAGGGTCACGGGGTTGTCGGGACTGGCGAGCTTGAGGCCGCCGGGACTCACGCTCCCACCCCCGCCTGGAGTGGCCTTCTTGGCGCACGCGGCGAGGATCGCCCCCAGGCTCGGAAGCGCGACGCCGGTCATGCCGGCCCTTATCAGGAACTCGCGTCTGGACAGGTGGTTCCGGCCGTCCTTCGGATGTTGCGACACGGTCTCCCCCTTCGCGGTCGACGTGCTGCCCTCTCTTACACCTACGGGGGAAAGCCGTCCAGCGGCTTCGCTGTCCGGCGGTCAGAAGGGCCTGCCGAGGCTTCTCTGCCGATCAACCGGCGACGTTCGGAGCTCATGTATGGGGGGCGTGCGCTCAGTCGGTACACTGGGTGGCGCCGCGCGTCCGCGCGGCGCCAGCCCCACGAACGGGAGCGTCGTACGCCCATGCCCACGCGCGAGGACATCCGGAACATCGCCATCGTGGCCCACGTGGACCACGGCAAGACCACGCTGGTCGACGCCATGCTCTGGCAGTCGGGCGCGTTCCGCGAGAACCAGAACGTCGAGGAGCGCGTGATGGACTCCATGGACCTGGAGCGCGAGAAGGGCATCACGATCCTCGCCAAGAACACCGCCGTCCGCCACGGTGACTTCAAGATCAATATCGTCGACACTCCGGGCCACGCGGACTTCGGGGGCGAGGTTGAGCGCGGCCTCACCATGGTCGACGGCGTGCTTCTCCTCGTCGACGCCAGCGAGGGCCCGTTGCCGCAGACCCGGTTCGTGCTGCGCAAGGCCCTGGAAGCCCGGCTGCCGGCGATCCTGGTCGTGAACAAAATCGACCGGCCCGACTCACGGGTGAAGGAGGTGGTTCACGAGGTGGAGGAGCTCTTCCTGGACCTCGATGCCGACGAGAACCAGGTCGGCTTTCCCATCCTGTACTGCAACGCGCGGGCCGGGACGTGCTCCGCGGACCCGGATGTCGAGGGAACCGACCTCGAACCCTTGTTCGAGATGCTGAAAGCCCATATCCCGGCGCCGGAGTACGAGGAAGGACACCCGCTGCAGGCCCTGGTCACCAACCTCGACGCGTCGCCGTACGTCGGGCGGCTCGCGCTGTGCCGGGTGCGGCACGGGACCATCCGACGCGGGCAGCAGGTGGCGTGGTGCCGGGCCGACGGCACGATCGAGCGGGCGAAGGTCGGGGAACTGTACGTGACCCAGGCCCTCGACCGCGTCGAAGCTCAAGAGGCCGGTCCCGGCGAGATCATCGCGGTGGCCGGCATCCCCGAGGTCACGATCGGCGAGACCCTGGCCGACCCGGACGACCCCCGCCCGTTGCCGGTCACGCGAGTGGACGAGCCGAGCCTATCCGTGACGATCGGCATCAACACGTCCCCCCTGGCCGGGCAGGACGGCGAGAAGCTCACGGCGCGGCTGGTGAAGGGTCGGCTGGACGAGGAGGTGGTGGGGAACGTCTCCATCCGGGTGCTCCCGACGGACCGTCCCGAGGTCTGGGAGGTGCAGGGCCGCGGCGAGCTCCAGCTGGCCGTGCTGGTGGAGATGATGCGCCGCGAGGGCTTCGAGCTCACGGTGGGCAAGCCCCAGGTCGTCACGAAGACGGTGCAGGGCAAGCGGCACGAGCCGATCGAGCGCGTTGCCATCGACGCGCCCGAGGAGTACCTGGGCGTGCTCTCGCAACTGCTGGCGCTGCGAAAGGGCCGGATGGAGCACATGGTGAACCACGGAACCGGATGGATCCGGATGGAGTACCTGGTGCCGGCCCGCGGCCTCATCGGGTTCCGGACGGAGTTCCTGACCGAAACGCGGGGGACCGGGCAGCTCCACCACGTGTTCGAGGGGTACGAGCCGTGGCACGGGGAACTGCGGACGCGGCCGACCGGCTCGCTGGTCGGCGACCGACGTGGCCTCGTGACCTCGTTCGCGTCGCTGAACCTCCAGGAGCGGGGGTCGCTGTTCGTGGGCCCCGGCGAGGAGACCTACGAGGGCATGATCGTGGGCGAGAACGTCCGCGCGGAGGACATGGACGTGAACCCCACGAGGGAGAAGAAGCTCACGAACATCCGCCAGTCCACCGCGGAGGAGTTGGTCCGGTTGATCCCCAGGCGGGTGCTGTCGCTGGAGCAGGCCCTCGAGTTCATCCGCGAGGACGAGTGCGTGGAGGTCACACCGCACCATGTCCGGCTTCGTAAGGTCTTGCTGGGCCAGCACGCCCGGGCGAAGGCCGGCCGCGGGCGGCGCGAACCCTAGGGTCCGGCGCGGGCGTGGTGGTGCTCGCCGGTCTCCTTGATCGCGCGGAGGACGGCGTCGCCGATGTCGGCGGGGTTCCGAACCGTGTACAGCCCGAGGGCCTCCATCGCGTCGAGCTTGGCCGTGGCGGTATCGGACTCGCCGCTGATCACGGCCCCGGCGTGACCCATCCGCCGGCCCCGGGGCGCGGATGCGCCGGCCACGAAGCCCACGACCGGCTTGTTCATGTAGTGGCTGGCCCAGCGGGCCGCCTCCACCTCCTGGTTCCCGCCGATCTCGCCGATCAACACGACGATGTCGGTCTCGTCGTCTTCCTCGAAGGCTTGCATGACTGTCCGGAAGTCCACGCCGTTCACGGGGTCGCCACCGATGCCGACGCACGTCGACTGGCCCAGACCGAGTTTCCCCATCTGGGCCACGGCTTCGTAGTTGAGCGTCCCGCTCTTCGACACGACGCCGATCCGTCCCTTCCGGTAGATGTGCGACGGCATGATCCCGACCTTGCACTCGCCGGGCGTGATGATGCCGGGGGAGTTTGGGCCGATGATCACCGTGCTCCGCCCGGTGAGGTATCGCTTGGTGCGCACCATGTCTTGCACGGGGACGCCGTCGGCGATGATCACCGCCACGCGGATCCCTGCCTCGATGGCCTCGAGCAGCGCGTCCACCGCCACCTGGGGCGGCGCGAAGATGCCGGAGACGTCGGCGCCGGTCTCGGCCACCGCCTCGGCCACGCTGTTGAACACGGGGCGGTCCAGGTGAGTGGACCCGCCCTTGCCCGGCGTGACGCCCCCCACGACGTTGGTCCCGCCTGCCATCGCCTCCGCGGCGTGGAACGTGGCGTGCTGGCCGGTGAAGCCCTGGATGATGACCCGCGAGCTCCGGTCGACGAACACGCTCATTGGTGCACCCTCCTTCGAGGTCCACGGCTGGAGGGGCGAGCTGCAGGAGACTCTCGGACGAACCCCCGGTGACCGTCGGGGCACCGCCAGGCGCGCTCGTCCCTGGAGGACCAGCATGAGACCTGCGGGTCCCGACGGGCCGGGGCGCCCAGACCGGCTCCAGGGACGCGCGACACAGATCGCCACGCAATGAGCGACCGGCCAGGCGCCCCGACACCGACGGTGCTGCGATGGTGGCAGAAGGGAGGGGGAAGGTGAAGCGACGAGGACGAAGGCTGGCCGGCATCGACTGGGCGAGCAAGGCCCACGCGGTGTGCGTCGCGGAGGAGGACGGTGCGATCCGGGCCCGGTTCGACGTGCCGAACACCGGCAAGTCCTTCGCCGGGCTGATCAAGCGGCAGGTGAAGCTGGGGGTGGCGAGTGTGGGGATCGAGCGCCCCGACGGCCCCCTGGTGGAGGCCCGGCTGGAGGCCGGGCTGGAGGTGTTCGTGATCCCCCCGGGCCAGGTCAAGGCCCTGCGGGGCCGGTACTCCTCGACCGGAGCCAAGTCCGATCCCGGCGACGCCTACGTCCTGGCGGACGTGGTTCGCACCGACGGCCACCGGCTCAAGGCGCTGGTCCCCGATGGGCCCGAGACCAAGGTCATGCGAGCCCTTACCCGTACCCGCAAGGACCTGGTGGAGGCCCGGGTGGCCCTGGCGAACCAGCTGCGGTCCCAGCTCGAGCTGTGCTTCCCGGGAGCAGTTGGGCTGTTCCACGACCTGGACTCGGCCGTCTCCGTGGCCTTCCTGCGGCGGTACCCGACCACGGCATCGGCGGCGAGGCTCACGGAGGCTCGGCTGGGGGCGTTCCTCAGGCGCATCGGCTACTGCGGACGTACGCCCGTGGGCGAGCTGCTGCGCCGGATCAAGCAGGCTCCGGAAGCTGGGATCGAGGAGACCGAGGCCGAGGGCAGGGGGCTGTGCGTGCTGGCCCTGCTCGATGCCATCGAGGCCTGCAACGGCGGGGCGAGGGAGCTGGAGGCGGAGGTGGTAGAGCGGCTTGAGGTCCACCGGGACGCCCACATCTTCACGACGCTGCCCAGAGCGGGGCGAGGGGTCCGGGCTGCCTCCTTGCTCGCCGAGATCGGCGACGCACGCGAGCGATTCCCCGACGAGGAGTGCCTGGCGGCACTCGTCGGCGTCGCGCCGGTTACCCGAGCGTCCGGGAAGTCCCGCTCGGTCGGGTTCCGATGGGCCTGCGATAAGAAGCTGCGCAACGCGCTCGTCGACTTCGCCGACGACTCCCGCCGCGCGTCGCCCTGGGCTGCGCACGTCTACACGCGGGCCATCGCCCGGGGCAAGTCTCATCCCCACGCCGTGCGCATCCTGGCACGGGCGTGGGTGCGAGTCATCTGGCGGATGTGGCAGGACGGAGAGGGCTACGACGTCAACCGACATGGAGGTGCAACCATGCTCCAGGCTGCTTGAGCTTGACCTAGGGAGTCTCATGCCTCCACCGCCTTCAACGCCGCGACGGCCTTGGCCGCGGCCTCGTCCAGGTCCTCGGCGGTGATGAGGTCGAGGCCCGACTCGGACAGGATCCGCCGGCCCTCCACCTCGTTGGTGCCGGCCAGTCGGACCACGATCGGTACGACGATCCGCTGGTCGCGCGTCGCCTGCACCACACCCGTCGCGACCCAGTCGCATCGGTTGATGCCGGCGAAGATGTTCACGAGGATCGCCTTCACGTTGGGGTCCTTCAGCACGATGCGGAACGCGTTGGCCACCTTCTCCGGCGAGGCGCCCCCGCCGACGTCCAGGAAGTTGGCCGGCCGCGCGCCATGCAGCACGACCGCGTCCATCGTCGCCATGGCCAGGCCGGCGCCGTTGACGATGCAGCCCACCTGCCCGTCCAGGGCGATGTAGTTGAGGCCGTGGCCGGTGGCCTCGACCTCCTTGGGGTCCTCCTCGTCGAAGTCACGGAGCTCGGCGATCTCCCCCTGCCGGAACAGCGAGTTGTCGTCGAAGACCATCTTGCAGTCCAGGGCCAGGAGATCGCCGTCCTCCGTCTCCACGAGAGGGTTGATCTCGGCGAGCAGCATGTCCTTGTCCCGGAAGCACCGGTAGAAGCGCTTGAGGATCCTCACGAAGGGCGACATGCGATCCTGCAGGCCGAGGGCCATGGCGATCTTCCGGCACTGGAAGTCCAGGAGCCCGATGGCGGGGTCCACCACTTCCTTGTGGATCCGCTCTGGATGCTCGCGAGCCATCTCCTCCACGTCGACGCCGCCCTCCGCGGTCGCGATCACGACGATGCGTTGGGAATCCCGATCGACGATGAAGCCCAGGTAGATCTCGCGGTCGATCTTCGCCGCGCGCTCGACCAGCACCCGCTGCACCCGCTGGCCCTCTGGGCCGGTCTGCTCGGTGGCCAGACGGCTGCCGATCATCTGGTCCGCGAGCTCCGCCAGCCGCTCCATGGAGTTGGCCAGCTTGACGCCGCCCGCCTTGCCGCGCCCGCCCGCGTGGATCTGGGCCTTCACCACCCAGCGCTGGCCCCCGATCTCCTCGGCCACCCGGGCCGCCGCCTTGACCGAGTACACGACCTCGCCCAGCGGCACCGGGATGCCGTACTGCCTCAGCAGCTCCTTGGCCTGGTACTCGTGGATATTCATCCTCGCGCCTTCATCTGCTCGACCTTGTTCATCAGATTCTGGGCCATGCGGATCGAGGCGGCGTCGATCAGTCGCCCGTCCAAGGAGACGGCGCCTTGGCCTTCCTTGGCGGCCTCCTCCATCGCCTCGAGGATCCGCCTGGCTCGGTCGACCTCGGCGTCGCTCGGCGTGAAGACCTGGTTGGCCAGCTCGATCTGGGACGGGTGGATCGCCCACTTGCCTTCACATCCGAGGGCGGCCGCGCGCCGAGCCGCTGCCCGGTACCCCTCGGGATCCCCGTAATCTCCGAAGGGTCCGTCGATGGGTCGGAGCCCGTACGCGCGGCACGCCGCGACCATCCGGGAGATGCCGAAGTGCCACTGGTCGCCCCAGTGCCGCTCGCGGGTCGCGGAGTCGGGGTCTGGGTCGGTCAGCACCGAGTAGTCGGGATTGGCCCCGCCGATGTTGGTCGTCCGGGCCTGGACGCTCGCAGCGTAGTCGGCCACCCCGAACACCATGGCCTCCAAGCGATCCGGGCACGCCTGCGCGATGGCCTCCACGTGGGCCATCCCCGCGGCCGTCTCGATCAGGATGTGAAGGTTGACCGCGGGCACATGCCGCGTCAGCTCGATCTGCGAACAGAGCGTCGCCACGAACGCTACGTCCGAGGGCCTGCCGACCTTGGGGATAAGGATCGTGTCCAGCTTGTCGCCGGCCCTTTCCATCACCTCCACGACGTCCCGGTAACACCAGTGGGTATCGAGCCCGTTGATGCGAACCGACACCGCGCACCGGGACCAGTCCAGTCCGTTCAACGCCTCGATGACGTTCTCGCGGGCCTGATCCTTGTCGGCGGGCGCGACGGCGTCCTCGAGGTCGAGGAACACGAGGTCGGCCCCGAGCGTGGGCGCCTTCTCCATCGCCCGGACGTTGGTGCCGGGGACGGCGAGCTCGCTCCTGTGGAGACGGTCGCGAACGGCCAACTGGACTCCTACCCTGGGAGCACCGCGTCGAAGGCTTGGAGGACCCGGTCCGCGGTCTCCCGGTTCGCGTTCACGCCCATCAGGCCCACGCGCCAGATCGGGGGAGCGGTGGGTCCGAGCCCACCTCCCACCTCGATCCCGTGCTCGCGCAGGATCCGCAACTGGATCTCCTTGCCGTCCACGCCCTCCGGAACGTTCACCGCCGACAGTTGGGCCAACGTGTGCTCCGGATCCGACAGCAGCGTGTACCCGCGCTCGGCCATCTGGGCTTGGAAGTACCGGCCGGCGTCCTCGGTCCTGGCCCACCGCGCCTCAAGCCCCTCCTCCAGCAGGAGCTTCACACCCGTGTACAGCGCGTAGTACTGGAGGATCGGGAGCGTGTGGTGGTACGTGACGGGCCGGTCGGTCCAGTACTTCTTCAGCAGCTCGAAGTCGAACGAGAACGGGACCGGCGTCTTCCGCGCGTGGATGCGATCCAACGCGCGCTCGGACAGAGACGCCGGGGAGAGTCCGGGCGGGCAGCCCAGGGCCTTCTGCGAGCAAGCGTACGCGTAGTCCACGCCCCAGGCGCCGGTCTCGAGCTCCTGCGCCCCGAGGGACGTCACGCAGTCGGCGAACAGCAGCGCGTCGGACCCGCTCGCTCGGATGGCCTCCGCCAGCTCCTTCAGCGGGTAGCTCGTGCCGGTCGAGGTCTCCGCGTGCACCAGGGCCACGACGCGCGCGTCGGGGCTCGCTGCCAGGGCGTCCGTGACCGCGTCGATGGGGACGATCTGCCCGAACGGCGCCGACAGCTCCACGACGTCGGCCTGGTACCGGCCGGCCATCTCCAGGAGCCGAGCACCGAAGAACCCGGCGTGAGCCACGATGATCTTGTCTCCGGGCTCGATCAGCGAGGCCATGCCGGCCTCCATACCGGAGGTGCCGCTGGCCGATAGGCACAGCGTCAGGCCGTCGTTGCGGCGGAACGCCGCCGCGAGCATGTCCACGAGGTGGAGGAGGATGTCCCAGAAGTCGGGGTCGAGGTGCCCGAGCATGGGCTTGTGCATGGCCTCGAGCACCGCGGGGTGCACGTTC
>JAHEXX010000086.1:0-1463 GCA_023251895.1 bacterium
TCGATGTCCAGGAAGACCCCGTCGATGCTCCCCATGAACCGGGAGTCTAGCCCTCGATGCGCCTGGTCCGGTCCGGTGGCATGCCCACGGCCCGGCGGGCATCCAACACCCGGCTCGGAACCTCCTTGCCCCGCTGCCGCAGGAGCCACTCCTGGTACGGCGCGATGTACCGGTACCTCGCGGGAAGGAGCGGCCGAAGCAAGCGGGCGAGGACGAAGGCAGCCCGCATGGCCGCCTCGCGGCCGTGTCCGAGGTCGATCCCGTACATCTCCCGGACCTGCGGCGGGAGCATCCCGAACGCCAGGCGGGAGACGCCCTTCAACACAGGGCGCCACTCGGCTTCCCGCGGCGGGTCCTGGAACAGGTCGGCCACTCTCCGGGCGGCGTCGGTGACTTGCAGGATGCCGGATGAGACGACGTCGGTGATGTACGCCCGAAGCGACGGCACCGTCGACGGGATCATGTCGCGCGGCACCTTGACCAGCTCGGCCGCCAGCATCTGCTCCTCGTGGAACCGCTGTCTCCCGCCGTCGTCGAGCTTGCCGACTGTGAGTTCCTCGAAGAGCAGCGCGCTGTCGACGAGGCAGGCGTGCACCCACAGCAGCAGCTCCGGATCAAGCGCGTCGTACGTCATGCCCGTGACCTCGTCGACACCACTGATCCGGGCATGGACGTCGTTGATGCGGTCAGCGGCCGCATGGGCCTCTGCCTTGGTGCCGAACGTGATCGTGTAGGTCAGGACCAGCGTGCGCTGCAGCCGCCTCCACGGGTTCCGCTCGTAGAACCCCGTCTCCCGGGCCCCGGCGATCACGAGCGGGTGCGCTGCCTGCATCAGCACCGCCCGCGCGCCGCCGAACAGGACCGTGACCTCCCGGTGGACCTGCCAGGAGACGCTGTCCGGCCCGAAGTACCCCAGGTCCCCCATGGCATCCCGATCTAGTCGGCGCGCGTCAACGCGCGGAGCTCCTTCGCCACCGGCTCGGCCGCCAGCACGATCAGGTGGTTCCGCGCCCGAGAGCCGCCAACGTAGACGTACCGCGCCAAGTCTTCCTGGTGCTTGTCCCCGATCTCGGCCAGGATCACGACCGGTCGCTCCAGCCCCTTGAAGCCGTGGACGCTTGACCAGAGAACGGTTCCCGGCTCCACCCGGTCGGACAAGCGGAACCCGTCCACGTGTCCCCGAGCCCACAGTCGGCTCTTGTCTCGACCCGATGGCGTCAGCACCGCGATGTCGGACACTGGCACCCGCTCCTCCTCGACCAGGTTGGTCAGGACCACCGCGAGCAGGTGCGCCAGCTCGTCGTCGTCCCGGTACTCGAGGATCTCCGGGTGCCGCCCTAGTGGTCCCTTCGACGGCGGCTTGTGGCCGTCGCCGTAGAAGACCGACACGAACTCGTGGATCTCCCGCGTGTTCCGCAGGTTGGCAGGTAGCTTGGCAGGCTCCTGCTCGAACGGGAGCGCGC
>JAHEXX010000086.1:1473-11853 GCA_023251895.1 bacterium
GTCAGCGAACACGTAGAGCGTTCCCTCGTCGGGATCCCGGTGGAGCCCGAGTAGCGCCGGCCACCACCATTCCCTGAAGTCCTGGGCTTCGTCGACGACCATCGCCTCGAACCGGGGACCCAGCTTCCGGGCGCCCTCCTCGAGGAGGCCGGGCAGCACGTCCTCGTACAGGTCACCGTTGGGCTCGCCTTCGGGCGGCACCCTGAGCCCCGCTTCCTCCGCAATCGACCGGCACAGCTCGTGGAAGTGGAACACCTCGACACCAGGAGCGCCGATCACGCATTCCTTCAGGTACGCGCCAAGGCGCGCGTTGAAACAGGTGAGCAGGGTTCGCTTCCCTTCCGCCCCAAGGCGCTTGGCCAGTTGGATGGCGAGCAGCGTCTTGCCGCACCCTGCCGGCCCGGTCGCCGCGGCCCGCTTGCGATTCAGCACGAACGACAGCACCCATGACTGTTCCTCGGTGAGCTCGACGATCTTCTTGTCCTCCTCGTCGAACGCCAGCTTGAGCGGTGCCCGGATCTCCACGCTGCGGCCGAGCGCGAGGGACAGGGCCTGCATCCCTTCGGCCCCGAATCGCCTCCGTTCCCGGCTGGCCCGCCAGTGCCGCTGGATCTCCTTCACCCGGACCGCCAACCCGTCCATGTCGTCGCGGTCGATCACGATCTCTGGGGGGGCTCCTGGGTGCGCGGGGCGTTCGTAGTCTCCGTCGGGGAACGCGCACCCGTACCCGTACGCCGGCATCCATTCCTCCCACCCCGGTTGTTCCGAGAGGATCTTCACGAGCGAGCGCATCTCTCCGGCCGCCTGGTGGAAGGGATCTTCGTCCAGGCCGTGCGTCCCGTCGCGCCCGGACTGGGTCCACCGTCGACCGGCCGGGTCGTACGAGAGCCGCCCGCCCTTGGCCTCCAGCACCAGCACACCGTCCTCCGCGTGGGCGACCACGAAGTCGGCCTCGCCCTGCTCCGGCCTCCCCGGCCCGGCCAGCACCCAGTCCACCGAGTGGTACACGACGTACGCGTCGTCCAGCTGTTGCAGGAACCCTTCGTACAGCCGTCGCTCGGCACTGCTGTCGGTCTCGAGCATCGGGAACGGCACCATCCTGGCCACAGCAGGCGGATGCTACCCCCAAGCTGGGGGGTGGACATCCGGCCGCGGGCCCGGCAGAATCTGCGGGCTACCCTTCCCCAAGGAACCCCGGATGGCCCTGCTGGCAGGACTGATCCTCGCGTCGCTTCTGATCGGCTACTTGGCCGGCGGAACACCCAAGCACTTCGAACACCTCCAGCTGGCCTGGCCGGGCCTGGCCATCGCCGGCCTGGCCCTCCAGCTCGCGCCGACCCCGAGCCTGTTCGGGTTGACCCCCGACGTGATCGGCCCGGTCATGCTGGTCACCTCGTACGTCCTGCTCATCGCTTTCGCCGGGGCGAACGTACGGATGCCGGGATTCCCCATCATCGTCGTGGGGTTGGTGCTGAACGTGGCCGTCATCGGGGCCAACGGAGGGATGCCCGTGAGCGGGGCGGCGCTCGAGCGCTCCGGTTCGAGGGAAGAGCTAGCAGCACTGCAGGACCGGGCGGGGGCCAAGCACCACCTCATGGACCCGAACGACGTTCTCGCGCCACTCGCGGACGTCATCTCGTTCGGCGCTCCGGTGAACGCCGTGCTGTCGTTGGGGGATCTGTTCGCCTACGGTGGCGTGGCGCTGATGTTGATCAGCGTGATGCGAGGGCGGATGCCGCGGCCGGTTCCTCGGGGGTACTGGGGGAAGCACCGCCCGAAGACGTGGCGGACGACGCGGTTCCTTCCTCCGACTCCGGCTCGGTTTGGGCGGCCTCCTGCAATAGCGAGGTGGGGAACCGGACGGTGATCGTGGTGCCGGCCCCCGGCGCGCTCCGCACGTCGAAGCTGCCGCCACCGACCAGGGCCCGCTCCCGCATCATGGCCATACCGTAGTGGCCCTCCGGCCCGGGGCCGATCGTATCGAACCCCTTGCCGTCGTCGCGAAGCACCAACTCGAACGAATCGCCCTCCTCCCTCACGGTGACCCACATGTTGCGGGCCTCCGCGTGTTTCAGGGCGTTCATCACGCCCTCCCGGGCGATGTGGTACAGGAGCAGGGCGATCGGTGGCGGCAACGGGATCTCCTGGACGTCCACGCGGAACCGCACCCCGGAGTCCTTGCCCACCTCGGCGATGAATCCCTCCAAGGCCTCGGCTAGCCCGGCTCGACCCAGCGGCGAGCGGTGCAGGTCACGGATGAGGGCCCGGATCCGGTCGGAGGTCTTGTTCTTCGTCTCCTTGATGGAGGAAAGGGTCTCCTCCGCTTTCTCCAAGCGGCCCGAATCGAGGTGCCGCCGGGCCAGGTCCACCTGGATGGACAGCCGGAAGAGGAGTTGGGCCAGGTCGTCGTGGAGGTAGGCGGCGATCTGGGCCCGCTCGTCCTGGCGCTCCTCGGCCATGCGGTTGGACAGCGCCCGAAGAACCTGCTCGCGATCCTGCAGCTCCTTATGCGCCTCCTCCAACGCGAGCGACCGGAAGAACATCTGCCTCGCGAGGAGCATTGGGGCGATGAACACCACAACCGACCACAAGCCCCAGTTGAGGTAGAACTGCACCACCACCAGGCTGAGAAGGCCCAGGCCCAAGTAGCTCACAAGGAACTCAGCTGGCCGACCGATGCGGAACTGACGGATGACCTTGGAGGGTGGCAGATGCAGTCGGATGCTGGCGAACATCGTGACTAGACTTACGTTGGCGAGATAGTCTGCGATAGCCGCGACAATCACAGCTGCTAACTGGAGCCACCAGGCCGGGGGAGAAGCAGAGGTCACGTACCCAGCAACCGCATGGAACACGAAACTCGCGGCCGCCACGGAGACAGCTACCTGCGATCGATTGAACAGCGCCCGAAGGAAGTCCACCTCGCGTCTAAATTCACGAGGATCGAACGAGCCGATCAGCGCCACGGCGCCCGCTGCCACAGGTGCGTAGAGAATCCCGACCACCATAAGTAGCGGGAAACCCAGGCTGACCTGAAGACCACCCCAGGTCGGAACCGGCAACAGCTCGACGAAGGCGACGATCAGGGTCCAGAGAGTCAGATTGTGCGGATCTTCGAACGCAGCGGGGTTCTGACTCCCCAGGTACACGAGGCCCGACAGGGTTGGCACGATGACAAGCAGCTCGAAGCCCGTCAGGAGCGCTCGATCAGCGGATTCACGATTCCCTTTGCTAGACGCCAAGCTGTCTCCTTCGACCTAGAATCCCCGCCCATCTTGCACGCAAAGGGTGCCCAGGTGAACGAGCCAAGTGGGGGACATTCATAAGACCCGCGCCTACGAAAGGTGCTGTAGGCGGTTCTTCCGGCTTGTCGGCCCATTGGGTGTCCCCCGATAGTGGCCTAGCATCGCCCAGATGGGGCGGCGCTCATAGGGCTTAAGTTTGAGGGGGTGCAGGATGAAGCTGGCGAAGAGGATCGCCTTGGCTCTTGGCTCCTTGGCTGCCCTGCTGCTCGCGGGCGGCGCTCACTGGAAGGGCTAGCAGCCACGGTTCATCGATGATTCCTAGGCCCCGAACCTCGGGGCCTAGTCTCTACTCGGCGGGGAACGTGGCGACGACCAGCGTGCCGCGATCAGGCGAGGACGCCACATGGAAGGTCCCCCCGACTGATTCAGTTCGGTCTCTCATCAGTTGGAGACCGAAGTGCGACTCCTCATCCACCATACTCCGCTCAAACCCGATTCCATCATCTCTCACGGTCACTCGCATCAGCCCCTTCTCGCCTGAAACGCTAACCAGAATGTTGCTTGCGGATGCGTGCCTGACCGCATTCCGCAGAGCCTCACGAGCCACCTGATATGCGAGTAGCTCCACAAGCGGCAGACCTCTCACATCCGCAACCTCGAGTCGAACGCCTACGTTGCTCTCTGCCTGAACACTCCGGACGAGCAACTCCAGCGTGCCGGCGAGGCCGCTCGGACCGAGAGATGATTTCCGCAGATCCCTAATTAGGCTGCGCATCGCTTCGCTCGCGTATTCAGTTGCGAGAAGCAGGCTGGGCAAGTCCTCCTCGAGCTCAAGCAGCCGACCCGAGGCAAGCTCCTGACGCAGAACCTGGCCCATCAGATGAACCTGATAGAGGGGTGGGAGCACCTCATCATGCAGGCCGGCTGCCACGGTCAAGCGCTCCTCGCGGCGCTCGTCTTCAATCTGTCTCGACACTGAGACGATTGTCTGGTTCTTCTGTTCGATGACTCTCTCCGCGTCGGACAGCCGCCGTCCGTGCGCAAACATCTGCCGTGACAGCAACACGGGTACGACGAAAGCTGCGAGCCCCCATGTCCCCTCGGCTACATAGACAGTGCCTATCAATGCCGCTGCCAAGCCAAAGCACACATGCTCTGCGGCGTTCTGCAAAGGGGAATCCCCCACGATTCCGAGAAATACTTCCCAGGGCGTCCGCCTTGTGCGAACCGCCGTGCGCGTCGCCACCAACAAGGCGTTAACACTGAAGTCCGTAGCGTACGCAGCAGCAGCCATCGCAAGCACCATCGGCCACTCTGCAACCGAACCTCCAAACGCGTGGAAGACGAACGAACCCGACACGACGCTGAGAGCAACCTGACTTCGATTAAACAAGGTTCGCGAGACACCAATCTCCCTGCGAAACTCACGAATATCACTTGAACCAAGAAAGGCGACGACTCCTGCAATATGCGGCTCGAATACCATGCCAGCCGCAAGCAGAATCGGGACGGACATCGTCAGAACCACGTCCTTCCAGACGCGCACCGGCAGGAGGTCGGTGACCGCAACAGGAACCAGCCAGATCAAAAGCTCTGGGACTTGAGTCCTAATCGCCCTCGAGTCAGCCGCCACGCTGACGGCGAGGTATAGACAAACCGGCACCACAACCGCCCAATCCAGAGCCCGAACTCTCAGGGGGTCGGCCCAGGCAGGCCTGGAGTGGTGGGGAAGCTCGTGGATGGCGCCGGCGGAGGCAGACATTGCCGCTCCCTTCCCAAGAGCTCCAGGCATCCTAGCCACAAGCCCGGGGATGAGGTCAAGGTGAAAGTCCCCGGCCGGGTGCGTACCCGGGGATGGCCCGTTCGGGCTAGCCCTCCTCCATAACCTCCGATTAACCTGACACCGATACCATCTACCCGTGAAGCCCCGCATCCTGGTCGTGGAGGACGAGGAGGCTATCTCCGAGCCTTTGGCGGAGCACCTCAAGCGGGAGGGATTCGCCCCCGAGGTGGCCGGAACGCTGGAGGCCGCCCAGGCGGCTCTGGACCGGGCGACCCCCGACCTCATCCTGCTCGACGTGATGCTCCCCGACGGCGACGGCAGGGATCTGTGCCGGGACCTTCGCAGGTCTTCCGACATCCCGATCATCATGCTGACGGCGCGGGGCGAGGAGCTGGACCGGGTGGTCGGCCTGGAGCTCGGGGCCGACGACTACGTGGTGAAACCTTTCTCGGCCCGGGAGCTGGTGGCCCGGATCCGGGCCATCATGCGCCGAGGGAAAGTCACGGAACGGAAGACCCCGATCGAGATCGGGGCCCTCCGCATGGATCCCGCCTCGCGGACCGTGACGAAAGGCGGTGAACCCGTGGAGATGGCGGCCCGGGAGTTCGATCTCCTGCACATGCTGATGGCCAACGCCGGGGAAGTGGTGCGCCGGGAGCAGATCATGGACGAGGTGTGGGACCCCCACTGGTTCGGCCCCACCAAGACCCTGGACGTGCACATCTCCTGGCTGCGCAAGAAGATCGAGGACGATCCCTCGAAGCCCGAGTACATCACCACCGTGCGCGGTGTGGGGTTCAAGTTCATGGCCGCCGACAGGGCGGACGGCTGAGGGAGGCCGAGCCACGAAGGTCCGAAGCCGCCTGACGCTGGCCTTCGTCTACATCCTGCTCACGGTCATCGTCGCCCTGGAGGTGCCCCTCGGCTTCAACCTGGGCCGGCGTGCCGAGTCCGAGGTCCGGACCAACGCCCTGCTGAACGCCCAGACCATCGCCGCGACCATCGGCGCGGAGACGACGCTCGATCACAAGAAGCTCCAGACCCTGATCTACGCCCACTACCCCCACACAGAGGATGGCCGGGTCATCGTGGTGGACCCCACCGGCGTGTTGATCGCCGATTCCATGGGGGCGGCCAACCTCGGCCGGCGATACGCCACCCCCGCTAGGCCCGAGCTCCAGATCGTCATCCGGGAACAGCGGCCGACGGCCGAGATCCGGCACAGCCAGACCCTGGGCCAGGACATCTTGGTGGCCGCGGCTCCCATCCTGGACGAGCAGCGCTTCTACGGCGCCGTTCGCCAATCGCACGGTCTCGGCGAGGTCCAGGCCGGGGTTCGCCGCCAGATCCTGGGCCTCATCGTGATCGGGCTGGCCGCCCTCGCCGCGGGGTTGATCCTGGCCTTCGGGCTGTCTGACTCGTTCTCGCGGCCCCTGAACCGCCTGGCCCGCACGGCGAGCCGACTGGGCGAGGGCGACCTGTCGTCGCGGGTCGGGAACGTGGGGGGCGCCGGGGAGATCCAGGAGGTGGCGGCCTCGTTCGACGAGATGGCCGACCGTCTCGAGGCGACCGTGCGGGCCCAGCGCGAGTTCGTGGCGAACGCGTCGCATCAGCTCCGCACGCCGCTCACCGGGATGAAGCTCCGGCTGGAGTCGGCGGTGAACGAGGCGCCGAACGAGGAACTGCGCCGCCAGCTCGAGGCGGCGGACAGGGAAGTGGACCGGCTCTCCCAGATCGTGGACCGGCTGCTGGTGATGTCCCGCCGGATCGAGGAGGGCGGCTCGGCGCACGTGGACGTGGGCGACGCGGTTCGGCGGGCCGTCGGAAGGTGGGAGGCCCGAGCCCGGCAGCTCGGGGCGACCTTGGAGGCGAAGGGGGTCGGCGGCGTCGCCTTCGGCGACGCCGCCGACCTGGACCAGATCCTGGACAACATCATCGACAACGCGATCGCCTACGCACCCGGGAGCATCGTGGTGGAAACAACCCCCGGCGATGGCCGCGTCGTGGTTGCCGTCGAGGATTCCGGCCCCGGCATCCCCACGGAGGAGCTCCCCAGGGTGACCGACCGGTTCTATCGGGGGAAGGGCTCGCCCCCCGGCGGCTCCGGTCTGGGCCTCGCCATCGTCAGGGATCTCGCCGAGAAGTGGGGGGGCGAAGTCTCGGTCACCAGCCCGACGGGCGGCGGCACTCGCGTGGAGATCAGCCTCGCCGCGACCGACGAACCTAGGGCGGAAGCCCGGCCTTAACCTCCCCTTATCGCGCTACCTCATACCCTCTATGCAGGATGAAGCACGCGCTGCGGATCATCGGCTACGGGATCGGAGGGCTGGCCGTTGCCGCCGCCCTCTCCCTCGGCGCCTTCGCCCTGGCCGGCAGCGACATCAGTGAGCCGATCCAGCCTCTAGGGCTCCCCGCAGCCACCGCGGCCCCCCATGATCGGAAGCCACCCGTGGACACGGAATCGCCGAAACCAAACCGCTTCAACTCGCCCGAATCGGGCCCTACCCAAAGCGACGACGGCGCGACGGGGAGTGGCAGTCCCGCTTCCTCTCCGTCGGTCAGCTCGGGCTCCGGGAGCACGCCGACCGCCACCGGCACCGGCTCGGCCGACGGCCGCGAGCGCGATGACTCCCGGTCCGGCGGCGACGACTGAACCCTTCCATCCTTATCGCCCGCTTAGCCGTGGGCTGGACGGGCGCTAGGGCCCTCCCCTCTAACGTGGGTCACAAGAAGAGGTTGACCCTACAGAAGGAGGGACACCATGGGGAAGTCCACGAGGCTCCTGGCGGTCGCCGGAGCGATCGCCCTGGCGCTTGGCGTGACGGCGGGCGCGATGGCCACGGGGCGGGACAAGGCCGCGGAGGGCAGGCCGGTCGTGAAGGTAGCCGACACGTCCAGCAGGGACTCGGCCATGAACCCTGCCGACAGCTCGCCGGACAACCAGAGCCCGAACTCGAGCAACGACTCGAGCGGCTCGCAGGACCAGTCGGGCTGGCAGGACAGCACCAGCGGCTCGAACGATTCGGTCCAAAGCGGCAGCAACGATCAGGGCCAGCACGGCCAGAGCGGTGACCAGAGCGCCGGGCAGTCCGGCGACCAGAGTGGCAGCACTTCCGACCACGAGGGCATCGACCGCGGGGACGACTGAGGGAACCAACCGGCAAGGCGCCTGGAGATACCTCGATCCCCTCCAGGCATCGAGGGCGCGGCCCGAAGGGCCGCGCCCTCGCTCGTTCCTGCTCCCAGGCCGGATCCGAGATACTTCCCTTGATGGAGAACAAGGGGAATCGCCTCCACCACTGGGTGTGGTTCCCGTTCCGGGTGGTGTGGCGGTTCATCAGGCGGAGCGGGAAGCGGGTCGCCGTCACAGTGGCCGGCTTCGTCGTACTTCTGCTCGGCGTGATCATGCTCGTCACCCCCGGGCCGGGGATCCCGACGATCATCGCCGGCCTGGCCATCCTGGCCACCGAGTACGTGTGGGCCGAGCGGGCCCTGGCCAAGGCGAAGGAGAAGGCGATCCAGGCCAAGGACGCGGTGCTCCGCAAGAGCAACCGCCCGGACGACACCTCGGCCGCGTCGGCGGAGGAAGCGGCTGAGTAAGCTGCCCTCGTGGGCACGATCCTGATCGGCACGTCGAGCTGGACCGATCCGACGCTCGTCAAGGAGGGGCACTTCTACCCTCCCGAGGCCCGCAGCGCCGAGGCCCGGCTGAAGTTCTACGCGACCCAGTTCCCGCTGGTCGAGGTGGACTCCACGTACTACTTCCCGCCGTCCGAGCGGAACGCCGTGCTGTGGATCGAGCGCACGCCCAAGGACTTCACGTTCAACATCAAGGCCTACTCGTTGCTGACCAACCACCCCACCCGGCCGGACTCGCTCTACAAGGATCTCCGCGAACAGCTCCCGCCGGAGTTGGCGGAGAAGCGGAACCTGTACCGCGACCACATCCCCGGCCAGATCGTTGAGGAGGTGTGGCAGCGGTTCCACGACGCACTCATGCCGCTCCACTCGGCCGGGAAGCTGGGGGCCGTGCTGTTCCAGTTCCCCCAGTGGTTCGTGATCGGCCGGCGGTCCCGCGAGTACATCGTGGAGTGCGCCAAACGCTTGAAGGACTTCCGCATCGCGGTGGAGTTCCGGCACGAGTCGTGGCTGTCGGACCGCAACCGCGAGGAGACGCTGTCCTTCCTGGAGAAGCACGACCTGCCGCTGGTGTGTGTGGACATGCCGCAGGGGTTCGACTCGAGCGTCCCGCCCCTCGCAGCGGCCACAGCGAAGGACCTGTCGATGGTCCGGTTCCACGGGCGCAACACGGGGGCCTGGAACGCGAAGTCCGAGACCGCGTCGGAGCGGTTCCGATACGAATACAAGAAGGAGGAGCTCCAGGAATGGATCCCCAGGATCCATGGCCTGGCCGAGCGCACGCGGGAAACGCACGTCCTGATGAACAACTGCTACCGCGACTTCGCGGTGAACAACGCGCGCGACCTCGGCGCGCTGCTCAACCTCGACTAGTCTTCTTCAGACTAGCGCCAATACGACGGCGGCAGCTCTCCGTACGTGACGCCCGGGGCAACCATCACGTCCCCGTTCCAGGCGACGATGGCCGGATGAACGGGTAGCGGCCCACTCGCGATGGGCCCGCCGCCAGGGAGGGGCGTGCCGTTCCGATCCCACACGAAGCCGTCCCGTTTGCAGGTGACCTGTCGGGCGCTCGGGTCCCAAGCGGAGAGCGCCGGATCCGAGCAGAGCTGCCGGTCGATCTCCAGCGCATAGAAGCCCCCCGGCGCGTGGATCAGCATGAACGGCTGCACGCCCGAGGGCGTGTCGGCGACGAGCGTGCCGCTCCCGACCGGGTAGGCCTCCGCCGCGTCCATCACCAGGTAGCCGTTCAACACGGCTCCCTTCGTCGGCTCCGGGAACCAGATGGACGCGATCATCCGCGATAGAGCGGCAGGCAGGTGGCTCGCCGCGTCGGAGCCGGCCCACACGTCGGCGAGGTAGGCGAGGCCGTTCCCGCGGACTTCGAGTGTCCAATGGGCCACCCCCTGGGGAGTGGGCGTGGGTGCGAAGTCGTCCATCGAGAGCGGGAAGCTCGAGTCGTCCTGGTCCATCGCCGGCCCCGGGCCGCCCTCCCGGTGCGTGATGGTCAGAACGACGCCGTCGGCCGGGATGCTCCCCGAGTCAGGTGGGACCGGGCTGGGCGTGGCCTCGGATGGCGCGAGCGTCTGCGAATAGTTGGCGAACGACGCCCCGGTGAACGAGGCCCGGCCCTGAGTGGCGATCGGCGCCACGGTCCAGTCGCGCGGGTAGTCGATCGACCACCCGAGATGATCGGTGTACGTCCGCCACTCG
>JAHEXX010000087.1 GCA_023251895.1 bacterium
ACGCATGGCCTACCCTCGACCTCGCCGACGACCGCCATCTCCTCGATCTTGTGCGCCTCGTGCCGGGACCGTCGCTTGTAGAGGAACGCCAGATCGGCGTGGAGGTGCTCGCGGAGCCGCTCCGCGGTCTTGATGCGGCCGGCATCCGGCGCCACCACGACCAGGTCGTCTCCTTGCAGCCCCAGTTCGTTCTCCAGATAGCCCGACAGGATAGGCAGCGCCGTGAGGTGATCGAACGGGAAGTCGAAGTACCCCTGGATCTGCCCGCTGTGCAGGTCCACCGACACGACCCGGTCGGCCCCCGAGGTGGTGAGCAGGTCGGCCACCAGCTTGGCCGAGATGGGCTCCCGAGCCAGGCCCTTCTTGTCCTGTCGTGAGTAGCCGTAGTAGGGAACGACCGCCGTGATCCGTTTGGCCGAGGCACGCTTGAACGCGTCGATCATGATGAGCTGCTCCATGATCGACTCGTTCACCGGGTCGGCGTGGGTCTGCACGACGAACACGTCGGCGCCTCGCACGCTTTCCTCGGCGCGCACGTAGATCTCCCCCGAGGCGAACCGGAAGAGCTTGCACCGGGATATCGGCAGGCCGAGGTCGTCGGCGATCTCTTGAGCCAACCCGGGATGCGCCGTCCCGGAGAACAGCATCAGCTTCTTCTTGGTGACGATCTCCACTACCGGGCCCCCCCGTTCGGTTTCCCCTTGCGCTTCGCGGCCTTCACCTTCCCGGCACCCTTCGCGGCCCTCTCGGCGTCCTTCCGTTTTCGGTATCCGCGGATGTTCTGTTGCTCACCCCGTTCCACCGCCAGGGCGCCGGCCGGAACGTTCTCGGTCAGGACCGATCCCGCGCCCGTGACGGCTCCCTTCCCTATCCGGATCGGCGCCACCAGCATGTTATCCGAGCCGATCCTGGCCTCGTCCTCGATGATCGTGCGGTGCTTCTCGTACCCGTCGAAGTTCACGGTGACGGTGCCGGCCCCGACGTTCACGTTCCTCCCGATCGTGGTGTCGCCCACGTACGAGAGGTGCGGGACCTTCGAGCCCTCGCCGATCACCGAGGCCTTGATGTCCACGAACCCGCCGGCCTTGGCCCCGTCCTTCAGGACCGTCCCCGGGCGGAGCCGGGCGAACGGCCCCACCGAGACGCTCTTGCCCAGGCGGGAGCCGAGCACCACCGAGAACCAGACCTCGGACCCATCGCCGACGGTCGTGTCGAGCATGCCGACGGACGGCCCGATCACGCAGTCCGCCCCGATCCCGGTGGACCCCTCCAGGAAGGTCAGGGGGTAGATCACGGTGTCGGGGCCGATCTTCACGTCGATGTCGATGTAGGTCTGGGCCGGATCGATCATCGTCACGCCGTTCTCCATGTGCGCGGCGTTGATCCGCCTGCGCATCGCGGCCGCGATGTCGGCCAGGCCGGCCCGGGTGTTGATGTCGATGGAAGGGGTCCCGTCGAAGTCGGCCGGCTCGGCGGCGACCGGTTCGCCCTTGTCGACCAGGATCCCGATCACGTCGGGCAGGTAGTACTCGTGTTGGACGTTGTCGGTGCCGACCGTCGGCAGAACCTGGAAGAGTGCGGGCCGGGAGAACGCGTACACGCAGGTCGAGATCTCGCGGATCCGGCGCTCCGCGGTGGTGGCGTCCCGCTCCTCCGCGATGCGGATGAACTCGGCCCCATCGCGGATGACGCGGCCGTACCCCTTGGGGTCCGGCAGCTCAGCGGTCTGGACCGTGGCCGTCGCCTTCCGTCGCCGATGGGTCCGCAGGATCGCGGCCAGCATGTCCCCGGTGATCAGCGGGTTGTCGCCCGGAACCACCACGACCTCGGCGGCGTTCCCGACTGCCCGCTCAGCCACCAGGACGGCGTGCCCGGTACCGAGGGGCTCGCCCTGATCCACGAAGGCCGGCGCCGGCCTCACGTTCCAGGAACGGACGGCCTCCTCGACCTCGTCGCGGCCGTGGGAGACCACGATGATCAGCCTGTTGGGCCGGACCTTCCGCGCGGCCTGCAGGACGTGCCACAGCGCCGGCCGGCCGCACACCGAGTGCAGCACCTTGGGGAGCTTCGACTTCAGCCGCTTGCCCTTGCCGGCGGCGAGCACCACCACGGCGAGTGGACGGGATCTCGTCTTCGAGGGCACGCACGCACCTTTGTCCGACGCCGGGACCTTTGTACAGGCGGGCGACGCCACCTGGCAAGAGCGCCGGTCAGACGGGGTCGAGCAGCTCGGCGACGTCGGGCCGGGCAAGGAACGAAGCCCGCAGATCGGGGAACGATCCAAGGGACGTGACCTCCGACTCGAGGATGGCCACGGCGCCGAGCCGATGGGCCTCTGCCTCCTCGTCCCGGCCGAGGGCCGCGAGCGCCCGGGCGCCGATCCGCGAGGCCCGCCACCGCACCCGGAGCTCCCCCACGGCTTCGGCCTGGGCCCGGGCCGCCTCGGCCAGATCGAGCGCGGGTCCCCACTCCTCACGTAGCGCTGCTCCCAGTGCCCGCCCTAGCCTGCCCCACGACTCCCAGAGCGGAGCGTTGTCGCGCGCTAGATCCTCCAGCTCTTCTCCCGCCCGCGTCAGCCGCCGGGCGTCGCCCACCTCCTCGGAAGCCAGGATCTCGGTGCGGAGGGCCCACATGCTCACGAGCAGCGAGTCCGAGGCGTGTCGGGCTTCGGCGAAGGGTTCGTCGGCTCCGTCTTCCGAGCGCAGGGCCAACCACGCCTGCGCCGCAAGGATCATCCCCCGGAAGAAGTTGCCTCCCATCTGGTCCGAGAGGGCCCTCGCCTCTTCCACGTCCTCCGCCATCCGTGCGAAGGCCCACGCCTCGGCGAGTGCATCGACCCCGCAGGCCAGGTCATCCGGGCCCGAGGAACGCCGATCCCCGTCGCCGTCTCGACCGCGAGCCGAGCGTCCTCCAGCGCGCCACCGATGTCGCCGGACGACAGCCGGATCTCCAGGCGGGCGTTCCGGGCCATCACCTCATCGCGGCGATTCCCGACCTCGAGGCAGCCCCCGACGGCGGCGTCGGCCTTCTCTCGGGCGACGTCGGACCGGCCCAGGAACCACTCCAGCCAGGCCACCATGTACTCGTTGTGGTGAACCATCGGCTTCTGGCCGAGGGATCGCAGGATCTCGTCGGCCCGGAGCCCCTGGTCCAGCCCCTCCTCGAAGGGCCCCAGGAAGTAGCGCGTCTCGGTGAGCCCGTGGCGGGCCAGGGCTTCGCCTTCCGCGTCGCCGCTCGCCCCCGCTGTCCGAAGGGCGTCCTGGTGGTAGCCGAGAGCCTCGTTGAAGGCTCCTCGGCCGAACGCGATCGTGCCGGCCGTGTACAGGAGGCGGGCTTCCAGATCGGAGGCCCCCGAGGCCCGGGCACGCTCCAAGGCCTCCGGAAGGATCCGCTGCCCCTCCCCGTACCGGTCCAGCAACCAGCACACGTGAGCGAGGGCCGCGAGCGCGCGCGCCTCCAGGGCGACTGCGTCGTCCGACTTCGCGCACCCCAGGGCCAGCTCGTAGTCCTGCTTCGCCTCCGCGAACCGGCCGAGCTGCTCGTGCGCCTCGCCGCGGGCCAGGGCGATGTCGCCGATCAGCCGGTCACCGGCTCCGGCGGCCTCGGCCGCGGCCAGCGCCCGGTCGTACCAGCGGATCGCCTCCTCGGCCGCGAACACGCGTCGCTTCCTGGACCCCGCCAGCATCCCGTACCGGGCGGTCCGGGGAAGGTCGCCGGCCAGGTCGAAGTGGAACGCCAGGATCTCCGCGAACTCCTCAGCGCGACCGCGGGTGCGTTCCTCGACCCACGCGCCCACGGCCTCGTGCGCCTCCGCCCGCCGGGAGCGGGGGATGCTGTCGTAGGCCACGTCGCGGGTGAGGATGTGGTTGAAGATCAGCTCGCGCTGACCCTCGATGGCCGAAGCCTCGCGCTCCAACACCAGGCCCTTGGCGATCAGCCCATCCGCCGCCGCTTCCGCATCGCTCGAACCCAGCGCCTCCAGCGCGCCCTGCCAGAACACGCGCCCCACGACGGCGGCGTCCTGGATGGCCTGCTTCTCCCCCGCCGACAGCAGGTCGAGGCGCGAGGCGATGACACCCTGCACCGTGTCGGGGAGCGTCGACGGGATCTCCCTGGTCAGCACCCACCGGCCGTCCCGGCGGGCCAGGAGTCCGCCCTCGGTCATCATCCGTAACAGCTCGCCGGTGAAGAACGGGTTGCCCTCCGAACGCCGCAGGATCGGGCTCACCACCTCCGCCGGGGCCTCGCCGTCCAACAGGTACCCGATCAGAGCCCGGCCCGCCTTGTCCGCAAGCGGCGATAGCACGATCGCCGTGGCGCGCCCGTCGGCTGCGCCCCATCCCGGCCTGCGCTCCAACAGTTCCGGCCGGGCCATGCACAGGAATAGCACGGGACCCGAGACCTCGGCCGAGAACGCTTCGATCAGGTCGAGCAGGGTCGGGTCGGCCCAATGGATGTCCTCGATCATCACTGCGACCGGGCCCTCGGCGGCGAGCGATTCCGCGTATCGACGCCACGCCTGCGAGATGAGCCGCTGCGCCGCCGCCGGCTCGGCCCCGGCCAGCGGATCCGATCCGACGGGTGCGCCGATCGAGGACAACAGGACCTGCGTGGTGCCCATGGCCTCGTCGCCGCTCCCGAACCGCGGCTCGATGCCGGCTCGCGCCTTGTCGAGAATCACCTCCGGCGGGTCGCTGTCAAGGATGCCGGCATCGGCCTTGAGGATCTCGGCCATCGGCCAGTAGGTCAGGCCCTCCCCGTACGGCAGGCACCGACCCCGCACCACGCGGGCACCGGCCGAACCGACCGCCGTCGCGAACTCGTGTGAGAGGCGGCTCTTACCGATGCCGGCCGGCCCGATCACCATGACCAGCCGGACCCCTCCCCCCCGGGCCACGTCCTCGAACGCGGAACGCAGCAGCGCCAGCTCGTGATCGCGGCCCACCATCGGAGCGCGGAGGGCCGCGCCGGCGGCGGCCGTTGCCGACGTGGCCGCCTCCCCGACCACCTCCCAGATCGCGAGGTGCCGGTCCACACCCTTCACGGTGACTTCCCCCAGGGAACGGAACTCGATGGCGTGCCGCGCATCGCGGTACGTTCGCTGCCCCACCAGAACCGTCCCCGGCGCCGCGAGCGCCTGGAACCGGGCAGCGATGTTCACGGCCTCGCCGGTGAAGATGCCCTCGTCCACGCCGATGCCGTGCGCCAGGACCTCCCCCGTGTTCACCCCGATCCGCATCGCGAGATCAGCGCCGGCGGCCTCCGACAGCTCCTCGCTCAGGGCGCCCAGCCGGACCTGCATCGCGAGCGCCGCACGTACGGCCCGGACGGGGTCGTCCTCGTGCGCGACGGGAACTCCGAACGCCGCGACGATCGCGTCGCCGATGAACTTCTCCACGGTGCCGCCGAATCGCTGGATCTCGGCGGCCATCGCCTCAAAGAACGGCCGCAGCACCGCGCGCAGGTCCTCGGGGTCGAGCCGGGATGCCATCTCCGTCGAGGCCGCCAGGTCGGCGAACAACGCTGTCACGATCTTGCGCTCCTCGAACGGACGGGCGCCTTCGACCTCCGACGGCAGCGCGGTGCCGCAGTGCCCGCAGAACCTGAACCCCTCGGGGTTGGAGCCACCGCAGCTCGGGCAGACGACCTCGCTCACTCCCGCTCCCCCCGCGTGACGAGTTCCAGAGAGTTCCGGGGGGAGGAGTCGAACCTCCATCGAGGGCTCCAAAGGCCCGCGTCTTGCCGTTAGACCACCCCGGACCTACCGGATTATGGCCGACGCGCGGACGTCCCGGCGTCAGGGCGGGCCGAACGCGACCGTCGACCCGGGGAACGAGCCAACCAGCTCCTTCGCGTGCGCGCGGTCGCGGGCCAGACCGGCAACCGTCGACCCGCTCCCGGCCATGATCGCACCGAGGGCCCCGGCCTCCAGCAGTCTCACCTTGGCCTTGCCCAGCTCCGGATGGTGGGCGAACACGGGGGGCTCGAGGTCGTTGAACAACAGGGGCCCCAGGGCAGCGGCGTCACCGGCCGCCGCGGCGACGAGCAACGCGTCCGGACCTGGGCCGCTGACGCGGCCGCCCTCGTCCCACCACCGGTAAGCGTCGGGCGAGCGGACCCCGAACGGGAACGGCACCAGCACCCACCACAGTCGTCCCACGGCGGCGGACTCGGTGACGTCGCCCCTTCCCCACATCAACACCGGCCCCCCGGCCATCAAAGCCGGCACGTCCGAGCCCACCCGGGACCCGATGTCTGCCAGCGCCGTCGGTTCCAGACCGCACCCCCACAGGTCGCTCAGGGCGAGGAGCGTGGCGGCCGCGTCGGCGCTCCCCCCACCCAGCCCGGCGGCCACGGGGATCCGCTTCTCGATCGTGATGTGCGCACCCGCGACCCCGGGGCAGGCCTCCCCCAGCGCGAGCGCCGCGACCAGCGCGAGGTTCAGCCCGCCGGCCGGCACGGCCTTGGTCAGGGTCTCGGCGCCCTTCACCCGGACCTCCAGCGACGAAGCGCCCCTCGCCGTGATGCGATCGGCCAGCGAGAGCGGGAGGACCAGGCTCTCCAGCTCGTGGTAGCCGTCCACCCGGCGCCGGTGGAGGCGGAGGAACACGTTGAGCTTGGCGTGCGCCTCCCGGCGGACCACCCGCTTCGTCATCCCGAGTCCCCCTCGGCCAGCCTCGAAGCGACACGTGCGAAGTCTTCCAGCGCAAGGGTTTCGGCTCGGGCTCGCGGAGGGATGCCGCAACGCGACAGCACACCGTCGGCCGTCGATGCATCGAAACCCATGCGCCGCAAAGCGTTCCGCATGGTCTTTCGCCGTTCCGCGAACCCCGCCTCGATCACCGCGAACAGGCGCTCCGGCGGAGCCGCCACCCTGGGAGGATGCGGGGTCAGCCGGACCAAGACAGACTCGACCGACGGGCGGGGCCAGAAGACCGACGCGGGCACCCGGCGGAGCACGTCCGCGTCGGCACGGTAGGCCACCCGCACGCTGACGGCTCCGTACTGCTCGTCGCCGGGCCGGGCCGCCAGCCGCTCGCCCACCTCACGCTGGACCATCACTACGTAGCGCTCGATCCCGGGGGCCCGCTCCAGCAGATCCATCACCACCGGCACGGCCACGTTGTACGGCAGGTTCGACGCCATGACCCACCGTCCCTCCCCGAGGACGGCCGGCCAGTCCACATCGGTCGCGTCGGCGGACAACACCGTGACGTTGGCCAACGGCGCGACGACCTCCTGCAACGCGGGCAACAGGCGCTGGTCGAACTCCACCGCGAGGACGAGGGCGCCGGCCCCGGCGAGCGCTAGGGTGAGCGAGCCCAGGCCGGCGCCGACCTCGAGCACATGGTCTCCGGGCCCCACCTCGGCCAGCTCCGCGATCCGGCGGGCCAAGTTCGGATCGCCCAGGAAGTTCTGCCCGAGGGCCTTCGCAGGGCGGATGCCGTGGCGAGCGGCCAGCCGGCGGAGAGCGGTGAACCCCAGTCCGCCGCTACCAGGTGAGACGGACGTGGGCGACGCCCTGGGAGAGCGACGCGATGGCCGAGAAGGCTTCCTCGGAGAGGTCGATGATGCGCCCGCCGAACGGTCCACGGTCGTTGATTACCACTTTGACCTTCTTGCCGTTGTCGAGGTTCGTGACCGTGACCACGGTGCCGAACGGCAGCCAGGGGTGGGCGGCCGTGTATCCGGACCCCGGGGCGAACGAGTACCACGAGGCTTCGCCGACCTCCGCGCCCGCGTGGGTCGTCGGTCGCGCCCCCACAAGCCGGCGCTCGGGAACCGCCGGCCGGAGCACCTCCCGCGACAGGAGCACCCTATGAGTCCGCACGCCGTCGACCAACCGCACCCCATAGGTCAGCAGCATCGCGCCGGGCTCGCCTTCCCGGACCACCCGGGTCCGGCCGGGCGCCAGGTCGTTCGTGTAGGTCGTCGAGACCGTGTACGGGATGGGGGCCCGGACGTGCCGAACCCGGATCCGGACATCCCGGAAGGTGACGAGGGTCAGGGCTTGAAGGGGGGTGCTGGGTGACGGAGAGACACGGTCGTTACGGTCGGGGGTTATCCCCATGGCCGAGAGGAGCTCCCGAACCGTGGCCGCGTTCGTGAGCACGTCGTGTTCCTTCCCCCTCACGACGACCCTCGCGGCCATGACCCGGGACGACCCGACCGTCCCACCCGGGGGGACCCATCGCTCGGCCGACTGGATCGCCGGTCTCGCGAACGATCCGCCCGCCTTCTCCATCACCCAGACCCCCACACCTTGGGGTGCCGGGAGCACCTGCCGGTCCGCACTCACCACGACGACCATGCCGTCGGCGAGGGACGTCGCGAGCGGCGGCCGAACCTCGTATCCGGCGCTGAGCGTCACGCCCTCCGAGGCCAGTAGGTCGGCAACGTTCCCCGACATCGTCGATACCGCCTCGGGCCGGCCGTCCACGACCAGCATGACGTTCTTCTCGAGAGCGAAGTACGTCAGCGTGGCCGTGCCGATCGTGAGCGCGACCGTCGAGACTCGGATGGCCCGACGGATGCGAAGGCGCCTGACCCGGGTCGGGCGTACCGTCAAGCTTCCCCCTTCTTGGATCGAGCCCCGCGGGGAAGCGGCAGCGCCGGACCGAAGCGTCGATGAGCACGGGGCTGGACCCTACCAAACCCTCAACCCTCACTGCAAACTTGAAAGGGAACAGGTGTTCGAGGCGGTTTTCGACCGCTCCGGCCCGGTTTTCCACCGCATCCGAGCGAGCGACGTCGTCAGCGGATACCGGGGAACGCGGCGCGCGCGTTCGCGGCGGTGACTTCCACGACGCGTGAGAACTCCTCGCCGCGAACGCGCGCGATCTCTTCGATCACGTGGATCACGTTCCGGGGCGAGTTGTCACGGCCGCGGAGGCGCTGGGGAGACAAGAACGGACTGTCGGTCTCCGTGAGGATGCATCCGAGCGGCGCCTCCGCGGCGGCGTCCCGAAGATGCCCGTTCTTGGGGTACGTGATGTTCCCGGCGAAGCTCAGGTACCACCCGCGCGCCGCACAGTCCAGCGCGATCCCGACGTCGCCGCTGAAGCAGTGGAGGATCACTCGCTCGGCGCGTTCCTCCTCCAGAACTCGAAGGACGTCGGGCCACGCCTCCCGGACGTGGACCACGAGCGGCTTGCCGCTCTCCCTCGACAGGGCGCAATGCACCCGGAGGGCCCGCTCCTGGTCCTCCCGGGGCGAGAGCATCCGGTGGAAGTCGAGGCCGGTCTCCCCCACCCCGACCACCAGGGGACTGGCCACGAGCTCCTCGATGACGTTCCCGGCGGCCGGGTCCAGGTCGGACGCGGTGTGAGGATGGACGCCCGCCGTCGCGAACACACCCCGCAGCGATCCCGCCAACTCGACCGACCGGCGGCTGGAGGAGGGGTCGATCCCCACGCACACCATCGTGCCGACGCCGGCGGTCCTGGATTCTTCTACCACCCGTTGAGGTTCGCGGTCGACCAGGAACAGGTGGCAGTGGGTATCGACCGCGCCGTCCTTCACGTTCTCTCGAGGGTTCTCCTCGCTCATCGTGCGACGACGATAGCCGGACTCGACCCGCACTTCAGGAGGGGAGCTTCACGTGAAACGTGAATCCTGGGACCCTCACTCAGGAGTCGAGCCGCGGGAATAGGGACTCGCCCTTGACGGTCTTCGTTCCCGGCGCGAGCTGACCCCAACCTGCAGCCTTGGGGAGCCGCTGGGCCGCCAACGGATCGCCCATCCCGAGCTGCTCCCACAGCCGCCCGGCGGCACTCGGCATGATCGGCGAGATCAGGACCGCCAGGATCCGGAGGGTCTCGGCGGCGGCGTACAGGATCGAGGCGACCTCACCGCGCCGTTCCTCATCCTTCGCGAGGGCCCAGGGCTCCTTCTCCACCAAGTACCGGTTGGCGCGGGACACGATGTCCCACACCGCCCCCAGCGCGGGGGTCAGGCCCACCGCTTCCATGTGCTCCTGGAACCGGGTTGCGGCGCCGGCCGCCACCTCAGGGAGGTCCGCGGCGGCACCCTCGACCGTCGGTTCAGGGACGGCCCCTTCGAAGTAGGACCCCAGCATGGCCAGGACCCGACTGGCCAGGTTCCCCAGGCCGTTCGCGAGGTCCGCGTTGTGCCGGTCCACCATGGACTCCCACGAGAAGCTCCCGTCCTGGCCGAACTGGATCTCGCGCATGAAGTAGTACCGGTAGGAGTCCACCCCGAAGTGGTCGACCAGCTGGAACGGGTGGATGCCGGTCAGCTTGGTCTTCGACATCTTCTCCCCGCCCACGAGGATGTAGCCGTGGGCCCACACCTGGCTGGGCGGCTCGACCCCGGCGGCCATCAGCATTGCCGGCCAGTAGACGGCGTGGAACCGCAGGATGTCCTTGCCGATCAGGTGGATGTCGGCCGGCCACAGGCGCGCGAACCTCTCCGGGTCCGAGCCGTACCCGGCGGCCGTGATGTAGTTGGTCAGCGCGTCGAACCACACGTAGCAGACGTGCCGAGGATCCCAGGGCAGCGGCACCCCCCACCGGAAGGAGGTCCGGGAGATCGAGAAGTCCTGGAGCCCGCCCTGGATCAGCGACAGGACCTCGTTTCGCCGGACCTCGGGCTCGATCGCGGAGGGGGTCCCCTCGTAGTACTCCAGCAGCCGGTCCGCGTAGGCGGAGAGCCGGAAGAAGTAGTTCTCCTCCCGGAGCAGCTCGACCGGCCGGTCGTGGATCGGGCAGTTCCCCCGGACCAGGTCGTCCTCGGTGTAGTACGCCTCACAGGCCACGCAGTACAACCCCTCGTAGTGGCCGATGTAGATATCCTCCCTGCCGTTGTCGTACACGGCCTGGAGGATCTGCTGGACGGCGGCCTCGTGCCGGGGCTCGGTGGTGCGGATGTAGTCGTCGTTGGCGATGTCCAGCCGGGCCCACACCTCCCGCCACCTCGGTTCCATCTCATCGACCCAGGTCTTGGGGTCCATTCCGGCGGCCTCGGCGGCCCGCTGGAGCTTCAGGCCGTGCTCGTCGGTCCCGGTGAGGTGGAAGACCCTCTCGCCCCGCAGCCGGTGATACCGGGCGATGAAGTCGGTGGCCACGGCGTTGTAGGCGTGCCCGATGTGGGGCACGTCGTTGGGGTAGTAGATCGGTGTCGTGATGTAGAAGACGTCCCGGCCCATGGTCGCGCCATTCTACGGAACCGGCTTGTCCGGCACGACGCTGATGCTTGCCCGTTGCTGCCCTTCAACGAGTATCGGAAGTACGTGCGACAACACCTGTTCAGGAGTACAGGGACGGCGGACCCCTCTCGAACTGGT
This sequence comes from bacterium, assembly GCA_023251895.1. GTDB lineage: Bacteria > Actinomycetota > UBA4738 > UBA4738 > HRBIN12 > JAHEXX01. The sequence goes on from JAHEXX010000087.1 coordinate 11,306, forward strand.
CTGCACCCAGCCGTCCCTCTCCTTACGGAAGCTCTGCGTCGAGTTTCTGGTCCTGATGTAGATGGTGTATTCGGAGTTCCTCATATTAGGTCCTCCTTGGAGTCCGGCCCACTAGTCTGGGCCAGACTAGTGGTCGTTAGCACGCGATAGATCGCGTTCGCGGAGGCGCCGTGGCGCCTCGCGACCTCGGCGGCCGCCTCTCGCTTCCGCATTCCGGCGTCTGCGAGGGCTCGGGCCTCGGCGACCAGGGTCCGTAGATCGGGTTCCTCCGGCTCCTGCGCCCCTTCGATCACAACGACGACCTCTCCGCGGGGCACCTCCGCGACCCGTGTCAGAACCTCCGAGGCCCGTCCCCGCACGGTCTCCTCGTGGAGCTTCGTGAGCTCTCGGGCGACGGCCACGCGCCGGTCGCCCAGGATCTCCACGACGTCCTCGAGCAGCGCTCGGGTCCGGTTCGGCGCTTCGAATACGACCAGCGTCCGAGGATCGGCGGCCACGGACCGG
>JAHEXX010000088.1 GCA_023251895.1 bacterium
GACGCCTGGGCTGACGAGTTCGGCGAGGTTGCCCACAAGCTGATGGGGCGGCGCCGTGAGGGGATGAGCGCCTATTTGAGGAGACGGTCCGGGGAGCCTGGCCCCACTAACAGCTTCAGACCCTCCGGCCATGGTCGAAATGACGGGGGCCACTGTGGCGCGGATGCCCCCTTCCCGGCTCGGGAGTCAGGCTGACGGATCAGCGTCTTCAGACGCTCGGGCGCCGTGCGGCTCGGGTCGCTGAAGTAAATCATCTCGTGGCGTCAGCTCGCCGCAGCGTCCTGTTCCGGCTGGGCGGATGTCTCGCCCTCGGAAGCGATCTCGCCCTCGGACGCGAACTCGCCCTCGCCGGCCGGGGCCGGCTCGAAGAGCCGCTCCTGCTCCCCTCGGCAAGAACATGCGCTGACGGAACCAGGAGACGTGCTCGCTCTAGGTGTGTCATCTGATTGTCGAAGTAGATGTGCTGCCTCATCGCGCCGAGGATCTCTGCCTTCTCGACGCCGCCGAGGAAGACGGCCTCATCGACATGGAGGTCCCAAGCTCGCAGCGTCTTGATCACCCGCTTGTCGCGGGCGCGTTCCTGGCGGTCACAAGAGCTGTCCGGATGGGTGACTCGCGCCCCGCGAACCGGGGATGATCGAGGCCTCGGCGGTCGTGGACGCGTAAGTCGCCCTTACGCGGGGTCGTGAGAACCGTTCCCAAACCGCCGCGGGACCAGCGCGGGACACATTTCGTCGAGGCGATCGCACGACGTGTCGACACCGGCATCTACCTGCGCGTTTGCAGCTCCGGGGGTGGGACTCGAACCCACAACCTACGGATTAACAGTCCGCCGCTCTGCCAAATTGAGCTACCCCGGAAGACGCTCGGAGTCTACCAAGGGTCTCCTCCGCTACCGCTCGGTTCGGCTAGGCTTGCCTCACATCGACGAAGGAGCGCGATATGAAGTTCCGCACCGGTCTGATCCTGGGATTCGCCGCCGGCTTTGCCGTTTCCTCGTGGGTGAACCGACCAGAGGAAGACGTCTACACAGGCGGCGACGAGGAGTCGGGGGGCGGTACGCGAGCCAGGTCCGGCCGGGCCCGCCGTATCGGGCAACGGGCCAGCGTCATGAGCCTCGACGCAATCAAGAAGGCTCGATCCCAGATCCAGGGTCGCCTCCGGGATACTGGCGACGCCAACTGGAACTAGTCTGAACCAGACTACTCGAGGTAGTCGCGGAGCTTCTGCGACCGCGACGGGTGTCGGAGCTTCGAAAGCGTCTTCGACTCGATCTGCCGGATCCGCTCCCGGGTGACCCCGAACTCGCGGCCCACCTCCTCCAGCGTGCGAGGGTGGCCGTCGAGCAGCCCGAACCGGAGCTGGATCACCTTCTTCTCGCGTTCCGACAGCGTGTGGAGCACCGACTCCAGCTGTTCCTGCAGAAGGATGAACGACGCAGCGTCGACCGGCACGACCGCGTCGGAGTCCTCGATGAAATCGCCGAGGTGGGAATCCTCCTCCTCGCCGATCGGCGTCTCCAGCGAAACCGGCTCCTGCGAGACCTTGAGGATCTCGCGGACCTTGTCGGCGCCGATGCCCATAACCCTTCCGATCTCCTCCGGCAGGGGCTCCCGGCCCAAGTCCTGGAGGAGCTGTCGCTGGACCCGCACCAGCTTGTTGATGGTCTCGACCATGTGCACGGGGATCCGGATGGTCCGAGCCTGGTCGGCGATGGCCCTCGTGATGGCCTGGCGGATCCACCACGTGGCGTACGTCGAGAACTTGTAACCCTTGGAGTAGTCGAACTTCTCCACGGCCCGGATCAGGCCCAGGTTCCCCTCCTGGATCAGGTCGAGGAACAGCATGCCGCGGCCCACGTACCGCTTGGCGATCGAGACGACCAGCCGCAGGTTGGCCTCGATCAGCTTCTTCTTCGCGAGCTGGCCGTCGCGCTCCACACGAAGCAGGAAGTCGTCGAGCCTGTCCCGGGTCTTGGGCTTCCAGGTCTTGCCGATGCGGTCCCGGCCGATGCCCTCGACCTTGCCGAACTTCTCGAGCTGGTGCTCACGGATGGCGCCCACCCGTTCCACGATCGTCCGAAGCTGCTTCTGGTCGACCTTCTCGTCGTCCTCGATGACGCGCTGCAAGGCGGTGGAGAACTCCCCGGCCTCGATCCGGCGGGCCAGATCCACCTCCTGGGCCGCAGTCAGGAGCGGGACCTTCCCGATCTCCTTCAAGTACATCCGGACCGGGTCGTTGGTGGGGGCCTTCAGGAGGTCGCCCACGTCGATGCGGGCCAACGCCGGCGCGTCCGCCAGTTCCTCCCCCGGGACCTCGATGACCTCGATGCCTTCGGTCCGGAGGTGCTCCTCGACCTGGGTCAGGAAGTCCTCGACCTGCTCGGGCGTGAAGTCCTCGACCGGGATGCCCTCCAGCAGTTCCTCGCTGGTGACGAATCCCCGCTCACGGCCCTTCGCCGTGATGTTCTCCTTCGCTTCCTCCAAGCCCAAGTCGGGGGCGGGTTCGCTCAATGGGTCTCCTCGGGTATCGAGGGAGATGAAGGCACGCGCAGAGTGTACGAAACGGACAGGGCCGCGCCCCGTCCCCTGTGAACTCCTACACCTCGCCCTGCTCCTTCAACCTGCGGAGCTCGCCGTCCAGGGTCACGAGCTGCTGGAACAGGCCGTCGTAGTCGGGATCAGTCGTCGGGTTCAGCTTCTGCAGCCGCCGGCGGATCTCGGTCCCCCTGCGCCGGAGCAGGGCGGCGTGCAGTCCCACCCAGACGCCGTGGACGTACTCCTCGGTCGCGTCGCCGTCGAGCGGCTCGAGGGCCAACGCTGAGAGCAAACGGCGGGTCTTGTCGTCCTCCTCTTGCGCGACCAGAGATCGGACGTCGCCCTTGGCCTCCATCAGGACCTCGAACAGCTTGCGGTGGGTCGCCGTGTGGAAGTGCTCGGGATCCAGGCGTCCCGCGAAACCATCGAAGGTCGCGCGGTCTCGGGCCAGCAGGCGGAGTATCTCCCGCTCCAACCGCTCCTGGGCGGAGGTCCGCTTGACGGCCTGCTTGACCTCCACCGGGCGGCCGGCCAGCTTGCGCTCCAAGGTCAGGAGCACCGAGCCCTCCGAGACGCCGGCGAGCTCGGCCAAAAGGTGCGCGTACTCACGCTGGCGAACCGGGTCGCTCAGGCCCTCCACCACCGGCAACGTGGCGGCCACCGCGGCGGACTGGCCCTCCACCGAGGACAGGTCGTGGCGGCCCACTTCGCGGCGGATCATGTACTCGACCAGCGGCTCGGCTCGGGAGGCCAGCTCCCGCAACGGCTCGGCCCCGTACCTGCCGACGAAGTCGGCGGGATCCAGTCCCTGCGGCAGGATCAGCACCACGGGCTGGACCGCGAACTGCTGGTGGATCTCGTAGGCACGCTCGGCCGCCCGGGCCCCGGCCTCATCGGAGTCGAAGGCCAGCACCACGCGTTGGGCGAACCGAGAAAGCAGCCGGAAGTGCCCCTCCCCCAGCGCGGTGCCACAGGTGGCCACGGCGTTCGCCACGCCGGTGTGGGCCAGGGCCACGACGTCCGTATAGCCCTCGACCACCACGGCCTCGCCGGACTTCGTGACCGCGGCCTTGGCACGATGGAGGTTGTAGAGCAGCTCGTTCTTGCGGTAGACGGGGGTCTCCGGCGAATTCAGGTACTTCGGGCCCTGGTCCTCATGGTCGCCCGGCACCACCCGGGCCCCGAATCCGACCGCCCGGCCGGACAGATCGTGGATGGGGAACGTGACCCGCCCCCGGAAGCGGTCTCGCACGCCGCCTTCGGCGTCCTTCACGGCCAGGCCGGCCTCGAGCAAGAGCTCCGGGGAGAACGAGCCGGTCAGGCGGCGCAGCAGGAAGTCGGAGTACCGGGGGGCGTAGCCGACGCCGAACGCTTCGACCGCCGGCCGGTCGATGCCGCGCGACGCCACGTAGGCCCGGGCCTCCTCGCCCTCCCGCCCGTCGAGCAGCATGCGGTGGAACAGCTTCCCGGCTTCCTCGTTGGCTCGGGACAGGACCGTCCGCCGGGAAGCTGCTCGGCGATTCGCCGCGGTCTCCCCTTCGTACCGGAGCTGGATGCCGGCCTCCTTGGCCAGGCGTTCCACGGCCTCCACGAACGAGAGCTGCTCGACGTCTCGCAGGAACCGCACCGCGTCCCCGCCGGCACCACACCCGAAGCAGTAGTAGACCCCTTTCGACGGCGAGACCGAGAGCGATGGGGTCTTTTCGGTGTGGAACGGGCACAGACCAACGTAGGAGTCGTGGCCAGCCTTCTTCAGCGTGAGGTAGTTGCCGACCAGCTTGACCAGGTCGGTCCGATCCCGGACCGCCTCGATGTCGTCCTGCCTGATCCTGCCGGCCACCGTTCCCCCTCAGCTCACTCCTCGAGGAGCCAGCCCTGGGGAAGGAAGAGCTGTTCGTACGTCCGAACGGCGTACCGGTCCGTCATGCCGGCGATGTAGTCGGCGATGCGGGTGGGCAGATCGCCCGGGGCCCGATGGTACTCCGCGGGGACGTCGTCGGGGCGATCCAGGTAGTGAGCGAACAGCGACCGCAGCATCGACACGGCCTTGTCCTGCTCGCCCCGGGCATCCTCGCGCAGGTACACCCGCTGGAACATGAAATCCCGCAGGGCGTCCATGGCCCGGAACACCCGGTCCGACAGTCGGACGTCCAGGGCGCCGTCGCTTGCCTCCACGAGGTCGGTGACCAGGGTGTTCACGCGCTCACCGTGGGTCCGGCCCAGGACGTCGATGGCGTCGGCGGGCAGTTCGTCGGGCTCGAGGACGCCGGCCCGCACCGCGTCGTCGACGTCGTGATTGACGTAGGCGATACGGTCCGCGAACCGCACGGTCTGGGCCTCGGGGGTGGAGGGGGCCGGCATCGACCAGGTGTGGTTCAGGATGCCATCGCGGACCTCCCATGACAGGTTGAGCCCTTCCCCGTCGCCCTCCAGGTAGTCAACGACCCGCAGGCTCTGCTCGTTGTGCCGGAAGGGCCGACCCAGGAACGGCGTGAGGGCTTGCTCGCCGAGATGCCCGAACGGGGTGTGACCGAGGTCGTGCCCCAGGCCGATGGCCTCAGTCAGATCCTCGTTGAGGCGGAGGGCTCGGGCCGCCGTACGGGCGATCTGCGATACCTCCAGCGTGTGGGTGAGCCGGACCCGGTAGTGGTCACCCTGGGGTGCCAGGAACACCTGGGTCTTGTGTTTCAGCCGGCGGAAGGACTTCGAGTGGACGATGCGGTCGCGATCCCGTTGGAAGCACGTGCGGAGGGGATCCGGTTCCTCGGGCCTCTCCCGGCCCTTGCTGGCCGAGGACAGGGTTGCGTGGGCCGAGAGCGTGTCGCGCTCGATCTGCTCGGTGCGCTCGCGCGGGTTGGGGGCCGTCACGCGGCCCATGGTAGCGCGCGGGTCCGACAGGCCATGCCCGCGGTCGCCGCCGATGACGGAACGTCGAAGCTCACCCAGAGGGGAACGAGAACCCGGGGTCGCGAGCCCCCTCTTCGCGACCCCGGGCGCGGGGATGCATCAGATCGGATCCCCGCCACCGCCGCCACCGGCGCCGGCGGCGACCGTGACCCTGTCGCGCTCGGCCAGCTGCCGCACCTCGATGGCGAGAGCGACCTCCTCGCTCACCATCCGCGAGATCATCACGGCGGCGACGACACGCCCGTTGATGTCTCGCACGGGAGAGCCGTTCACCGTGAAGATCACGTCCCGAGAAACGCCCTCCGGTCGGACGCGCACCAGGACCTCCCGAACTCGCTCGCCGGAAAGGACGCGAACCTCGGGCATCTCTGTGGGCGCGAACGGCCGACCATCGAAGGCGCGAACCTTGAAGCGCTGAACCACCTCCGACACGATGCTCCCGGCCTGCAGGCCGGTCAGCTCGTACATGGTGCGGTTGACGTACACGATGCGGCCATCCTGTCCGACGGCGACGGCCGCATCGGGGATCGCCTCCAGGACGGGCTCGACGTCCGCGGCTGGGGCGACGCCGAGTTTCTGGAGGTACTGGCGGTACGAGCTCGTGTTCCCGAGCGCCATCCGGTACTCGGACAGGTTGGCCACCAGGGTGTGCTCGGTGTTCGTGGTCCGGCCCTCGATCGCTTCGACCGACCGGGCCAGGATCTTCAGCTGGTCGGCCATCGCGGACGCCAGGGACGCCAGCCTGGAGGCCTGCCGGTGTCCCCGCCACAGCAGCGCGCCCATGACCACGCACAGCACCAGGAACGCGAGCTGCCACTGACTGGAGAGCGGCTCCAGGAACTTCATATGCTCAACATCGGCGGGTCGAGCCCGTTCCCGTATGCCTCGGTCTACCCGTTTTCCGGTACACGCAGGCACCACGAACCGGTAACCGGTTCGTCCGGGAGTCGGACCGGAAGGCCCAGGACGAAAGGGGAAGTCCGAGAGGCGGAGCCGCCGATCAGTGGCCCGTCACGCGGTAGTAGAGGTATGCGAACGTCTCGCGGACGTAGCCCGAGAGGCGGCTGTGCTCGCTCCGGGCCGCCGAGTGCCACGTCGCGGAGGCGTATCCCTCGATCGCGAGATCCGAGGCCATCCGCTCGATGCGCAGGTTGTGCCAGGGATCGGAGACGAGGAAGGCGCTTCCCATGCTCCGGTCGCGCATGAACCGAGCGGCCGCCCGCAGGCTCTCGAACGTCGTGTGGCCCTCGGAGATCGCGATCACGGATCCCGCCGGCAGCCCCCGTGCCACCAGGTAGTTCCGGCCGGCCTCGGCCTCCGTGCTGACGTCGCCGGGCAGGCCGGCGCCGAGCACGAGCACGGTGTCGGCCCTCCCCTCGCGGAACAGCAGGGCGGCGTGCTTCAGCCGGCCCTCGAACACCGGGGAGGGCCTGCCCTCGTACTGGGCCGCGCCGAGCACGATGATTGCGTCCGCGCGGTCCACCCGGCTGGCGCCGTCGGTGTGCGCGGCCCGCCACACCGCGATGCCGGTCGTGCCGATCAGGAGGAGCGCAGCGAGGAGGATCGCCGCCAGCGCGGAGATGGCCGGATGATGCCGGAGGAACCCCACCCGGCCAATGTACCGTCCCCCGCCGTCACGCTTCGGGCCCGGCCAGCGCCTCCATCGCCCGCAGGATCTCCAGGAACCGGGCTCGCGTGAATCCGTTCCCGGTGATGGTCTGGGGACTGCACGGACTGGTCCCGTCCCAGATCAGTATCCAGGTGGTCCCGCCTCCGAGCAGATCCGCGCGCTGACCCGTGGTGAGCTTCACCTGGCCGGCGGCGGGCGCGCCCTCCCCGAACTCGCCTCGCACCCCCGCGGTGAGAACCAGGGCGCTCCCGCCGCCGTCCTCGAACGACTGCCGCAGCCCTCGGTAGGAGCCCTCGTCGGTCTCCATCGAGCCCGTCGGGAGGAACCCCATAGGCGGCGAGTACATGGGCCGGCAGACCCGTTGGCCGGGGGTGGGAGGCTCCGCGGCCGGCCGCGGCGGCGCCTCCCGGCCACAGCCCGCTGCGATCAGCGCCGCTGTGGCCGCCACCCCGAGCGCCGCGCGGGCCCTCATCCGGGCGCCGAGGCCGGCACGACGTGCGTGAGCGACCCGAGTCCGCTGGGATCGGCCTCCTGTCCCAGCCCGGCGAACACCCCGCCCAGGCTCACCACCCGCGGCGTGATGAACGCCGGCGCGCGGGCGTCGGCGGCGAGCGCCGCGAACTCCTTCGCCCCCTCCATCGTCCGGAAGGCCGAGGCCAACGCCCACTTCCCGTTCGTCGGCAGCGCGTCCGACAGGCCCTGGAACCGGCCGATCGGCACGACGTAGTAGCCCTGTAGCTCGCCGAACCGATAAGAGGCGGCGGCTGCCTCGGCCGCCGCCTGCGACGCATAGGTGCCGCCAACGACCAGGATCAGCTGCTCGCCGACTCCCTGGTCCATCGCCATACGGGGAACAGCGGGGTCCAGCACCGCGGGCGCCCCCGGGTACCGCTCCGCCCCGCGCACCGTCGTCAGCGTTCCCCCGAGGCCCAGCGAAATCACCACCAGGCCGCCGGCCGCGAATGCGTTCCGCGCGCGGAGCTTGCCTACTCGCATCATGTCGTCCTCCTTTCCGCGGATCAGTAGTGGTCCGCATACTGGAAATGCATTGGGTCGTTGAAGGCCAGGCCCCAATACCAGCGGTGGTCCTGCCAGATAGGCGCGTGGTGGTAGTTAACCGAGGACGTCGGGCTGCCGTACGGCTCCCACGACGCCGACACGTCCATCGCGATCCCCCACGCGTGGGTGCTCCACACGGTCGTGTCGCGGATGTAGCGGCAGGCGTAGCCCCAGATGCCGCTGCGCAGGTACGACTGCACGTGTGCGTTCTGGATGTGGCCGAAGACGTCGTTGTCCAGGTTGGTAGACTTACCGCCCTGGTCGGTGACCATCGCCGTGCCCTCGCCCGCGAGCTTGCGGTGGACGCGCGGGTGGTACATGACATCGTTGTCGGACGCCAGCCACGAGAGCTGGATGGCGTGCGTCGCCTTGCTGCAGGGCTGCCCGAAGGTGTCGACGATCTCCGCGTAACCCGAAGGCCGTTTGGGGTAGCCGAGGTGCTCGTCCACCCACCCCAGGCGGGACCAGTGCCAGCCCACGGTCAGCGGCGCGAGGACCGACAAACCCACGACGAGGGGGAGGAGGCGCCGGCGTCGCCGGCCGGACGATGCGCTCGTTCCCGAGCTCATCCATCCACCTCCTTCCTGACGCGGGGGAGGTGGGAGAGGAACGGAGAGCAAGGCTAGCGGCCATCGGCATCCGGGGAATCACCCAGTTGGGGGAACTTCGCCACCGGGGACGGCCCATTCAGACCGAGCCTGAGCCCTCCCCACGATCTACTTCGACGCCGATTCGAGACTGCCGACCGCGGCCTGGCCAGCCGCCAGGCGGGCGGTCTCCACACGGAACGGCGAGCAGCTCACGTAGTCCAAGCCGACCTCGTGGCAGAACACGACGCTGGCCGGGTCGCCCCCGTGCTCACCGCAGATGCCGAGATGCAGGTTCGGGTTGGCGGCCCGGCCCTCCTCGGTGGCGATCCGCATCAGGCGTCCCACGCCCGGCCGGTCCACCGTCACGAAGGGGTTGGCCGGCACCAGTTTCCGTTCCTCGTACATCGCCACGAACTTGCCGATGTCGTCGCGAGAAAAGCCGAACGCCGTCTGGGTGAGGTCGTTCGTACCGAACGAGAAGAAGTCCGCCACCTCTGCGATCTCGCCGGCCGTGACGGCGGCCCGCGGCAGCTCGATCATGGTGCCCCACTCCAGGTGATCCAGCCACTGGCGCTCGTGGTCGAGCTCCCGCCTGGCGACGGGCTCCAGCTCCTCGCGCATCTGGCGGAGCTCCTCCTTGGTGGCGACGAGCGGGATCATGATCTCGACCTGGGGATCGCCGCCCTCGGCCTTCACCCGGCAGGCGGCGTCGATGATCGCCTGTACCTGCATGGCGTACAGCCCCGGCTTCACGATCCCCAGGCGCACGCCGCGCAAGCCGAGCATCGGGTTGGTCTCGTGCAACTCGTTCACCTTGCGCAGCAACGCGCGCTTCTCGTCGAGCCCGCCGGACTTGCCCCGAGCCTCGGCCACCGCCACCTCGACCGCGAGCTCTACCTGGTTGGGCAGGAACTCGTGGAGGGGTGGGTCCAGAAGCCGGACCGTGACCGGCAGCCCACTCATGGCCCGGAAGATGCCGACGAAGTCCTCCCGCTGGAGCGGCAGGAGCTTGTCGTAGGCCTCCTGCTCTTCCGCCGGAGTGTCCGCGAAGATCATCTGGCGCACGGCCTCCACCCGTTCCTCGCCCAGGAACATGTGCTCCGTGCGGCACAGGCCGATGCCCTCCGCGCCTCGCTCCCGTGCGTTGGCGGCCTGCTCGGGCGTGTCGGCGTTGGCTCGGACCCGCAGACGGCGGACCTCGTCGGCCCGGCGCATGATGCGCTCGAAAGCCTTCCAGATCATCTCCTCGCGGGCGGTCTCGTCGCCGGACCGAGCCTTCTCGAGCACCGACTCCTCCAGCGGGAGCCGGCCCACGTACACCTTCCCGCTGAAGCCGTCGATCGTGATGACGTCGCCCTCCCGGACCCGGGTGCCGTTCGCGGAGAACGACTTCCCGGCCAGATCGATCTTGATCGCGTCGGCGCCGCATACGGCAGGGATGCCTTCGCCCCGAGCCACGACGGCCGCGTGGGAGTTGGTCCCGCCGGCGGAGGTCAGGATCCCCTGGGAGGCGATCATCCCGTGATAGTCGTCGGGCGTCGTTTCCCGGCGGACCAGGATGACCCGCTCGCCCCGGTGGGCCCAGGCCTCGGCCTCGTCGGCGCTGAACACGGCCTTCCCGGTCGCGGCGCCCGGGCTGGCGTTCAGACCCCTGGCGATGGCACGGGCCGTCGCCGACGACGAGATGACCCGCTTGAACAGTTCCTCCAGCCGGTTCGCGTCGACCCGCAGGAGCGCTTCGTCGTCTGCGATGAGCCCTTCCTCGAGCATGTCGAAGGCCATGACCCACTCGCCGAAGGCCGTGCGCTTGCCGATCCTGGTCTGGAGGATCCAGAGCTTGCCCTTTTCGATCGTGAACTCGATGTCGCACATGTCGCGGTAGTGCATCTCGAGGGTGTGCATGACCTGGAGGAGCTCGCCGTACGACACCGGGTCGATCCGCTGCAGTTCCGCGAGGGGCAGCGTGTTGCGGATGCCCGCCACGACGTCCTCGCCTTGCGCGTTCGGCAGGTAGTCGCCGTAGGGGACCCTCTCCCCGGTCGCGGGATCGCGCGTAAAGGCCACGCCGGTGCCGGAATCATCGCCTCGGTTCCCGAAGACCATCGCCACGACATTCACCGCCGTGCCGAGATCGTCCGCGATCTTGTTCTGTCGCCGGTAGTCAACCGCGCGCTTGCCGTTCCACGAGCGGAAGACCGCCTCAGTCGCCAGCCGCATCTGCGCGCGAGGGTCGGTCGGGAACGGGCTGCCGGTGTGCTGCTCGTAGATAGAGAGGAACTCGTCGATCAACCGGCGCAGGTCGTCGGCATCCAGATCCGTGTCCTGGGCGTTCGGCCCCTCGCGAGCCTTCGCGGCGTCGAGCGCGTGCTCGAACGCCTCGGCGGGAACGTTCATCACGATCTTGCCGAACATCTGGATGAACCGGCGGTACGTGTCGTTCGCGAAGCGGATGTCGTCCCCCGTCTGGAGGGCGAGGCCCTTCAGCGAGTCCTCGTTCAGTCCAAGGTTGAGGACGGTATCCATCATCCCGGGCATCGAGAACTTCGCGCCGGAACGGATCGAGACGAGGAGCGGGTCGGTGGGGTCGCCGAGCGTCTTGCCCATCGTGTGCTCGAGCCGGACCAAGTGCTCTTCGGCCTCGTCGATGAGCCCCTCCGGCCAATCGCCGCGCCCCAGGTACCCGAGGCAGGCCTGGGTCGTGAGCGTGAACCCGTGGGGCACGGGCAGCCCCATGATCGTCATCTCGGCGAGGTTGGCTCCCTTCCCACCGAGGAGGTCCTTCATGTCCTTGTTCCCCTCGGAGAAGTCGTAGACGTACTTGGTCATGGATGTGCCTCCGCCC
>JAHEXX010000162.1 GCA_023251895.1 bacterium
AACCAGAACGCGCTGTTCGTGAAGCGCCTGTTGCTGTTCGAGCCGCGCGTCGTGCTGTCCAGCGTCCCGTTCGCCATCGCCGACGAGTAGGACCTGGCGGCAGCCCGGGGGGCCTGATGCAGCGGGACGCGGCCATCGCGCTGTGCCGCGAGAAGTGTCTGAAGGAGACGACGGTCCGCCACCTGATCTCGGTGGAAGGCGTGATGCGGGCCCTGGCCGCCCGGTTCGGCGAGGAGCAGGACCTGTGGGCGCTGACCGGGCTGTTCCACGACCTGGATCAGGACCACACGGGCGACGACGCCGACGGGCACGCGCACATGGCGGCCGGGTGGCTGCGCCAGGCCGGGGTCGACGATCGCGTGATCAACGGGGTGCTCGCGCACGCGCACGAGCGGTACCGGACCGACCTGATGTCGACGGCGGTGGTGCATGCCGACGCCGTTGCCGGGCTGCTGGTGGCCGCCGCGCTGGTCCGCCCGGAGAAGGCCTCCGGCATGAAGGTCTCGTCCGTGAAGAAGAAGCTGAAAGAGAAGGCCTTCGCCCCCGGGGTGAACCGCGAAGAGATCACCGGCGTCGAGGGATCGATCGGGCTGCCCCTCGACGAGTTCATCGGAGTGTCCATCGAGGGGTTGCAGCAGGTCGCGCCCGAGATCGGGCTCTAGCCGAGGCCGTCGCCCATCCGCTCGCGAACGACCGCGTCCGCCGCCTCGATGCTCTGTGGGTGGCCGGCCACGGCTTCCAGGAACGGATCGCGGGCCAGGGCGTAGAGCCTCATCGGGGTCTTGGCCGTGACGGTTGCCATCCGGGGTACGTCGCGGAGCAGCGCGATCTCGCCGAAGTAGTCGCCGGTCGTTCGATCGGTGACCCGGGTGCCGTCGATCGACACCTCCGCCTCCCCCGCGACCACGTAGAACCGGTCGCCGGCGTCGCCTTGGCGGATGATCACGTCCCCGGCGACGGCCTCCACCGTGACGAGGTGGGCCATGACCAGCTCGACGGCCGGCGCCGACAGCGGGGCGAAGATGGGGATTCGGCGGAGCAGCGCAAGCGCGGCAGCGTCCGGCGCCTTGGCCTCGGCGTCGATCGCGAGGAGGCGGCGCCACGCGACCAGGACCGCGACCGGCATCAGCGCTCCCGCTAGGATCAGGGCCGTCTTGATGCCGAACGCCGCGACGAGGGCGGAGGCACCGACCGACCCCACCGCCAGCGCCAGCATCCCGATGCCCTCCAGGACGCCGAACACCCGCGAGAGAACCTCGTCGGGCGAGATCCGCTGGAGGAGCGTCCGGCTGGCGACCTCGCTCAGCGCCTGGCCGCCGCCGCTGACGGCGAGTATCAGGGGGGCGGTGATGACACCAGCCACTGCCACAGCGCAGATGGGAAAGTCGAACAGGAGGCTCCCAAGAGCCAAGGGAGGCGTGAGTCGGCGGCGGCCCACCAGCAGCACGGCAGCGCCGGCGCCGACCACGCCGCCGGCGCCGAACGCCGAGCTCAAGTAACCGGCCCCGCTGTTCCCGATGCCGAGCAGATCGATGGCGGTCGCGACGAACAGGACATCCAATGCGCCCCATACGACCAGCTCGACCGAGGTGAGCGCGACGAGCAGCCGGGGATCGCGCTACCGGCGCAGGACCCGGAACCCCGCCAGCGTCTCCTTCCACACGGCCTCGGCCTCGATGCGCTCCTTGGGGGTGACGGCGGCTGGGTCGACCTTGAGCCGCCGGGTCAGCGATGCCCCGATCGCTGTGATCACTCCGAAGACCGCGAACACCGCGCCGGGCTCGAAGAAGGCGAGGATCAAACCGGCCAGGAACGGGCCGACGAAGATCCCCGCATTCCCGATCACGCCCAAGGCGACGTTGGCGGCGGTGAGGTCCTCCGGTGTCTTCGTGACCGAGGGCAAGAGGGAGCCCATCGCGGGGCGGGTGAACGTGAGGCTGGCTGCGGCGATCGTGGCCGTCCCGTAGATCACGGGGATCGGGGCGCCTGCGAGTAGGGCGGCGGCCGTGACGAGCAGGCTGACCGCCTGCACCACGCAATCGACGAACAGGACCCGGTCGCGACGGAACCGATCTCCGGAGTACGACGCGAGGGGCGCGACGATGGCCGAGGGGACCAGCTGGATCATCGCCACGAACCCCGCCATCGTCGCGCCCCCACGGTGGTACGCGAACACAAGGATCGCCACCCACGTCGCGAACTCCGTCATGCAGAACCCGGCGTAGGCCAGCTCGATACGCAGCAGGTTCGGATCCCGGAAGACGGCGGCGAACACCCGGAGCCGCTCACGCATGGCCGGAAGGATTGCACCCCCTCGGTCGCCGCGCGAATCGCGCGGGTCAGCGGGCGGGATCCTCCTCCGACAGCGCCGCCGAGAGCTCCGCTCCGTACAGGAACGCCCGGGTCGCGAGCGACAGGATCGCCAGCAGCCCGAACACCGCGCCGACCGTTCCGTAGAGGGCGGTCGCCCTCCCGACCACCCGGACCGCGTACCAGCTTCCCGCCACCTTCAGCGCCGTCCACGCGGCGGCCATCACGACGGCCCCGGGGAGGTGATCGCGGAACGTCGATCCCTTCCCCGGGGTCAGGTAGCGGTAGGCGAGCAGGAAGAAGCCGAGGTCGAGGGCAACACCCAGGACCACCCCGAGCCACTGCACCCCGACCGCCGCCGATGTGATCGCGATCGACGCGATGCCCGCGACCCCAAGGCAGCCCATGATGGCGAGGGCTCGCAGGCGCCGCCTCACCGCGCCGCCTCCCTTCGAGCGGAACACCACGCCCAGCGCGTGCTGGAGGGCGTTGGCCAAACCCGACCCGGCCCACACCGCGCCGGCCAGACCCACCAGCCCGGTGGCGACGCGGCCGTCCACCGCGGCCTTCAGGTTCCGACCGACCACGTCGCCGAGACCCGGGATCGTGCCGGTGATCGCGTGTACCCACTCCCGTACGCGGTCGGGATGGCCGTCCAGAAGGAACCCCACCACCGACAGCGCCAGCAACAACATCGGGAACAGCGACAGGAAGGCGGCATGCGTCACCGCCGGGGCCAGCGTCCCCACGCCGTCGACGGACGCACGGCGATGGACCGCCAGAGCGAGCCGGGCCCACCGCCACTCGCTAAGCTTCTGCACCTCGGGAAGCATTCCACGAGAGGGGGTCTCGCGAGTGAACACCCGGCCGGCGACCGGCGAGGATGCCGAGTTCCTGAAGAAGATGCTGTACGAGGCGGCGAGGTGGAACCCGGACTGGCCGCACCTGCCGATGGAGGAGGTCCTCTCCGATCCCATGATCGCCCGGTACCACCATGGCTGGGGGCGTCCCGGGGACGCGGGCGTGGTGGCGGAGCTGGACGGCCAGCCGGTGGGGGCGGCCTGGTACCGCCTGTTCACGGACGAGGAACCCGGCTACGGCTTCGTGGACGGGGACACCCCCGAGCTGGGCATCGCCGTCGTACCGCTCCATCGCCGCA
Source organism: bacterium (assembly GCA_023251895.1). GTDB lineage: Bacteria > Actinomycetota > UBA4738 > UBA4738 > HRBIN12 > JAHEXX01. The sequence continues at coordinate 3,470 of JAHEXX010000162.1, forward strand.
AGGGGATCGGCGAAACCCTGCTGCGTGCACTGATGGTCCAGGCTCGGGAGGACGGCTTCAAGGCCCTCTCGCTTTCGGTGGCCGTCCACAACCGGTCGCGACTGATGTACGAGCGCGCGGGCTTCAAGA
>JAHEXX010000089.1 GCA_023251895.1 bacterium
GTGCTCCACGGGCCCCGGGGGGCCCAGTACTGCATCGCGCAGCGGGCCGAGCACATCTGGGAGGGTGTGTCGAGCGCCACGACGAGGTCGCGACCCATCATCAACACCCGCGACGAACCTCATGCCGACGCCGAGCGGTTCCGTCGCCTGCACGTCATAGTGGGCGACTCGAACATGAACGAGTGGACCTCGTTCATGAAGGTGGGCATCACCGACCTGGTGCTCCGCATGGTCGAGGCCAACACGGTGATGCGCGACCTCACGCTGGAGAACCCCATCCGAGCCATCCGGGAGATCTCCCACGACGTGACGTGCCGCAAGCGCGTCCGGCTGGCCAACGGCCGGGAGCTGACGGCGATCGAGATGCAGAACGAGTACTACGAGCGAACGGAACGCTTCCTGGAACGGCGGGACCCGGACCCCGTGGCCAAGCAGCTGTTGATCGAGTGGCGCGAGGCCCTCGATGCGCTGACCGCTCAGGAGCCCGAGCAGCTCGTCCGCAAGGTCGACTGGGTGACGAAGCAGATGATGATCGACCGCTACCGCGAGAAGCACGGGCTTCCGCTGTCCAGTGCCAAGGTGGCCCTGATCGACCTGTCCTATCACGACGTGAACCGGAGCCGCGGCCTGTATTACCTGCTGGAGAGGCAGGGAAGGGTGGAACGGACCGCCGGCGAAAGAGACATCCAGCGGGCCATGCGCGAGCCGCCTCAGACGACTCGGGCCAAGCTCCGGGGGGACTTCATCCGGATGGCCAAGCAGAAGCGGCGGGACTACACCGTGGACTGGGTGCACCTGAAGCTGAACGATCAGGCCCAACGAACGGTCCTCTGCAAGGACCCCTTCAAGTCGGTCGACGAACGCGTGGAGCAGCTCATCGCCCACATGTGAGGTGCCGGCCGGCTATCGCTCCGTCGCGGTGCCGTAGCGTCGGGAGTTGGCGGCCATCCGACCTGCCAGCACGCCCGCTGCACCGGCGGCGAGGAAGAAGGCGGGGTCGTCGGCCGGCGTGCGACCCATCGACTCGATCTCGAACCCCCGGCGCTCCAGCTCGTCGAGGGCCGGCTGGCCCGTCACGTCCACCAGCTGATGTCGGTCCTCCAACCCGTGGAGCCGAAGCGCATCCCACACCGCCGCTCGCTGTTGCTCGTCGGTCAGGGAAGGGACGGCCACGTTCGCCCGGATGGTGCAGACCTCAGCGAGGATCGTCAGCGAGTGATGCGACACGACGTGGTGCCGCTCCCGGGGGTCGGCGAAGCTGACCCGAAGCGCGGCAACCGGGCGTCCCCTCAGGATCTCGGCCGCGTTCAGCGCATGGCCGTTCGCGAGCGCGCTGACCCCCCACTTGGTCGCGGTCCCGAGGTTCCCCGGCCCGTCGGCCACCACGATGACCTCGGCCTCGAGCACCTCTCTCGCAGCCAGGAGTCCGGTCCACAGGGTCGCGGCCTCCATTTCGCCGCCGAAGGCCTGGCCGGTCGTGATGAACCCGTCGAGCAGGCCGTTCCCGCGGAGCCTTGGCACCAACCGGGAAAAGGCGCCCGGGAGCGCGGCCCCGTCGGTCATCACGTACACGACGCGGGCACCCCCGGACGTCTTGGCTCCGGCGGCGATCGGGCCGATCATCGAGTGCAGGGGAGCCGCGACCACGGGCGTTCCGGAGAGTCCCCGCGACGCATCGAGGAGTTCGCCGTGGGTCTCCTCGACCGAAGGGACGGCCGCCTGGAGCGGGGTGTACCGGGCCTTCATCAAGCGGCCCGGGTGCGCGACGTCGACATCGGGGCCGCCCTCCACGGCGACGACGAGATGGAAGCCACCCGTGCCCAGCCCCAGGCTCGCGGCCGTCGTGTTCAGCACCACGACGTCGCCCTCCACGACCGGCCCGGTCAGCGACGGGTAGGCCAGGGCGGCCGCGGGCGAGCCGTCTACTTCGACAGCGAGCTCGACCGCCCCGGGGCGGGCCGCGCGCACGGCCACGACCCGCGCCCGACGCAGCCGAACGAGCGGATCGTCAGGACCGGTCGCGCGCATGGCCCGAGTATGATGCCGCACGGATGCAGCCGGTCGAGCGCCTGATCAATCTCGTCGCCCTTCTGCTGAACACACCACGCCCGCTCACGTTCGAGGACATCCGAGAGCGGATGCCAGAAGCCTACGCGCAGGAGGACGTGAACTCCGCCAAGCGGATGTTCGAACGCGACAAGGACCTCCTCCGCGACCACGGCATCCCGCTGAAGGTGGAGCCCACCGATGCGTGGGAGGCCGAGGACGGCTACATCATCCTCCCGGACGAGTATTACCTCCCCGAGATCACGTTCACGCCGGAGGAGATCTCGGCCCTGTTCGTGGCGGCACACACGCCGGCGGAGGACTCGGCGGCCGAGGAGGGCGTGCGAAAGCTCCTGTACGGGGCGGACGGCGGCATCCTGACCGGGCTGGTCGGCGGGCCACTGGCTACGGGCCCAGACGTCTCGGGATCCCGGCTGTCGGGGGTGGCCGACGCGATCGCCGGCCAGGAACGGATCCGATTCGAGTACCGGACCGCCCGAGGGGTCGTATCGGAGCGGCACGTCGATCCGTACGGGCTGGTGTGGCGGGGCGGACATTGGTACGTGGTGGGGACCGACATCGATCAGAGCGAGATCCGCTCATTCCGGCTCTCGCGATTCTCGTCCGACGCAGTGGCGGCGGGTGAGGCGGGTCGGCCGCCGGAGGGGTTCAGGGCCACGGAGCACGTCCAGGCCGGGCCGTGGGGGCTGGGGCCCCCGGCCACGGTGGCCCGAGTCGCGTTCTCGCCCGAGGTGGCGTGGTGGGCCATGAGCGGGGTTCCCGACGCGGAGGTCGTGCGGACGCGGGAGGACGGTTGGGTCGAGACGAGCTTCCCGACCACCAGCGAGGAGGCGCTGGCGTCGTGGATCCTGGGTTTGGGTCAGGACGCCGAGGTCCTCGACCCGCAGAGCCTTCGGGACGAATTGGTCGCCCAGCTGGAGGACGTCGTTGCCGAGCTCTGAGGGCGGGCGGCCCCGCCCGGCCAAGACCGCCGAACGTCTGCGGCGGATGCTGATCTTCGTCCCGTACCTCGTGCAGCACGCGGGGACAAAGCTCTCGGAGGTAGCCCGGCTGTTCGACGTGAACGAGGACGAGCTCACCGCCGATCTCAACCTCCTGTTCTTGTCCGGCCTACCCCCGTACGGGCCCGGCGACCTGATCGACGTCGACATCGAGGACGGCCGCGTGTGGATCAGGATGGCCGACTACTTCGCCCGGCCGGTCCGTCTGACTCGGAACGAGGCTCGGGACCTGTACCTTCGGGCCGTGGCCCTGGCCGGCGCCCCGGGACTGGCCGAGGCGCCCGCTCTGTCCGGTGCCCTGCGCAAGCTGGCCGACGCCCTCGGCCCCGACGCCCTGGGGCCCCTGGCGGAGCGGGTCGAGGCTGCCGGAAGCAGTCCGGCCGGGACGATGCTGGAGGCCGTCCGGCGTGCGGTGGCGGACCACAGGCGTGTCGAGATCGAGTACCACGCCATCTCCTCCGGCGAGATCACGGTGCGGCGGATCGATCCCGAGGAAGTGTTCCTGGCAATCGGCAACTGGTACGTCGCTGCCTGGGATGACCGCTCGGACCAGGAGCGCCTGTTCCGGGTCGACCGCATCCGACGGGTCACGCCGACGAGGGGAAGGTTCGAACCGCGGGGACTGGCTGGGGCCGGCCGTCCCTTGTACACACCGACCGGGGAGGACGTGGAGGTGCGGCTCGTGCTGCACCCCGGAGCCCGGTGGGTGGCGGAATACTACGAGACCACATCGGAGGTCGATCTGCCCGACGGCACGCTCGAGATCGTGTTGCCGGCCAAGCGTCTCGAATGGGTGGCCCGGCTCATGTTGCGCCTCGCCGGCGAGGCACGGATCGTGGGGCCGGAGGTACTGAAAGACCGTGTCCGGGAGCTCGTGAGCCGTACGCTGGAACGGTACCTACTGACTAGTCCCGACGAGCCCTCCGACGCTTAAGCCCCATCTCGCCAAGACCGATACATGGGGCGAGATGACAACGATCCGGACGACTTGCCCGCGCTGTGGAGAAGTGGATATGGGTCCAGGGGACATCCTGTTGTCCGTCCTCCGCGGGGGCCGAGAGGGAACCTACAAGTTCACCTGTCCCACCTGCATGGACAGCGTGGAGAAGCGGGCCGACCGCAAGATCGTGGCCCTGCTCGTCTCGGCCGGCGTCGACGTGGCCAGCAGGAACGGCTCGGAGCTGGGGGAGGATCCCGGTATCGAGCCGCTGTTCGATCAGGAGCCCGACGATCCCCGGGGCAAGCTGCCCGAGGGTCCGCCCTTCACGGTGGACGACCTCATCGAGTTCCACTTCCGTCTCCAGGACGACCGCTACATCCAGGAGTTCCTTGCCAAGCACTGAGCCCCGAGCTCCGCTAGCATCGTCGCTATGTCGACTCCCGCAATCGTGTGGATGGTCGTCGGTCTGACCACGACGATCGCCCTGCTGGCCTGTTTCGCCGGGCTCTTGCGGCACGTGTTGCTGCTCTACCGCACCCTGCAGAAGTTCCAGGAGGACGTGCAGCCCGTCGCCGACGAGATCACCGCCCGCGGCGGCCGAGCCGCCTCGCGGGCGGCCCGGCGGTAGAATCCGGCTGCGGACCTACCGCCCTTCGATATGTTCAACATCGGCCCTGCGGAACTCTTGGTGATCTTCATCGTGGCCCTCCTGGTCGTGGGCCCCAAGCGTTTGCCCGAGGTCGGTCGAACCGTGGGCAGGGCCTTGCGGGAGTTCCGGAAGGTGCAGGACGAGGTCCGCAACACCGTCCGGTTCGATCTGGACGCCGAGCCGGATCAGCCCCAGACCCGGAGCGAGTTCCAACCGATCCGGCCCGCCGAGGAGCCCAAGGAGGAACCCGAAGGGGAGCCCGCCGGCGAACCGGAAGGCCCGATAGGCGCCGGGTCCGAGACCGGCCTGGCGGAGTCCGACCCCCCCGGGCTGGCCTCCGAGGCGGAGTAGGCGCAGACCGGCCCCCGCATGCCGCTGATCCCCGAGAAGCTCCGGCGCAGGAAGGCCGACGGGTCGCTGACACTCGTCGAGCATCTCGAGGAGTTGCGCACCCGACTGATCATCGCGATCGCGGCGATCGGGGTTGGAGCCATCGCCGGATGGTTCCTGTTCGGGCCGGTGATGACGCTCCTGCGGGATCCGTACTGCGCGGCCCTCAACAACATCCCGAAGTCGAGCCGCCCACCGACCGGGTGCAACTTCATCGTGACGGGCGTGCTCGACCCGATCGTGATCAAGCTGAAGATCGTCGTCTTCCTGGGGCTGTTCATCGCCCTGCCGATCGTCCTGTACCAGTTGTGGGCCTTCATCGTCCCGGGTCTGACGGAACGGGAGCGGCGGATGGCGATCCCGTTCGTCTTCTCCTCGACGGCCCTGTTCGCGCTGGGCGGGCTCCTCGCCTACTGGGTGATGCCGAAGGGCCTGGGGTTCTTGCTGGGGTTCGCCGGATCCGGGATCACGCCGTTCGTGACCGCCGACAAGTTCGTGACGTTCGTCCTGCTGCTGACGCTGGCCTTCGGGTTGTCGTTCGAGTTCCCCATCGTTCTGATCTTCCTGACCGCGGTGGGGATCCTGTCCAGCGCCAGGCTGCGCGAGTGGCGACGCGGGGCCATCGTGTCCATCGCGATCTTCGCTGCGGTCATCACGCCCAGCAACGATCCGTACACGATGCTCGCCATGGGGATCCCCATGTACCTCTTCTACGAGGCCAGTATCCTGGTGGCCCGTCTGATGAAGAAGTAGGAGTCGCATGGCGATCAAGGGCAAGGGCAAGACCAAGCCGAAGCAGGTGACCAGAGGGCCCAAGCCGACCTACGTGCAGGTGAAGCCGTCTCTGCTCATGCGCAAGTGGGTGCACGTTACGGCAGCGTTCCTCGTGGGGATCGGTGCCGTGCTGTTCACGTTCTGGGTCGTGGACTCGCTCCGCTCGTCCAACCGGGAGGCGGATCTGCGGTCCGTCCGGGCGCGGGAGCGGGCGGCGATGTCGGAGGTCAAGGCGAGGACGGACGCCGCTCTTCAGCCGGTGGGACAGGCCCAGCCACCCAGTGGCTTCTCCTACTTCCCCGACCTCACCAAGGCCCTGGACGACTTCGGGAAGGGGAAGATCGGCCCGGGTCTCCTCGCGAAGACGGCCGCATCGGCCGGGGGGGCCGCGCAGGGGGCGCAGAAGACGATCGAGGCCATCGACGCGACCAAGATCCTGGGCGGCAAGGGGTTCCCACAGCTCCTGATCGCCTACTCGCTGTCCGCGAAGGCGCGGATGTCGCAAGCACTCCAGCTCACCCAGCGGGCGGCAGAGGTGGTCGAACGGGCGGCGAAGACCCCGGGCGGCGAACGCAGGCAGTTGCTCGTGACGGCCAAGGGGATCCAGGAGACGGCCTCCGCGGTGTTCGCCGACGGGTACGACGACTACGTGCAGGCTCAGGTCTTGGCGAAGATGTTCGTCCCGACCTTCGGGCAGCCGGCACCACTCCCGACGGGGTGAACCCGGGATGACCGACGGCCTGCTGCTGATCCACGCGTTCCCCCTGGACGCCGGGATGTGGGAGCCGCAACTTGCCGCGTTCGCGGTGGGGACGCCCGTGGTGGCGCCCCACCTGCCGGGGTTCGGCGGGTCCGAGCCGGCCGGCGACGTCATGACGATGGCGGCCGCGGCGCGCCGCCTGCTCGAGGCCTTGGATCAGGCCGGACTGCGCCGGGCCGTCGTGTGCGGCGTGTCGATGGGGGGGTATGTGGCCCTGGAGCTGTGGCGACAGGCGCCCGAGCGGTTCGCCGGGCTGGTGCTCGCCAACACGCGGGCGGGCGCCGACACGGACGAGGGGGCCGCGGCCCGCCGGGCCCTGGCCGAGCGTCTGCGGGCCGAGGGGAACGCGTTCCTGGTGGAGAGCCCGCCGCCGCTGCTCTCGGACGGCGCGTCGGACGACCTGCGTGCGTGGGTGCGCGAGCTCATCTCCCATCAGCCCGCCGAGGCGATCGCCGCGGCCGCCCTGGGCATGGCCGAGCGCCCCGACTCGACGGGTGACCTGGCCGGGATCGGCGTCCCCACGGCTGTGGTGACATCGAGCGGCGATACCCTGATCCCTCCCGAGGCGAGCTCTCCGATGGCTGATCAGATCCCCGGCGCGTCCCTATCGATCATCGAGGGCGCGGGGCACCTGTCGAACCTCGATGCCCCCGATGAGTTCAATCGCCTGCTGGAACAGCACCTGGAGCGCTGCGGCGTGGCGTAAGGCGACGCCTACACTGGAACGGTGATCGACCCCGAGCGCTTCGCAGCGCGCTACCCGTTCCCGCTCGACGACTTCCAGCTGCGGGCCATAGCGGCTCTGCAGTTGGGGGAGTCCGTCCTGGTCGCGGCCCCGACCGGAGCGGGCAAGACCGTCGTCGCCGAGTTCGCCGTGGAGCGGGCCCTCGACTTGGGCGGCAAGGCCTTCTACACGACGCCGCTGAAGGCCCTGTCGAACCAGAAATTCGGCGACTTCGTTGCTCGCCACGGGGCGGCCAAGGTGGGCTTGTTGACCGGCGACAACTCGATCAACGGCGAGGCCCCCATCGTGGTCATGACCACCGAGGTGCTCCGCAACATGCTGTACGAGCGGAGCGACACGCTCGACGGGTTGGTCTCCGTGGTGATGGACGAGGTCCACTACCTTCAGGACCCGTACCGCGGAGCGGTGTGGGAGGAGGTCCTGATCCACCTCCCGCTCACCGTCTCGGTGGTCTGCCTGTCGGCCACCATCTCGAACGCGGAGGAGTTCGGGGAGTGGATCGGGACCCTCCGCGGCCCCACCCGGGTCGTGATCGAAGAGAAACGCCCCGTGCCGCTCGAGCAGCACTACCTGGTGGGGCACGAGCTCCACCCCATGCATGTGGAACAGGACGGCCATCTCTTCCCCAACCCATACATCGTGTCGTTGGATCAGAACGAGCTGCGGACCCGAAGGTATCAGCGGCGCAGCAGTGGGGTCGTCCAGTACGAGCGAATCTCCCGACCCCGGGAGGGCCATCGCCGCGTGTACGTCCCCAAGCGCGAGGAGGTCGTCGAGGTCCTGGCGGAGCAGGGGATGCTGCCGGCGATCTACTTCGTCTTCAGCCGGGCCGGGTGCGCCCGCAGCGTCGAGTGGTTGATGGCGGCCGGGATCCGGCTGACCACGGAGGACGAGGCCGCGCGCATCCGCGAGTTCGCGGAGATGCGCGCGGCCTGGATGGACGAGGAGGACCTCATCACGCTGGGCTTCTACGACTTCGCCGAGGCGCTTGCCGCTGGGATCGCCGCTCACCACGCCGGCATGCTGCCGGTCTTCAAGGAGACCGTCGAGGAGATGTTCGAGGCGGGTCTGGTCAAGGTGGTCTTCGCCACCGAGACGCTGTCGCTCGGCATCAACATGCCCGCCAAGACGGTGGTGATCGAAGACCTGTGGAAGTTCCAGGGGGAACGGCACGAGCTGGTGACTCCCGGCGAGTACACGCAGCTCACCGGACGGGCGGGCCGACGCGGGATCGACGAGCTGGGGCACGCCGTGGTCCTGTACCAGCGCCAGGTCCCCTTCGAGCGGGTCGCTGCCCTGGCCAGCACCCGGACGTACGAGCTGCGCTCATCGTTCCGGGCCTCCTACAACATGGCCGTGAACCTGGTTCGCAACTACTCGCGCGAGGAGGCCCACCACCTCCTGAACTCCTCGTTCGCGCAGTTCCTGGCGGACCGCGGCGTGGTGGCCCTGGAGCGGCAGCTGGAGAAAGACAAGTCTTCCCTGTCCGGTTACCGGGACCAGATGGGCTGCGACCTGGGCGACTTCTGGGAGTACTGGTCGCTCGGGGAGCGGGCCCGGCGGATTCGGGAAGAGGCGCGAAACGGCGCCGAGCGGGCCCTTGGCGACTCGGTCCGTGAGGCCCTCGCCTCGCTCAGACCCGGCGACGTCATCTTCGTCCCCCGGGCGAAGCGGCGGGGTGTGGCCGTCGTGCTGTCCTCGCGGGAGAATCGGCCGACGGTGCTGGCGCAGGACCGCAAGTTCTTCCGGCTGTCCGCACGCGACTTCGACGAGCCGCCCATCGCCCTGACGCGTATCCCACTCCCGCGGTCGGGAAGCGCCCGGAGCGCGCGGTTCCGGAGGGATGTGGCAGCTCGGCTGGCAGCCCTGGACGTCCGGGCCCCCAAGCGGTCGCGTCGGGCGGTGGATCCGAAGGTGGAGCGCGATGCCGCGAAGCTTGAGGCCCAGGCCGAGACCCATCCCTGCCACGGTTGCCCCGACCGCGCGAAGCATGAGCGGTGGGCCACCCGGGCGGCCCAGCTGGACCGGCAGATCAGGGCGGTGGAGCGGCGCATCCGCACCCGCACCGAGACCCTGGCGCGCCAGTTCGAACGGGTCCTGGGGGTGCTGATCGAGCTGGGGTACGTGAAGGACTTCTCGATCCTGCCCAAGGGCCAACTCCTGTCGCGGATCTACGGCGAGGGGGACATCCTCATCGCCGAGGCGATCGGGCAGGGCCTGCTCTCGGGCGTGTCCACCCCGGAAGCCGCCGCGTTGGTGTCCACCGTCGTGTACGAGCCGCGGGACCGGGTGGCTCGACAGTCGGCCATGCCCACGGAGGAGGGCGCCGCGCGGTACCGGCGCCTGGCCTCCCTGTGGGATCGGATCCGCCGGGTCGAGGACGAACACCACGTAGAGCTGTGCCGGGAGCTGGAGCCCGGGTTCGCCACGACGGTGTTCCACTGGGCCGAGGGCAAGCCGCTCGAGGACGTGCTCGAGGAGACGGAGATGGCGCCCGGGGACTTCGTGCGGACCTGCAAGCAGCTGCTCGACCTGCTCCGACAGATCCAAGACGTCGCTCCGCACGACACCGCAGGGGTGATGCGAAGCGCTTACGCGGCCGTGAACCGCGGCGTAGTCGCCTACACGGGCGTATAGGATTCGGGCCGATGAGCAGCCCCTTCGGTCCGGCCACCGTCATCGTGAACCCGCACGCGGGACGCCAGCGCGTGGGCCGGGCCATCCCCGATCTGGAGCGCACGTTGAGGGAGCGGGACCTCGAGTACACGATCGTGCGAACGAACGGGCCCGGGGATGCCACGCGGGCTGCCGGCGAGGCGCTGCGATCGGGCTGCCGATTCCTGATCGCGGTCGGCGGCGACGGGACGGTGAACGAGGTCGTGAACGGCATGTTCCAGGACGGGCAGACCATCGTCGAGAAGCCCGTGCTGGGGGTGGTGGCGGCGGGCTCGGGGAGCGACTTCGTCCGCTCGTTCGGCCTGCCCGGGGACGCGACGCGCGCGGGCCTGCACCTGACCGGCGACAACACCTACCCCCTGGACGTGGGCAGGATCGCGTACACGGCTCCCGATGGGTCGCAACAGATCCGGTACTTCGCGAATGTGGCCGAGGCCGGGCTCGGCGCCGCCGTGGCGGCCCGAGCCGAGCGGCTCCCCAAGTTCATGGGGCAAGCGAAGTACTTCTTCGGATTCTGGCTGACGTTGCCCGGGTTCAGGCTGACGAACGTGCGGGTTCAGTGTGATCGGCGAACCTACGAGGGCCCGGCGTACCTCGTCGTCGTGGGGAACTGCCAATACTACGGCGGGGGCATGAAGGTCTCCCCCCGCTCGTATCCGGGGGACGGCGCGCTGGACACGCTGATCTTCAAGGGGCCCAAGTCGGACTCGTTCACGATGCTGCCCAAGATCTACAAGGGCGAACACGTGCCGCACCCGCACATCGCCGAGATGCGGGCCAAGGTGAACGTGCGGGTGGAGGCGCAGAGGGCCCTGCCGATCGAGGCCGACGGGGAGGTCCTGGGCACGACCCCGGCGACGTTCCAAGTGGTGCCGCAGTCGATCCTGATGAAGCTGTGAGCGAACGATTCCTGCAGCGGATGGCTCGGGCCGCCGAGGAGGCGGCGCGGCGCGACATGGCCGCCCTGGTGATCACGCCATCGCCCGACTACCGGTACCTGACCGGCTACGAGCCGCCACTCCTGGAGCGGTTGACGGCGCTGGTGATCAGGCCGGGGGCCGACCCGGTGCTGGTCGTGCCCGAGCTGGAGGCCCCGCTGGCCGCGGCCTCTCCGGTCGGTGGGGGAGTCGAGGTGCTGTCGTGGCGCGACGGAGTCGATCCCTACGAGCTCACCGCGCGCCTGCTGTGGGCGGGTGGCGAGGTCGGGGCCAACGACCGGATGTGGGCCTCGCACCTGCTGGAGCTCCAGAGGGCGGCAGGCGGCGCGTCGTTCGCGTCGGCCGGCGCCGTGCTGGCTCCGCTGCGGATGCGAAAAGACCCGGAGGAGCTCGAGCTACTGAGCCG
>JAHEXX010000009.1 GCA_023251895.1 bacterium
ACCCATGGAGGTCATCCCGCTCGCGGGGTGACACGGAGCCTATGAGCCAGCCCGTCGTCGGGCGGAGGCTATCCCGAGGTCACCCTTGGGATCTCACTGCTCGCTCACCCTGACACTGAGAACAAGCCTAGTCGGCGTTTCCTACCCACCGCCGATCGGCGGGGAGCTCTGGTAGGTCTTCCGAAGCCCCGCGATGAGTTGCTGCTTCTCGGCGGGCGAGAGCGTGGTCCCCGGGTGGATCAGCGTGTAGTACCAGAGCGGCATGGACCCCCCGCTGATCGCGTCGAACACGTCTCCGGCGCCGTCCTGCGGCCGGTTCCACTCCGAGAAGTTGAGCGTTGCCCGCCCCGCCACGACGTCCCGCTGGACCAACCAGGAGAAGGGAGCGATGTTCGTGTACCAGTACCAGGTGGTCTGGTTGCTGTGGCAGTCGAAGCACGACTGCACCGCGAGCGACCGGGTCTGGAGGCTGTCCCAAGCCGGCTCCTTGCTCGTCGGCGGGTTCGAGTGGTCGTGGCCGTAGGGGACGAGCTGGATCAGCACGAACAGCCCCAGGACTCCGAGCAGCACCGTTCGAACGGGGTGGCGGCGCTTGGGCGCTGGTACCACCCCCCGAGGGAGCTCCTCGGGGTCGGTCCGCCCGTATTCCTCTTTCTGCTCCACGCGCCCATCCTCGCCGCCGCCCTGCCCGGTGAAGGGGGCCGGAGGTCCCGTCCGCGACGGGACTGGCCGCGTGTGGCCCGAGAGGCGTACGCTCCTATCGGAGGTGGTGGCCATGTCCCAAGTAACGGACCATCTCGGCAAGCGGGGGGTCCCGTTCGAGGTCATCCCGCACGAGCACACCTATTCCTCGATCGAGGAAGCGCGCGCGCTCGGCATCGCGGCCGACGAGATCGTGAAGACCCTCGGTGTGAAGACCCGATCGGGCAACATCATCGCGGTGATCCCCGGAGGAAGGCGCGTCGACAAGCGCGCTCTCGAGCACGCGACCGGGGATAGGCACGCGCGACTGCTCACGGAGGAGGAGCTCACGCGGGACTTCCCCGAGTACGAGCTCGGGGCGCTCCCGCCACTCGGGTCGCTCCTCAGGGTGCCGGTGCTCCTCGACCCCGAAGTCACGCGCCACGAGACGGTGGTCTTCGCGGCCGGGCGCCAGACGGAGTCGGTCAAGATGTCGACCGGCGACCTGTTCAAGGGCGAGCCGGTCCGCGAGGTCCCGCTGACCCACCGGCTGGTGGAAGCCTAGGACCCGCCACCCTCCGGTATGCCGTACAGCACGACCAGCGCGAACAACGCGATCGCGGCAAGGTGAACGACCGAGCACCAGAGGCACAGGGCCCGGATGATGAACAGCTCGGCGTAGATCAGCCACAGCACGAACCCCACGCCGAGGACGGCGAGCCACAGTCGCGAGTAGCTCACGAGCGGGGAACGCGAACGCCACGCGGCGGGCAGGCAGAGCCCCGTCATCGCCACCGACCACAGCAGCCCGAGCAAGGCCACCGGCACTCCGAGGAACATCGACTGCTGACTCGTCGTGACGCGGGAACAGTTCACGACTCCGCTCTCGGCGCAGGCCAGCACAGCGGGCGACGTGTAGTGAGCGATGGTGAGGTAGGCCGAGACTGCCGATGCGCCCAGGGCGATGCCCAGCGTGACGCGCGGAACCCACCGAGGGATCACGGGGGCGACGGGAGCTGGGACTGGATCTTCGCGATCAGCGGATCGGTGCACACTCCGGCCGGTCGGCCGGCCGTCAGCTCGCAGATCGCGGCGGTAAGCGCGTTCGTGGATCCGCCGATGGACTGCGCAACGGCGCTCAGCGGGTCCGACAGTGCGGCGGCGATCTGGTCGCGGCTCAAGCCCTGGATGGCGGTCGGCTGGTAGCTCGCGCCGATCGACACGAAGCGGTTGCCGATCAGGACGAACGGTATGGCCCCCGCCTGCGACGTGTAGGGCGGCCGATCGTACCGGCTGATCAGGTTCACCTGCTCCTGCGTTGGCCGTTCGAGCGGCGTATAGCCCTGCCCGCTCGGGTCCGGCTGGTTGGTGTTCGTCTCCACGCCCACGAACGTCAGGTAGTCGCTGGTGTAGGTGGCGCCGTGGAACGTGAAGGTCTGGGTGAGCGGGTAGATGTCGCCCGCGGCCGACTCGGTACCCCCGAGGTTCGAGAACGACCCGAACCGGCCGAGGGCCACGATCAGCGGCCAGCGTTGCGCAGCGCAGAACGGGCAATAGTCGGCGCCGATGTACAGCACCTCCGGCTTTCCTCCCAGTTCGAGCGGGGGCGTATCCGGCGGCAGGGCGAGGGGAGGCGAGATGCCCTTCCCGAAGCCAACGGCGGACAGGACCGTCGGCGGGACGTGCTGCGCCTTGTCGGCGGCCGCTCCGGCCGGCCTCTCCCTCCGAGCCGTGCCCGGCCCGCGCAGGGTGGCAACGAAGACCATCGCCATGACGGCCGCGACCACGAGGGCGATTGAACCCATCGCGACCGGGCTCCGTAGGCCGGACCGCGGCCCGCGGTTGGCGGGACCCCGCGACCGCTTCCGGGGCCCTCTCTTCGTCTGTTGCTTGACCGTCGGCTTCGCCATGAGACCTGTCTTCGACTCTAGCAGCGGTCGTTCAGTCCCCGGCTCCCACGGCGTGTCGCTGGACCGGCGAGTCGGCGACCTCCTCGGCGAAGTGACAGGCCACGGTGTGCCCCGACGCCAGCCCGCGGAGGGGCGGGTCCTCGCTCGCGCACCGCTCCGGGCTCCCGAGCCGCTCCCGCAGCCAGCACCGCGTGTGGAACCGGCAACCGCCCGGCGGCGAGGCCGGGTTCGGCGGGTCCCCCGGCAGCACGATCCGCTGCCGCCTGGCTTCGACGGCGGGATCGGGGACGGGGTTCGCCGACAGCAGCGACACCGTGTAGGGGTGCAGCGGCTTCCCGTACAGGTCGCTGCCCGACGCCAGCTCCACCAGCCGGCCCAGGTACATCACGGCCACCCGGTCGCTGATGTGGTGCACCACGGCCAGATCGTGGGCGATGAACAGGTAGGTCAGGCCGAACTCCCGCTGAAGGCGCTGCAGGAGGTTGATGATCTGAGCCTGCACAGACACGTCCAGCGCGCTCACGGCCTCGTCGGCCACGATCAGCGCGGGCCGCAGGGCCAGAGCACGGGCCAGTCCCACCCGCTGGCGTTGCCCCCCGGAGAGTTCGTGTGGGAACCGGCCGGCCATCCGCCGGGGAAGCCCGACCACGTCCAGCAACTCACCTACGCGCGTCCGCCGCTCTCGGCGGTTCCCTACGCCGTGGATCCGAAGGGGCTCCCCGATGCTGGCCCCGATCGGCCACCGCGGGTCGAGCGACGCGAACGGATCCTGGAACACCATCTGGAGCTGAGCCCGCACGCCCTTCGCGTCTTCGCTCCGTATCGTCCCGAGATCGGTGCCCCGGAACGCGATCGACCCACTCGTTGGCCGATATAGGCCGACGACGGCCCGGCCCAATGTGGTCTTCCCGCTCCCGGACTCGCCGACCAACCCGACCGTCTCGCCCTCGGACAACTCGAGCGACACGCCATCGACCGCCTGCACTTGGCCGACCGTGCGACGGAGCACCACTCCCTTCGTGATCGGGAAGTGCACGCGCAGGTCGTCGATCGACAGCAGCGGGACCCGCGCGTTCACGACGGCACCGGGTTGTGGCACGCCACCAGATGCGAGGCGTCCGCGGCCGGCACGAGTGGTGGCATCGTCTCCCGACACGCGGCGATCCGGCGCGCGCACCGCGGCTCGAACGGGCAGCCCACGGGCGCGCGCTCCAGGTCCGGTGGCGCACCTTCGATGGGCCGGAGCTCCCCGTCGGCCCCGGCCCGCGGGATCGATCCGAGCAGCCCGACGGTGTACGGGTGACGGGGCCGGGCGAACAGCTCCACGGTCGGCGCCGATTCCATCACGAACCCGGCGTACATCACCGTGATCCGCCTGGTCATGCGGGCCATGATCCCCAGGTCGTGGCTGATCAGGACGATCGCCGTCCCCAGCTCCTTCGTGAGCTCGTGGAGCAGCTCCAGCACCTGCGCCTGCACCGTCACGTCCAGAGCCGTGGTGGGCTCGTCGGCGATCAGGACCTTCGGATGAAGCACGAGCGCCGTGGCGATCATCACTCGCTGGCGCATGCCGCCGCTGAACTGGTGCGGGAACCGCTCCAGCTGGTCGCCGGCCCCCGGGATCCCCACCGAGCCGAGAAGCTCCGCGGCCCGCTCCCGTGCCGCCCGCCGACCGACGTCCTCATGGGCCCGGATGGCCTCGGCGATCTGCTCCCCGATCGTGAGCACCGGGTTCAGCGACGACAACGGGTCCTGCAGGACCATCGAGATCTCCTTCCCCCGCAAGCCCCGCATCTCGTGTTCGGAGAGCGTCGTGAGTTCCTTCCCCCGGAACACGACCTCCCCGCTCACGATCCGCCCCGCCTTGGGCAGGAGCCGCATCACCGCCAGGCTGGTGACGGTCTTGCCCGAGCCCGACTCCCCCACCAGGCCTATCGCGTCGCCCGCTCCCACGTCGAAGGTCACACCGTTCACCGCGTGCACCGTGCCGGCATCGGTGGCGAAGCGCACCACCAGCTCCCGCACGGACAGGACCGGCTCCGCGTTCACCCCTCCACCCCTCCGAGCGAGCCGCGCAGCCGCGGATCGATCCAGTCCCGCAGCCCGTCGCCCAGCAGGTTGAACCCCAGCACCGTGACGGCGAGCGCCAGCCCCGGGAACGTGGGGAACCACCACGCCGTCTGGATATAGCTCCGCCCGTCGGTGATGATCGCGCCCCACTCCGGGGTGGGCGGCTGGGCTCCCAGCCCAAGGAACGACAGCGCCGACGTGGCCAGGATCGCGTAGCCCACGTCCAGCGAGACCTGCACGATGATGATCGGCAGCACGTTGCGCACCAGGTGCCCGGTCGCGATCCGCATCGTTCCGGCGCCGGCCACCCGCGCGGCCAGCACGAACTCCCGCTCGCGTAACGACAAGACCTGCCCCCGCGCCAGCCGCGTGTACCACGGCCAGAACACCACCGCCAGGGCCAGCACCGTGTGGTTCAGGCTGGGCCCCAGCGTCGCCGCGATCGCCGCCGCCAGGATGAACGCTGGGAACGCCAGGAACAGGTCGGTGATCCGCATGATGATCTCGTCCACCAACCCGCCCACCAGGCCCGACACGATCCCCAGCAGCGTCCCGAAGGCCACCGAGAGGAACAGGATGATCACGGCGACCTCGATCGAGATGCGCGCCCCGGCGAGCACCCGGCTGAACAGGTCCCGCCCCAGGTTGTCGGTGCCGAACCAGTGGGCGGCCGCCGGTCCCTGCAGGGTCGCCGCAAGGTCCAGCTCGTTCGGATCGTGGGGCGCGATGCCCCGCCCGAGCACCGCCAGGAACAGGACCAGCACCACGATCGCCGCGCCCAGCACGTTCAGCCACGACACCCCGAGGAACCGCCGGGTCGCCCGCAGCGCGCGGCGACCCCCCGTGGTCTCCGGCTCCGCCGCGACCTGTTCGGCGATCACGAGTACCGGATCCTCGGGTCGAGGTACAAGTAACCCAGGTCCACGATCAGGTTCGTGAAGACGTAGATGATCGCGATCACCAGCGTCGCCCCCAGCGTCGCGTTGTAGTCCGCGGCTTGGATCGCGTTGAACGCGTAGCTCCCCAGGCCCGGCCATTGGAACACCGCCTCCACGACGAACACCCCCGACGCCAGCAGCCCGAACTCAAGGCCCAGGATCGTCACGGCCGGCAGCAAGCCGTTCCGCAGCACGTGCCGGCGGATCACGCGCCACCGGGTCAGGCCCTTGGCCTCGGCGGCGCGCACGTAGTCCTCGCCCAGCACGTCGAGCACGCTGGTCCGCACGACCCGCGTCATCAGGCCGTACACCCCGGCCGCCAGCGTCACCACCGGAAGGGCCAAGTGCCACAGCGCGTTCGAGAACGCGCTGAGGTTCAGCGTGAGCAGGCTGTCGATCGTGAGCAAGCCGGTGATGTGAGGGGGCGGCGTGACGCTCGCGTCGAGCCGCCCGCCCAACGGGAACCACCCCAGCTGCGTGTGAAACAGCAGCTGCAGCAGCAGCGCGAGCCAGAACGCGGGGACCGACAACCCGGCGATGGCCGACAGCCGCCCGGCCGCGTCGACCCCCGACCCTCGCCGGAACGCCGCCACGCTGCCCGCAACCAGTCCGCCGACGAACCCCAGCAGCAGCGCGTACCCCGAGAGCTCCAGCGTGGCCGGCAGGAACGCCGCGATGTCCGACGTCACGTCCCGACGAGTGACGAACGACGTGCCCAGGTCACCGTGCAGCAGGTCCGTCATATACCGCCGGTACTGGGCCGGCAGCGGCTCATCCAGCCCGTACAGGTCCCGGATGTGGGCGAGCTCCGCCTTGCCGGCCCGGGGGCCGGCCAGCAAGCGCACCGGGTCGCCGGGCACGACGCGGGACAGGAAGAACGTCACGAACGTGACGCCCCAGATCACGAACACCATGAAGGCCAGTCGCCTCGCGATCAGGCCACCCATGGCCGCCCGCCCCTCCGGGGAGCTGCGTCCTAGGCCGCGCCGCGGGAGAGCGCGTAGTAGTCGTACGACAGCACGTACAGCGGGTTCGCCACGTACGCCTTGATGTCGCTCCGCAGGTACGTGGTGTCCACGATCTGCCCCAACGGGATCCAGGGCGGGTCCTCCGACCCCATGATCTGCTGAGCCTGCAGCCACATGTCGGTCAGCTTCGCGCCGTCGGATTCCACGAACCCGTCGTTGATGATCTTCGTGACCTGGGGGTTCTCGTAGTAGCCGCCGTTGAACAGCGCCGCCTTCGGCGTGGCGTCCGCCGACAGGATCGGGTAACAGAAGTCCGACGGCGAGTTGTACTCGGGCCACCAGAACCAGAACGCCATGTCCGGCCGTTCGGCCACCGGCTTCTCCGTGGAGATGTCGGCCACGAACGCGTCGTAGGCCTTCTCCACCACGTTCAGCTTCAGGCCGACCTTCGCGAGCTGCGCCTGCAGGATGAGTCCGGGTTCCTTGCGCCGGCCCGTGTAGTACTCGTAGGTCAGCTCGGTGCCCTCGGCCACGCCGGCCTGCTGGAGGAGCCCCCGGGCGCGCTCCACATCGAGGGTGCGCTGGTAGGTGCCGGGCGAGGAATACAGGATCAGGTCCGGGAGCACGCTGTTGGCCGGTTCGAGCGTTCCCCTCATCACGGAGTTCAGGAAGTCGTCGTGGGGGAACAGCAGGTTCATGGCCCGCCGGGCCTCGGGCTTCTCCAGCGCCCCGTACACGCCGAGGATGATGTATTCCATCCCCATCACCTTCTGGTTCCCCACCACGATGCCGGCCGCGCTTCGCAGGGCCTCGGTGTCCTGGGGCGTGCCGGGGAAGGCGATGTCGAAGTCGCCGGCCTCCATTCCCTGGCGCCGGCTGGAGTCCTCGGGGACCTGGCGGATGATGATCTTCTTGAAGTTCGAGCCGCTCCAGGTCCGCCAGTAGTTGGGGTTCTGGACCAGCACGACCTGATCGTTGGGCTGAACGCTCTCGACCATGTACGCCCCGGTGCCGGCGGAGTGCGACTGCAGGAAGTCGTGTCCCTCGTTCGCGCCCTGCTTCTTCACGTTCGGGTTCACGATGCCGGTGCCGTATTGGGAGGCGAGGAGCAGATCGAAGCGCGGGACCGACAGCCCCAGGTCGAACTTCACGGTGCCACCGCCTTTCACCACGATCTGTTTGCCTGGGTCGGTGATGTAGGTGCTGAGCGTGGAGCCGGCCCCGAGCCCGGCCTTGATGGTGCGGGTGTAGGCGTCCTTCAGGGTGTTCCCGTCGAACGGGGTCCCGTCCGAGTACTTCACGCCGGAGCGAAGCGAGAACGTCCACACGGAACTGTCGGCGTTCGGTTGCCAGGACTCGGCCAGGACCGGTTCGACGTCGGTGCCGCTGCCGGGCTTCATGCGGAGCAGGCTCTCGTAGATCCCGTAGTTGGTGACGATGCCCGACAGAAGGAAGTAGGAGGCCGGGTCGAAGTCCGGCAGGAACGCGTCCACCGCCACCACCAGGGTGTCGGAGTCCCGGTTCAGGCCGGGCGCCTTGCCGCCGCCCTTGTTCTTCTCCGAAGCGCCCCCGCAAGCGGCCAGCAGGGCTGCCATGGGCCCCACGGTGAACGCGGTGCCCCCCACGCCCCGCAGGAAGTCCCGACGCGTGATCCGTCCACGGTCCCCAGCCATCGTCCCCTCCCAGATGGTCGAACTCGCCGATCCCGCCGTCGAACCTACATGGCCAGGCGGATCTTGGCGAAGTGCAGATGACCGTACGATGCTGTCCGCGCCATGGGGGAGGACGAGGTTCCGTTCGAGCAGCTGGACTTCCTGTACGCGCCCAGCCGGGACGTCGTGGCCGACCTGGCCTACTTCACGGAGGTCCTGGGAGGCCGGGTCGCCTTCACCGTGGAGGCAATGGGGACGCGGGTCGCCGGGATCGCGCTCACGGAGGGAGCGCCGATGATCCTGCTCGCCGACCACGTCGAGGGAGAACGACCCATCCTCGTGTACCGGGTGACGAACCTGCGAACGACGCTCGCCGCGATGGAGGCCCGAGGGTGGGAGCGGGAGCACACGTTCGACATCCCGCACGGCCCGTGCTGCTCGTTCCGAACGCCCGGCGGGCACCGCATCGCGATCTACGAACTGACGCGGCCCGGGGCCGCGACCCACTTCGACGGCCGTCGCGACTTCTGAAGAGGCGGTTAGGTTCCGCCGACGATGCAGGTTCAGGGTACGAGCTTGCGGAGGCGCGCGCCCGCCTCTCGGAGGGTTTCCAGCCTCTTGCAGAACGAGAACCGCACGACGTCCCGGCCCGGCTCCGGCTCCGAGAAGAACGACGACCCCGGGACCACCGCCACCCCGACGTGCTGGACCATGTGCTCGGCCACATCGACGTCGCTCCCCAGCCCGAGGTGTCCGATCCCGGCCATCACGTAGTAGGCGCCCCGCGGCGGGGAGGCCTCGAACCCCGTCACCCCCAGGATCTCCATCATCAGGGCGCGGCGCTCCGCGTACTCGCGCGCCGTCTGCTCGTAGTACGCCTCCGGAAGCCCGAGGGCCGTCACCCCGGCGTGCTGGAGGGGCGTCGGCGCCCCGACGGTCAGGAAGTCGTGGACCTTGCGGATCCCATCCACCAGCTCGGGCGGCGCCACCGCCCATCCCACACGCCACCCCGTGACCGCGTACGTCTTCGACAGCGCGCTGATCGTGACCGTGCGGTCCTCCAGCCCTGGGATCGTGGCCGGCGGAACGTGCACGGCGCCGTCGTAGGTGATGTGCTCGTAGATCTCGTCGGTGAAGGCCACGACTCCCCACCGCCCGCACAACTCGGCCACGAGCTCGAGCTCCTCGCGGGAGAAGACCTTCCCCGTGGGGTTGTTCGGCGTGTTGATGATGATCCCGCGGGTACGCTCCCCGAAGGCGGTCCGGAGCTCGCCCTGGTCGAAGGTCCAGTCCGGCGGATGGAGCGTCACGTACCGGGGCACCGCGCCTGCCAGGATCGTGTCGGGCCCATAGTTCTCGTAGTACGGCTCGAAGATCACGACCTCGTCCCCGGGGTCGAGGATGCCCAGGATCGAGGAGATCATGGCCTCGGTGGACCCGCACGTGACGCAGACCTGCCGCTCGGGGTCCACCGCCATCCCGTAGGTCCGCTCGTACTTCGCGGCGATGGCCTCGCGGAGCTCCAGCTCCCCCCAGGTGATCGGGTACTGGTTCAGGTCCAGGTCGATGGCCCGGCGGGCCGCCGCCTTCACGTCCTCGGGCGCGGCGAAGTCGGGGAACCCCTGGGCCAGGTTGATGGCGTCGTGTTCCATAGCCAGCCGGGTCATCTCGCGGATGACCGACTCGGTGAACCCCACCGTCCTGGACGACGTCCTGATGTCCATCTCCCCTCCGCCCGGTTCCCGCCGAGGAACCCCGTATCGTATCGCCCGTGATCGCCGACCTCGCCCGCGCCGTCCGGGAACGACGCGCGTCGTCCCGGGAACTGGTCGGGATGGCCCTGGAGCGGATCGAGAAGCTGAACGGCGAGCTGAACGCGGTGGTCCGGCTTCGGGGCGAGCAGGCGCTGGAGGAGGCCGCCGCCCTGGACGAGCGGGTGGCCGGCGGCGAGGACCCCGGGCCGCTCGTCGGCGTGCCGTTCCTGGTCAAGGACCTCGAGGACCTGACGGGGTTGCCGACCACGAGCGGCTCGCAGCTGTTCGCCGACGCGGCGCCGGCCGCGCGCGACGGCGCGGTGCCTCAACGCCTTCGCGCGGCCGGCGCCGTGCCCGTCGGCAAGTCCAACACGCCCGAGTTCGCATGCGAGGGCTTCACCGCCAACCTGCTGTTCGGCGTGACACGCAATCCCTGGGCCCCGGAGTGGTCGCCCGGGGGCTCGAGCGGCGGATCTGGCGCGGCGATCGCGGCCGGGATGGTCCCCATCGCCACCGCCACCGACACCGGCGGATCGATCCGCATCCCCGCCGCCTTCTGCGGCCTGGCCGGGATCAAGCCCACCAACGGGACCGTGTCGCGCGACCTCGCCCTGGCCTGGCCCGACCTCACCACGTGCGGCCCCCTGGGGGCCACGGTCGACGACGTCCGGCTTCTGCTCTCGGTCGAGGCCGATCCCATCCCCGGCGACCCGTCCGTGCGCCCCGCCCGGAGGCCGGGGCCTCGCGGCCTCCCCGCCCGGGTCCTCGCCGCTCCCCGATTCACGCCTTGGGGGCCGCTGCCGGAGGCCGTCGAGGGGGCATTCGACGACGCCCTGGTCGCGATGGAACGCAGCCTTGGGCTTCCGGTCGAGCCGATCGAGCCCGACGCCATCTTCCGCGCGGGCAACCCGGACGAGGACTGGTTCTTGCTGGCCGGGCCCGAGCTGGTGACCTGGGTGGGGCGGGATACCGTCGAGTCGTCGATGGACCTTCTCCATCCCTCCACTCGGGAGTTCCTCGAGGCGGGTCTCCGGGTCACGCTCGACGATTATCTGGCGGCCCGGCAGCGGCGGCTCGAGTACACCCGGGAGCTGGACGAGCTGCTCGGCGACGACGGGGTGATCGCCACCCCCACTCTTGCCTCGGCGGGGTGGCTGGCCGACGGACGCATGCCCGGTGCCGAGGAGCCCGGCGTGCCGGCCGAGGTCTACAACTGCGCCGTCCAGAACGTGACCGGGCATCCGGCTATCTCGGTCCCCGCCGGGCGGTTCGACACCGGGGTGCCGTTCGGTATGCAGTTTACCGGCCCCCGGTTCCGCGACGACCTCCTGTTGGATCTGGCCGAAGCCTGGGAGCGAGCCCACCCCTGGCCCCCTACCGCGCCCGGCTTCGGGCCCTTCGAGGTCTAGACCGGATCGGTCTGCCTCGCGAACAGCGCGAGGAGCTCGTAGGCCACGTGTGACGCGGCGACCGAGGTCAGCTCGGCGTGGTCGTACGGCGGCGAAACCTCCACGATGTCGGCGCCGACGAACCGCAGGCCGGCCAGGCCGCGGAGGATCCCGAGGAGCTCCCGGGTGGTGAGCCCTCCCGCCTCGGGCGTTCCGGTCCCCGGTGCGTGGGCGGGATCGAGCACGTCGATGTCGACCGAGACGTAGACCGGCGCGTCGCCCAGACGGGCCCGCACGCGCGCGACGGTTCCGGCGATCCCGGCGGTCTCCAGGTCCATGGCCGTCACGACGGCGAACCCGAACCCCTCGTCCTCGAGGAGGTCGTTCGGAGTGAACAGGGGGCCCCGGATCCCGACGTGCGTCGCCCGGTCCTCGAGCAGCAGCCCCTCCTCCCACGCCCGACGGAACGGGGTGCCGTGGGTGTAGGGCATGCCGAAGTACGTGTCCCACGTGTCCAGGTGCGCGTCGAAGTGGAGCAGGGCGACGGGGCCGTGCCGGCGGTTCATCACGCGAAGCAGCGGCAGGGCGATCGTGTGGTCCCCCCCGATCGACAGCAACCGCGAGGCGCCGGCCAGCACGTCCTCGGCGGTCGCCTCGATCTGGCCGATGGCCTCGCCGATGTCGAACGGGTTGCAGGCCACGTCGCCGGCGTCGGCCACCTGCATCGCGGCGAAGGGCTGGACGTCCAGGCCGGGGTGGTACGCGCGGAGCAGGCGGGTGGCGTTGCGGACCGCGTGGGGGCCGAACCGGGCCCCGGGACGGTAGGTGGTGCCGCTGTCGAAGGGGATGCCGAGGACGGCGACGTCGCAGCGCTCGACCTCGTCCCGCCGGGGGAGGCGGGCGAACGTGGAAGGCCCGGCGAACCGCGGAACCTCGCGAGGATCGACCGGACCGACCGGCGCCGGCCGCTCCTCGGGGCCCTGGTCTTGGGGCAGCTCGGTCATGGCTCCCACAGGCTACCGGACCCTCCGCCGTGACCGGCGATGGCCCACCGGAGCCCAGCCGGAGGTCCCCCTCGAGGCGGTGCTGTCGTCCGTTCCCTTCCGAGCTCCCGAGTGCTCAGATGATTTCGAAAGGGGGTGTGGTCCGTGTACGTGTTCGCCGCTGTGCTGGTGCTCGGTCTGGTGGTGGCGAAGCTGGTGGACCTGGTCGGGGCCTTCGTGAAGCTGCCCCGGGGCGTTCGCCTGATCCTCGCGTTCGTGCTGGGTGTCCTCGGAACCTGGGCGGCCGACTACTCGCTATTCGCGAGCTGGGGCATCACGTTCCGGGCGATTTGGATGGGCCCGGTGGCCACCGGCCTCATGCTCGGCGGGATCGCCGCGTTCTGGCACGAGGTGCTGGACCTGGTGGCTTCGGCCACGCGCAGGGTCCACGATCAGGCCACCGAGATCGAGACGCGCATCCCGCGGGCAGCGTAGCCGCGGGTCGGACGGGGTTTCCCGAAGGGGCCGTCCCGAGGACGGCCCCTTCGGTCGTCAGTCGGTCTTGTCGGATGGACCGGAGGACCCGAATCGGCTCCGGATCTGGTCGCCGGCCTCCGACAGCGTGGTCGACATCGCGTCGCCGAACGCCCGCGCGGCGTTCCCCAGGCTCTTCTTCGCCTCGGGGTCCCGCAACGTCTCGCCGAGAGCGGTGAAGGCCTGGTCGAGCTGCCGGGTCACGCCCTGGACCGCCTCCTCGAGCTTCCTCCGGTCTTCCAGCGAGTTCGCGCCGAGCTGCTCGCCGCGCAGTTTGTAGCGCTCCGCGAGCATCCGGCTCCATTCGGCGAACCGGTCGCCGACCTCGTCCCAAGCATCCTTCGTGTTCCCCGCCATGGTCGCGTAACCTCCTGGATCGATCGGTTCCGAGTGTACCGACGGTCAGTGACAACCGCCGAAGGAGAAGTGGCCCGGGTCCGAAGTGGGAACGGATTGGCACCAGCCCGCTTCCTTCAGGGCGGC
The DNA here is from genome assembly GCA_023251895.1 of bacterium. GTDB lineage: Bacteria > Actinomycetota > UBA4738 > UBA4738 > HRBIN12 > JAHEXX01. Next base: position 13,362 of record JAHEXX010000009.1, read on the forward strand.
CACCACCGACGGAGAGCGAACGGCGGCCTCGCTGACGTCGATCGCAGCGCCCAGCTGATGATACGAACGGCCCGGGGCCGCACACTCTCCGGCACAACCGTTCGAATCTCCGCAGATGCGTCTACAGGCCGCCCTCTGCTGGGCACACGAGCGATAGCTCTGCACCACTTCGATCCGCGACCCCAGGGCCCGCTCGGCCGCCCTGAACGCGCGCATGGCGATGGGCTGAAGCGTCACATCGTGCTGGGTTCGAAGTGGCGGGGGTGTGGCACAAGGATCATCCGGCCTCAGCACACCGTCTCCCGATCTCCCGAACCGGAGGAACACGCCAACGGCCACCACCGCGAGGAGAGCGAGCACTGCGGCCGAGCGGCGTCGTCGCTTTAGGACCGTCGCCCGTCTGCGCTTCGCCCGACCGCCCACGCGACCCAGGGTAGCCGCACGCGCGTCCGAGCCTCCGCCCAATGGCTCAGATGCCATCCCCCACCTCCCCCACAGAAATCGGTCGGACCGTGGCGTACGAAAGGCTCCCCCTCGAGCGATGTAAGAAGCGGTCCACGAAAGGGCAAACCCGTCGAGAGGCGGGGACGCAAAGCCAGGGGCCTCGTCGAGAGGTGGCCCGGTTGCCGAAAGGAGTATTCAGATGCCGCCGCTGAGGCCTCTCTACGCCGAGAGGGTGCGCCTCAAGCTCACCATCCTGAGCGCCGCGCTGGTCGGCCTCCTCGCCTCCCCGGCTCTTGCCGAAACCTGGGCCGGGCCGGTGGACGCCGTCGGGGCGTGGCGCGTTGCCGACCTCGCGACGGCGGGATCGTTCTTCGACCAACCGGACAGCATGGTCGTCGGGAGCAACGTCACGCGGTTCGAAAGCTTCGCTGCGTTCGAGGCGACCCAGAGCATCTCCACGAAGCTCGTGATGTACGACATCGAGTCCTGGCGCCGCACCCCACAGATCGAGCAGCAGTACCCGAAGAGGTACATGCGTCGTTTCGTCCTGCTGGCACATCAGCGGGGGCTGGTGGCGATCCTCGCTCCGGCCCGGAACATCGTCGCGCCGTCACTCGGGTGCAATGGGCGGCTGGGCGAGACCCTCACCGAGGCCTTCATCAGGTGTGGCCTCGCCGGCGTGCCCGCCGACTACCTGCTCCTCCAGTCGCAGAGATTGGAGTGCGATCTCGGGTCGTTCACGTGGTTCGTGCAGCAGGCGAGGACACAGGTGCAAGGACGGTTACTCGTGGAGTTGACGGTCGCGTGGAACTCCCCGTGCGTGACCCCCGACGCCGTGGTGAACGCATGGAACGCGGCTCGTCCCTACGCCGACGGTTTCGCCCTGTGGGGCGTGGGCGGAGTGCGAGCGGATATCGCCATCGCCGCGCTGACCACGATCAACGCCATGAGGATGGCGTGAGAGGGCCCAGAGCCATGGGCGCGGAGCATCCTGCGGCTTGGGACAGGGTCAGGGTGCGTAGGTTGCACACGCAGACCTCGCTCTGGCTCGGGTTGGTGGTCCGGGCGGAGCGGGTCGACGTCTACACGCGAAGCTCAACCGGCGCATGGGTTCGGAGCACGGTCGATCGCGAGGTGAACGACCCGCGGCTCGATCAGCTGTTCGAGTGGCTGTGTTCGATCGGCGAGGAGGCCGAGCTGACGGAGGTGGAGGGCACGTGGGGCGCCGGCGGTCCGGTGCTCCTGACCGATGTGCCCCCGCGTCCGGTGTGATGCGCGCGCCCGGGCATGAGCCCGGATCGGTTGGGCTGGCGCTCCGGAGGGTGGAGCCGCGGGTCCGCGGCTCCACCCTCCTGCCCCGCCGCGATCACACCACGTGGATGGTCCCCTGCATCCACGGGTGGATGATGCAGATGTAGTACAGCGTCGTTCCGGCGTGCGCCGAAACCACCTCCGAGATGCTGCCGTGGCTGCAGCCCTGTTGGGGGTCGAAGTTCGGGCACAGGAACAGCGAATCCCCCGGTCGGTCCAGGCCTTTCGTGGAATCGGGGTCGACCCTGACCACAACGGGGGGCTGACCGAAGCCGTTCGGGAAGTGCGCGGCCCCGGCCGTGGAGCAGACGTCGGTGGGATCCTGGCCGCAGCCGAACACCTCGTCGAACGTGTTCGGCCGATCCGACCTGTTCACGATGGTAATCGTGTGCGGATCCGAGTTGTCGTCCGCCTTCACCCAGCGGACCCTGGCGCCGCTCTGCACCCAGATGGCCCCCGGCTGGAAGCGCAGGGTCTCCGCGACGAGGGCGTTCCGCTTGAAGATCCCATGACCCACGATCTTGACGACGTGGCCGTCGGACGATCCGGCGGCGATGCCTCCAAGGACGGTCATGACGGCGAACGAGGTGAGAAGAACGAGGAACTTACGCATGACTCCCTCCGATCACGTGCAAGCTTCCGCGGGCATCAGGGTTCGATGCATGCGTCGGCGGGGGGCCCGCGCGCCGCAGGAGCTGCCGGTGACCGCACGGCCGGGATCTGCGACCGAGCTTCGAGAGGGGTCCTCGGAACGGTACGGGGGGGCCGCGCCATCGACTCCTTACTATCACACAATCACACAATCGCGAACCGTTACGTCGCCGCCTCCTGCAAGGCTGCCTCGGCCTCTCGGAGGTAGAGGGTGGCGCCGCAGTCGGTCAGGATCTCCACAGCTCGTTCGAGGGTCGGTCGGGGGTCCTTGCCCAGCTTGCGCTCGGCGTCAGCAAGGTCGATGAGACACCTGGCCTGGTCGGGCCGCCAGCCCAGGGACTCGAAGCGGCCGGCGGCGGCGGCGATCGCCTCGGCCGATCCGGCCGGATCCTCGGCAACCAGTCCGTCCGCCCACAGCGCGAACGGTTCGGCCCCCGGCCACTCGCGGCTGAACTCCCGCAGTCGGTCACTCAGATTGCGCGCTTCATCGACCCGGCCGGCCCGGACAAGCGCCCGGATCGTCTCGAGCGTGAGCTCCTCAGTGCCCATGAGATCCACCCCGGAACGGTCGAGGCCCCACAGGAGGCGGCCGAGGGCGCCCTCCGGGTCACCCCGGCATTGTCCGACCCACGCCTCGGCGAGGGCCCGCAGGCAGTCGAACTGGGGCTCCGGGTTCTCGTCGAAGAACCGCCCGGCCTCGGAGAGGAGCGCCTCAGCTTCGTTCGCCTCGCCCCGCTGGACATGGATCATCGCCAGGCCGATCAGGTGGCCGTTCAGGACCGGCCCCTCGGCGACCTCCCGGGCGATCGCCAGTCCCTCGTTGCTGAGCTTCTCCGCCTCAGAAAGGTTGCCGCACTGGTACGCGTGCGAGGCGAGCTGCATCAGATGCCACGACTCCGTGTCCGGGTGTCCCGACTTCCGGGCGAGGTCCAGACCTTCCCTCAGGATGCTCTCCGCCCGGGGCGGGTCGACCATGAGGAGCGTCGTACCAAGGTTGTTCGACGTCCGCAGGCGCAGGATGAGGTCGCCCGCCTCCTGCGCGACCGCGTGGGCCTCCTCCAGGAGGGACATGCCCTCCTTCGCCGTGCCCGTCCTCATCAGTACGAACGCGAGCGACTGGAGGGCGTGACCCTCCCAGACCCGAGCACCGACCCGCCGCGCCATCTCGACGCTGCGGCGGAGCGACGGTTCCGCCTCCGCGTAGTTCCCCCGGCGCCAGTGGTAGTAGCCGAGCACCATGAGCGCGCCGGCCAGATCCTCGCTCTCGCCGAAAGGCTCGAGGAGGTCGAGGGCCCGGCCGACGCCCGGCAGGACCGGATCATCCAAGCCCCCGTAGAAGGACATCCAGGCGATCCAGAACTCTACGCGACCGGCATCGGCGGATCGCCCCCGTGCCTCGTACCCCTCCAGGGCCGCCCGGAACGAACGGCTGGTCTCCTCGAAGGTCGCGATCCCGGTCGACGCGCGCGCGTACGCCTCCCAGAGCCGAGCCAGGTCCTCCTCTTCGACCTCCACCGTTCCCGACAGATCGAGCGCCGTGCGGTACCACCGCATGGCCTCGGCCGCCTGCCACAGGCGCCGGGCTCGATCTCCCGCGGCCCGCGCCCATCCGAATGCGCTGCGCTCCACCTCGCGCCGCCTCGGTGAGGTCTCCCCCAGCTCGTCCAGGTACCGGAGGCTCTCCGTGTAGTGGGAAGCGATGATCTCGGCGATCTCATCGGCCCGTTCGCCGACTCGCTCCTCGGCCCACCGCGCCACGTCGGCGTGCTTCTCCGCCCGGAGCGACTTGGGGAGCGAATCGTAGGCGACGTCGCGGATCAGGACGTGGCGGAACGCGAACTCCAGCTCGCCGGAGAACACGGGCGGCTCCCGGGGAACCACGATCTCCTTGACGCGCAGCCGCCCCAGGACCTCGCGGGCCTCGTGCGCTGCCATCTCCGCGAGGCGGGCCACGGCGCCGGTCCAGAAGATCCGGCCGACCACGGCGGCATCCTGCAGCAAGGCCTTCTCGTCGGCCGGCAGGGTGTCCAGCCGGGCCGCGATCAGACCGTGGATCGAGCGGGGGACCTCGACCTCCTCGATGGGGCGGGCCAGCTCCCACGTGGCGGCGTCCGTGGCCCGGAGCACCCCGCGGTCGATCAGCATCCGCACGATCTCCTCGGTGAACAAGGGGTTGCCTTCGCTCCGGTCCACCACGAGCTGCTTCAGCTCCGCCGGGAGAGATGAGGCCAACAGGTCGTCCAGCATCGACCCGCTCTCGTCGGCCGTCAGCGGATCGAGGTAGATGGCAGCGTAGTTCCGCTTCCCGCCGCCCCAGGCCGGACGGAGGTCGAGCAGCTCGGGCCGGGCCAGCGTGACGATAAGGATCGGCCCCTGGGCCCAGTCGGCCAGGTGGTCGATGAAGTCGAGGAGCCCCGCGTCCGCCCAGTGGATGTCCTCGAAGATCAGGACCAGCGGGTACTGGGCCGCCATCCGCTCCAGGAACCGTCGCCACGCATCGAACAGGTCCTCCCGGCTGAACGCCCGCTCCGCGCCGGCGCCCACCAGGGCCCGGATGTGCGGGAGGACCGAGTCGTCACCGAACAGTTCCCGGACCGCCCGCTCGGTCTTGCGATCGGCCGCCTCGGGCGGGTCGTCCTCCAGGATCTCGCACTGCGCCTTCACGGCGTCGGCCAGCGCGGAGTACGAGACGTTCCCGTAGGCGAGGCAGCGGCCCCTTCGCCAGTAGAAGAACTGGGGCAGGCCCTCGGTGTACTTGGCCAGCTCCCACGCCAGGCGGGACTTCCCGACGCCGGCCGGGCCCAGCACGGTGACCAGGGCCGGCCGCCCCTCCGACTCCACCCGGTGCAGGGTCTGCTTCAGGACCGCGAACTCCTCGTCCCGCCCCACCAGCCGGGCCTCCAGCCCGAGCGGTGCCCGCTCCCCCACCCGCCGAGCCTTCACGCGCAACGCGTCCCAGGCCGGAACGGGCCGGGCCTTTCCCTTCAGCTCCATGGCGGGGAGCTCGCGGTAGTCGATGACCTCCTTCGTGGCCGCGTAGGCCGCCGGACCCACCACCACGTGCCCGGGCTCTGCCGCCGTCTGCAGTCGAGCGGCGGTGTTGACGGCGTCGCCGGTGAGCATGCGGTCCCGGGAGCCGGCGGCCCGCTCCAGGTCCACCAGGATCTCGCCGCCCTCGATCCCGATCCGCATGGCGAGCTGCGGCCGGCCCTCCCCCGCGAACCCCCGGTTCAGCTCCGACAGGACGGCCTGCATCTCCAGGCCGGCCCGCACGGCCCGCTCGGGGTCGTCCTCGTGGGCGGAGGGCACACCGAACACCGCGAGCATGGCGTCGCCCATGAACTTCTCCAGGAGCCCGCCGTACCGGTCCACCTCCTGGGACAGGCGATCGAACGCCCGCCCCACGAGCGACTGGACGATCTCGGGGTCCTCCTGCTCCGCGAGCGAGGTGGAACCCACGATGTCGGCGAACAGGGCGATGGCGAACTTGCGCTCCCTGCGGGCGGCGGGGGCCGCCTCCGCGAAGGAAGTCCCGCACGACGAACAGAACCGTGCGTCCCCGGCGTTCTCGGAACCGCACGACTGGCAGGTGAGGCTCACCAGCCGATTCTAGGTCGGCGGCCAGCCGCCGGTGGGCCTCGATCACGCGTGCGCCGTGATCACGCCCCCCTGGACGGTGCGCGTGGCGCTGGGCTTCCACTGCGCGTGCACGTAGCGCGGGCGCCCGTCGGGCAGGCGGCAGGTCGCCTCGAAGCCGTAGTTGTGCACCTTGGTTACCGTCCCGCGACAGAGCGTTCCGCTCGGCAGGTACTCCATCTGGAAGTCCGTCGAGACCAGCCGCTGCGGCGTGAACAACAGATCGGCGCGCACGAGTACGCGCTGCGATCCCGTTCCGTTCCCGGCCATCGAGATGATCCCCTTGGTGACTCCCGCATCGGTGAGGATCTGTCCGCTCAAGGCGTCGCGGAAGCTGGCGGCGTTCCACGGCTTCGGGTGGAAGCGGAGTGGCCCGAGGGCGAGCGCGCCGACGACCGCGACGGCGACCCCGGCCGCGCCGACCGGCGCAAGGCGAAGGAGCCACCCCGACCGACGCCACCGTCGCAGCACGCGCCACGCGATCAGGGCGCAGATCGTTCCCACGGCGACGGCGTAGATGGCCAGGAGCCAAGCGGTGCTGCGGTCCGTGCCGCTGCCGAGACCGTGCAGCGTCGCCGCGCTCCAGACGACGAAGTTGACGTAGTGCGCTCGCCGCCAGAACCGGTAGGTGATCCGGCGGCTGCGGTAGTGGTTCGTGAAGGCGAGTGCGAGCAGGAGCTCGGCGGCGACGATACCGAGCCCCGTCCAGATCGGCCGATAGCGCGACACCAGGGGGGCCACCAGGGACGTGAGCGAGAACGGGAGGTAGGCGTCGATGGCGACCGCAACGACGTGGATGACGACGAACGTCCCAACCAAGAGGCCGCCGAACCGATGCACGTCCTCGAGGGCGAACCGCGGCCAGTGCTTCATTGACTTCTTGCCGGTCATCGAGAGCCCGATCGCGACGACCGTGGACAGAAGTACGTAAGCAACCACGCCGCCGGCGCGGGCCGCATACCAGTCGATCGGGCTCGACGTCAGATGCACGCGAGCGCCTCGCGCATGCTGCGTCGCCACGCGCTGTTGGGCGTGACGGCGCCGTCTCCGGTCAGGAATCGCGCGGGGATCCCTCTCTCGTCGAGCCAATCGGGTCCCCGCTCGCCGAGCAGGAAGCCGGCCTTCGCCGCGATGTCTGCCGCCAGACAGTTCGCGCCGCACGCCGTCACCTGCGCCCACGGGGACGTTGCGGGAAGGCCTGTCCGCGGATCGATCAGATGGTGCTGGACGCGCCCGGCGCGCAGCCACCGCCGCTCGGTGTTGCCGCTCGTGGCAAGCGCGCCCCGACGGAGCGACACCGCTTCGCCGCCGGGAAGCTCAACGGTGAGCTCGCCGCGCGCCGCGAGGTCCCCGCCGGCCGAGACGAACCCATCATCGGAAAGCAGCGCGACGGCGTCGTCGACCGCGAGCGACTTCACGACGCCGTTCAGGTCGAGCGTCACGCCGGGGCGAAGGCCCACCAGACGCCCCAGCACGAGAACCGGGCTCGCCGCCGGCGGTCGTCCGGGAGGTTGCGGATCGGGCGCGAGCAGCGAGAAGTCGCGCGTGTAACCGGCGGCCTCGAGCGCCGCGCCGATCGTCGGTTCGACGAGTCCTTCGGTCTCGTCGGCGGCGCGAAGCGCGACCCGCAGCGTGTCGGCGAAGAGCTGAGAGACGAAGACGAGCCGTCCGGCCGATGCGTTGACGCCGTTCAACTCGCTCTTCGGGATGAACCGGCTGAAGACGAGGTCCCGCTCGTGGAACAGGCGCTCGATCGCCAGATGCTCGACCGGCGTTCCACCGCCGACGACGATCTCACAGCCCATCGCCTCGAATCGATGGTCGCTCACGAAACGGCCGTCGCGGCACCCGGAGGCGCGTGTGCCGGGGCGACGATTCCCGCTTGCAGGAGGTCGCGGCGGACGATGCTGACGAAGCGCGCGGGCGCCGCGAGCGCCGTGGCCGGGCGTTTCGGATGCCCCGCGTAGGAGTGGCGGGCGAACACCATCGCGGCACCGAAGATCAGGGCGCCTGCGATACCGAAGACGGCCTTTGCCACGCCGGCCCGCCGCCGCGCGGACCGGAGCTCCTCGGCCCTCGACGACGACGTCCGAGCGTCGGCTCGAGGCCCGGTCGCCTCGGGAACGCGCCTTCGTGGCTTCCTCGAGCGGCTCACGCTGGATCCCTCGCACGGATGGGCAACACGATGAGCACTCCGACCTGTCTCCGGATCCTGCGCGGGTGAGCACTCCAAATTACCTGGCGGCGATTGGAATCAGGTCAGGAGGAGATTGGGAGACGGTAAGAATCGCGCGACGGCTCACACCTCGGTGCGGTCCTCGCGGCGCAGTTCGCAGCGCACGCCGAACCAGACCTCGTCGCCGTAGCGATGCTCGAAACGCTCGACAGGACGCAGCCCGACCTTCTCCGCGACCCGGATCGAGGGGATGTTGTCCGCGCTCGCGTACGCGCGCACGACCTCGGCGCCCAGCGTGTCGAACGCGTAGACCACGAGCGCACCGACCGCCTCGGTTGCGTACCCCCGCCGCTGGAACGCCGGCGCCACCGTGTAGCCCACCTTGATCACGCCAGGCTCGCCATCGGCGGGACTCAGCCCCACGTCACCGACCAGCCGCCCGCTCTCGCGTTCCTCGACCGAGAACTGGATCCACCCGCCCAGCTCACCGGGCGCCCGGCCGGTCATCTCCTCGATCTCCGCCCGGACCCCTTCCGGGTCGGTCCGCTCCCACCCCTGGTGGCGGTGGACGTCGGGGTCGCTGCGGTACGCCGAGATCGTCTCGGCGTCGTCGGGCCTCGACCGGCGGAGCAGCAGGCGCTCGGTGAGGAGCGGTTCGAAATCATCGTCGACGCGCATCGAGCAGCAAGCGTAGCGGGCGGCGAGGCCGGAACGCGGTATCGACCGTCCGGTGGGCTGCTTCCTTATCGATCGGTTCGCTCGAGCACCACGACCGGGATCGCGCGCTCCGTCCTCTCCCCGTAATCTCCGAAGGCGGGGAAGAGCGCGACCTGGCGCGCCCACAGTTCCTCCCGCTCACCACCGGTGGCGACCCTCGCGCGCACGGGGAATGTCTCGGTCCCGACCTCGATCGTCACCTCGGGATGCGCGATCACGTTGTGGTACCAGTCGGGGTTCCGGGGGGCGCCGGCTTTCGTGGCGAGCACCACGAACCGGTCGCCGTCGGCCAAGTACGCGAGCGGGTTCGTGCGGGCCTGCCCGGTCCTGGCCCCGGTCGTGTGAAGCAGCAGCAAGTTCCGGCCTTCGAACCTTCCGCCCACCTTGCCCCCGTTCGCGCGGAACTCCTCGATGATGGAGCTGTTCCAGTCGTTCACTTGGGGCATCTCGTCCTCCTGATGGATCGATCAGGCCCCGGGGCCGCTGAGCTGCACCAGGCCGGAGCGGGTCAGCACGAAGACCTGCCAGTTGTAGTACGCGTAGAAGTTCCGGGCATCCCGCATCATCTGGCGGGCGTACAGCATCACGGCCCGCACGTACGCCCGGGCCGGGTTGTAGTGGTACAGCGCCCCCGGGTAGTTGCGGGGCGCGCCCGACGCGTGAAGGTAGTTCGCGGCCCCAAGGATCGCGTCGCGGGGGTCGTGCACGTCGCCGCCCAGGCCGTACGCCTTCCACGTTGCGCGGATGAACTGCATCGGCCCTTGGGCGCCCGCAGAGCTTGCCGAGATGACCCGGCCGAACTTCGACTCGATGAAGTTCACGGCCGCCAGGACCTGCCAGGTCACGCCGAAGCGCTTCTCGGCCTCCCGGTAGTAGCCGAGCAGGACGTCCGCCGGCGGCGGCGCCTGGGTCCGAAGGTGCGGCGCGTGGCGGCTTGGCGTGCCGATCAACGAGAGGATCTCCGCCCCCGCCGTCGCGTTCGCCCGGGCCTCGGCGCGAACGTCGGGAGGGAGCCGCGGGAGGACTTCCTTCAGCAGATCGGGGTCGCGGGCCAGCGTCCCGTAGATGCGCTGCTGCCGCAGCGCCAGCAACTCGAGCGACACCGGAGGCGGCCACGTCGCGGAACCACCCGAAGTCGTCCACGCGTCGATCGACCGATCGAGATCGGCCGTCACCGCCTGGAGCTCGCGAGCGAGCCCCTCCGGATCCGAGGGCACGGGCGTGACGGATGCCGCCGGTGACCCCCCTGCTGATGGGCCGCCGCTCTCACATCCCACGAAGAGCAGGCACACGGCGAGAAGGGCGACGGCGGCTCGCCTCACCCTTCCATTCTGCAGCGAGAACGAAACTTGGTCAGTCCACCCCGGCGGACAGGCGCTGCAGGCCGTCGTAGGCCGCGTACTTGTACGCCTCGCTGAGCGTCGGCACGTTGAACGTGGTGTGGATGAAGTAGTCGATGGTTCCGCCCTGCTGCAGCACGGCCTGCCCCAGATGGATCAGCTCCGAGGCCTCGTCCCCCAGGATGTGGACACCGAGCAGAAGCCGGTCCTCGCGCCGGAACACCAGCTTCACCAGCCCCTCCATGGCGCCCGAGATCCGCGCCCGGGCGTTCCCCGAGAACCACGCCCGGCCCACCTCGAAGTCGATGCCGGCCTCCCTCGCCGCCTCCTCGGTCATCCCAACCATCGCCACGTCGGGGATCGTGTACACGCCGAAGGGGGCGAGTGGGTCCACGGTTTCCTTGAACGGGATCTTGAACGCGTGGCATGCGGCCACCCGCCCCTGCTCCATGGCCACCGAGGCGAGGCCGGGGGGCCCGATCACGTCGCCGGCCGCGTAGATGCCTTCCGCGGTCGTCCGGAAGGTCTCGTCCACTACGATCCGACCCCGCCCGTCGACCTCCACGCCGGCCTCGGCCAGCCCGAGTCCCTCCGTGTTGCCGGCCCGTCCCGCCGCGAACAACACCGCATCGGCCGGCACCAGCTCGCCGCTCGACAGGGTTAGGACGAGTGCCCCCTCCGCGCGCTCCACGGAACTCACCTCGGTCTCGAGCGCAAGTCGCATCCCCAGGCCGCCGAAGACGGCCGCCAGCTCCCGTGAGATTTCGTCGTCCAGGAACGGCAGCAGTCGATCGCGGGTGTCCACCAGCATGACGCTCGACCCGAGGGCCAGGAAGATCGACGCGTACTCGCATCCCACCGCTCCGCCGCCGATCACCGCGAGCCGCTTGGGGATCCGAGCCAGGTCCAGGATCGACTCGGACTCATGGACATCGGGATCGTCGAAGGGCACGCCCGGCGGATGGTAGGGACGCGAGCCCGTGGCGATCAGGATCACCTCGGCCTCCAGGATTCGCTCCCCGTCGGGACCGTGCGCCACGACTGTGCGCCCGGGCCCCAGCCGCGCCTCGCCGCGGTAGAGCTCGATCCCGTGTCGTTCGATGTTGCGGCGCACGGTCTCGACCGACAACCGCACCACGTCGTCCGCGCGCGCCCGCATGCGGTTCAGGGCGGTCTCGTGGGTAAGCTCCATGCCCAGGCCGTAGAGCTCGCGGCGACGGAAGCCGGTGAGGTACAGGGCAGCCTCGCGCAGCGTCTTCGTGGGGATCCCGGCCTTGGTGGCGGTCGAGCCGCCGGGGTCTTCGCGGAGGTCGACGATGGCGACCTTCTTACCGAAGTAGGCGGCCTGCGCACCGCCCTTTTCCCCGGCAGGACCGGCGCCGATCACGACCAGATCGAAGCGTTCACTCACTCGGGTCTCACCGGCCGACAGCCTACGACGGTGCGGCCGGGGGCCGCCGGATCCGGTCCGATCCACCGGTTGACTTTCACTTCGTATTGAATAAACTGAAACTCAAGTTTCGGTTCCTTCAAGTCGATATGAAGCGAGAACGGAGCGTGGCCGATGGCGATGCCGGGAGTGGAGCAGGAGGAACGGCGATGGGTGGACCTGCTGTCCGACGAGGACATGGTGTTCCTCAAGCGGTTCCTGCTGGCCTCGGGGACCCTGAAGGAGCTGGCCAGGATGTACGGGATCTCGTACCCGACGGTCCGGCTGCGGTTGGACCGGTTGATCCAGAAGGTGGAGCTGCTGGACCAGCACGCCGGGTCTGGGCCCCTGGAGCTGCGGCTGCGGGCGCTGTACGCGGACGGGAAGTTGGACGACGAGAGCTTCCGCGAGCTGCTGGAGGCCTACCGGACGGAGGTGGAGGAGCAGTGAAGACGCTGATCGGTGCGATGTTGTGCGCGTCGGCGATGCTGGGGTGGTCCGCCCCACCGGCGGTCGCGGCGGACGCCGGCGTGCAGGTGGACTGGAACCGGACGGCTCCGGCCTCCGGGCAGGTCGTGGACGGAGCGGCCGTCGTCACGGCCAGTGACGCGGGCGGCGCGTTCCCGCTGGTCGTGATGGAGGACCCGCACGTCACGGCCCCCGGGTACGCGGTGGTGGGGAACGTGCGGTATCAGGGCGTGGCCGGACGCGGGTACCTGGAGATGTGGAGCGTGTTCCCCGACGGGAACCGCTACTTCTCCCGGACCGTCGAGGACTCGGGCTCGATGGCCGCGCTCTCGGGCGACTCGGACTGGCGGGAGTTCCAGCTTCCCTTCGAACTCGGCACCGGGGGGGCGCCGAGCCGTCTGGAGATCGACGTGGTGCTGCCGGGTGCCGGAACGGTCTCGGTGGGCCCGCTCCGTCTGGTCCCGCTCGACGCTGCCTCCGGCGGGGAGGGATGGTGGTCCGCCCTGACCGGAGGTCTGGTCGGGGGGACGGGAGGCGCCCTCATCGGCGTCCTGGGCGCGGTGATCGGAGGGCTGACCTCACGACGGCGGGCCCGGCGCTTCGTGCTCGGCGCGATGTGGACGGCGGTCGGCGTGGGGTGTGCGCTGCTGGTGACGGGTGGCGTGGCCGTCGCCCTGTCGCAGCCGTACGCCGTGTACTTCCCGCTGCTTCTGGGCGGAGCGCTCCTGGCGGGGATATTCGGCGGCAACCTCCGGACGGCCCGGCGGGCCTTCGCCGACGCAGAGCTGCGGAAGATGCGGGCGATGGACGCTGTTTAGTCAGGCCCCTTGCTCCGCGCTTCAGCGCTCGAGCTCGTCGCGGAGCGCGGGCACGATATCAGTCGCCCAGGCTTCCACGGGTACACTTGGGGGGCGAGACGCGCAACGTCGGCCGTTGCGCGACGGATTTCGTTGCGCTATCCTGGCAGCGCGAAACGGGAAGGAGGTGCGCCGTGCCGATCGCCGTTCGGGAGAGGCTGAGGGCCGTCGAGAGGGACCTGGGCAGCCAGGCCGAGGTGGCCAGGGTGCTCGGGGTGAGCCGCTCTCGCGTCAGCCGCTGGCTGAGGGACGAGGACCCGGACCCCAAGAACCGGCGGAAGCTGGAAGGGCTGGAGTTCGTCCTGGCACGGCTCCAACAGACCTATGAACCGGACACCGCCGGCAAGTGGCTCCGGGGGTTCAACGCTCACCTCGGCGATCGGCGACCCGTCGATCTACTGTCAGCGGGCCGGGTGGCCGAGGTGCTCCGGGCCATCGAGGCCGAGGAGACCGGGGCCTACGGCTGAGTGCTGTACCGCGCGTTTCCCTACCGGGCGGGAGTGGATCCCCTGCAGGACGGCGGCGCCCTGTGGGTTCCGCGCGAGTCCCAGGGCTCGGGCCGTCACGACAACCCCGACCGGTACGGTGCCCTGTATTCTGCGCGAGCCCCCGAGTCTGCCGTGGCCGAGCGCATCCAGGCGTTCAGGGGGCAGACCATCACCGACCGCGACCTCCGGCGAGCCGACGGACGTCCGCTGAGCCTGGCCGCCATCGACGACGCCGCGCTGCCGGCGCTCGTGGACCTGGACGATCCGCGGGAGCTCGCGCGTCGCCGCCTGCGGCCATCGATGGTCGCCACGCGCGAACGCACGGTCACCCGATCGATCGCCCTCGACATCTTCGAGGGAGGCGCCGTGGGGCTCTCATGGTGGTCCACGCTCGAGGCCTCCTGGACCAACGTCACGCTATTCGCGGAACGAGCCACTCGGCTGCTGCGGGAAGAGGGGGAACCGGAGCCGCTGACCATCCGCCATCCCGCGGTCCGAACGGCTGCGGACGTCCTCGGGATCGGCCTCGCCCGGTAACGGGAGGGATAGCCAGCTGCGCTGGCGGACACCCTCACCGCGCCGAGAACGGAGTGTGCGGGGCTGGGGATGGTTTCTCTCCCCGGCACCTGTCAAGGGTTTCACATTCTCGACCCACGACGTCTCGGTGAAACCCTTGACAGGCCGTGCGACAAGCGGGGACGGGCGACCGTCGGCTGCTTTGACCACGCGGCGAAGCCGTCAGGAGCTCAGGGCGGTCGTGCGGCCGAGTAGCTCGTCGACCTCGGCGACGAGCGGCGCCGCTCTCAGCCCCGCGAACACCTGGCGAGCCGCGCGCAGACGTTCACCGGCCTCGTTCGGCCGACCCAGCGCGAGGAGGCACCGAGCTGCACCCATGAGCGACTGGCCGTGCTCGAGGACGTGCGGGAACGAGCGCCACCGGCCGGCCGACTCCTCGTACAGCTCCACCCCTGCCGCGGGGTCCCCTTCGGCCTCGGCGAGGACGGCCCGCGCTCCGAGCACGCTATTGCGATCGCGGGTCAGGAAGGGCGTGAAGCCCTCGAGGAGCTCTCGGAGCACGTCCGCCGCTCCGCCCGCCAGGCACACGAACGCCGAGTCGTCCAGCAACCACCCGCGGAACCCGGGCCGCTCGCGCATCAGACGACCGAGCTCCTCCACGAGTGCGACCGCCCCCGCCGCGTCGCCCCGGAAGAGCCGGCTCACCGCCGCCACCCGGAACGCGGGAACCACCACTTGCCCGTCACCGATCTCCCGTGCTCGCGGAAGGATCTCGTCTTCGATAGCGGTGGCCCCCTCGAGAACGCCTCGGCGCAGGAGGACGCACTGCCGGAACGTCTCGGCCAGGACATAGACCTGACTGCTGCGGTCCGGCTCGCCGGCGAGGACCCGGTCCCCGATCTCGAGCACCTCATCCCAGAGCCCCAGATCGAACCGCGTCCACATGCTCTCCATCCGGGCCCAGTTCGCGGCGCCCGTCGCGCCGCGGCGTTCCCCGAGCTCGACGGCTCCGTCGAAGACCTCCTGCCCCTTCGACGGGCCCTCGTCGAACCAGACGATGTCGCCCAGGTTCACGTGGGCGGCACACACGAACCCGGCCGGTGCCGACTCGAGTGCGATGCGCAGCCCTTCGCGGAGATCTTCGATCCCCTCCGCCACCTCGCCGAAGTCGATCCGGGCCTGTCCTCGGAACTGCAGCAGGACCCCCATCTCGGTCTCCGAGCCGAACTCCCGCACCACCGGGAGCGCGGCCTCGATCCGGAGCAGGGACTCCGCGCTTCGGCCGGCGAGGCCGTTGGCGGCGACCGCGCGCGTCATCACCTGAGCGAGCTCGCGACCCGGCGGCTGTCCCTCCAGGATCCGAACCGCCTCCTCGATCAGCTCGAACTGCTTCGCCGTCTCCCCGCGCCTCCATGCGATCCGAGAGAAGTTCGCCAGGACCTCCGCCTCAGCCCGCTGGTTCCTCTGCGTTCGGGCCTCGTCGAGCGCCTCGCGGCAGATCGCCTCGGGGTCCTGTACGCGGGCCCAGCCCGCGACCTCGAACCGCGCCCCCAGCAGGAGCACCTGCAACCGCTCGGGCTCGCCCGGCCGGGTCAGCTCCAGGGCGTGCCGGTAGTAGTCGAACGACTTCCCGATGTCGAGGCGCGTCGCCTGCTCGCTCGCCAGCACAAGAAAGCGCAGGGTGAGGGCCTCGAGCTCGGCAACATCCTCACCGGCGGCGCGCGCCAGCTCGAGGGCCTGCTCGCAGTGGTAGACGAGTAGCTCGGCGCTGTCGGCGATACGCTCACCGGCGATGCGCTCGATCCAGACGACCGCGGAGCGATGCTTCGTCGCCCGCACCGCCCGCGGGATCTGGCCGTAGGCGACGTCGCGGATCAACATGTGCCAGAAGGCGTACTCGGCCTCGCCCTCGATCGAAGGACGTCGCGCCGGCCGGACCAGCTCCTTGCGGGCGAGCTCGTGGAGCCCATCGCGCACCTCGCGGGGGTCGAGCTCGCCCATCTCGGCGAGCGCGCCCGCCCAGAAGACCTTCCCGATCACCGCCGCATCCTGGAGCAGCGCCTTCCGCTCGGGTGGGAGCGTGTCGAGGCGGGCGGCGATCAGCGCCTGCAATGATTCCGGTACCGGGATCTCCTCTTCGCCGGCGGCGAGATCCCACATCGCGCCGCGACGCACGAGCACGCCCCGGTCCACGAGCATTCGGATGAACTCCTCCGCGTAGAGGGGGTTGCCGCCGGCGCGCGAGAGGAGCGCGGCCTGCGTGTCGACCGGAAGGACGGCCTGGTCGAGCAGCGCCGCGATCAGCTGCGCGGTCTCCTCGGGCGACAGGGGCGAGAGCGAGATCGCCGTGTGATTGCGCTTTCCGCCTCCCCATCCCGGCTCGCGCTCGTACAGCTCCGGCCGCGCGGTGCACAGGAGGACCAGGGGGACCCCGCTGGCCCAGTCGGCCAGGTGCTCGACGAAGGCCAGCATCGCCGGGTCGGCCCAGTGCAGGTCCTCGATCACCAGGACGAACGGGCGAGTGGCCGCGATGGCTTCCAGGAAGCTCCGCCACGCAGCGAACGACTCCTCCCGCTCGGCAGCCGCCGCGTCTCCGTCTCCCAGGCCCACGAGCGGCGCCAGACGCGCGCGGATCCAATCCCGCTCGGACCCTTCCTCGACGACCGACTCCACCGCCTCCGCGAGCTTCGCGGCCGCCGCCTCCGGTCCGTCGTTCTCCAGGATCCCGGCGTGGGACTTCACCACCTCGCCGAGCGCCCAGAACGTGATGCCCTCCCCGTACGGAAGACACCGGCCCTGCCGCCAGAACACCAGGATGGGCAGCTCATCGATGAAGGTGCGGAACTCGCGCACCAGCCGCGATTTCCCCACGCCGGGTTCACCCGAGAGCGTGACGAGCTGAAGGCTCTGCTCGCTCACCGCGCGCCGATACAGGTCCCGCAGCTGCGAGAGCTCGTGGTCGCGCCCGATCAACGGCGTCGTGGTCCCCGGCTCGAGGTCGACACCGAAGCGGCTCCGGGCACCGAGGGCCCGCCAGAGGGGGAGGGCCTCGTCCTTCCCCTTGACCGTGACGGCCTCCAGGCGCTCGTACTCGATCGGGTAGCGGGTCGCGCGGTACGTGAGCTCCCCCACGACGACGCCGCCGACGGGGGCGACCCCCTGCAACCGGGAGGCGACGTTCACGACGTCGCCGGTGACGAAGCCCTCGCCCTGATCCGGCCGGGCCCCGAGGGCTACCACTGCCTCGCCCGTGTTCACGGCCGCGCGGACGGCGAGGTCCAGACCCGGTCGCTCCCGATTCAGCTCGTCGATCGCCTCGATGATGCGCAGGGCCGCCCGAACCGCCCGCTCGGCGTCGTCCTCGTGCGAGACGGGGGCGCCGAAGACCGCCATGACGGCGTCGCCGATGAACTTCTCGACGGTGCCGCCGAAGCCCTCGATCTCCCGCTTCAGGCGGTCGTGGTAGAGGCGAAGCGTCGCCCGGACGTCCTCCGGGTCGGCGCGGTCGGAGCGCGCCGTGAACCCGACGAGGTCCACGAACAGAACCGAGACGACCTTGCGCTCCTCGCCGGCCGGGGCCGAGGCGACGCCCTCGAGGACCGCGCCGCAAGCCGAGCAGAAGCGCGCGCGGTCGCCGTTGTCTTCGCCACAGATCGCGCAGCGTTGCACCCGAGGAGTCTAAGCGCTCCCCGTTGCACCACGGAACGGCGGCCCTCGCGGCACAGGGCCGGTGCGCGCTAAGGAAGAGGTGGCGGACCTGGGAAGCTGGGAACAGGCAAGGTTGGTTTCTCTCCCCGGCACGTGTCAAGGGTTTTCACGTTCTCGACCTACGACGTCTCGGTGAAACCCCTGACAAGTCGCCGCACGAGAATGGTGAACGGGCAACGGAGCACACCCGCGGGCGTAACATCGGCCCAGTTATCGGCCCGGTCACCCGGCCGAGAGAAGGCGCCGGAGAGCCCGAGCGTCGAGCGGGTCAACCCGGCGAAGCCCTCGTACCCCGTCGAGGGCCGCGTCGGCGGACAGGACGATCTCGACTTCGTGGGCCAGGCACGTGCCGGCGTGGAGCAGGTCGGCCGGCCCCAGTCCCGGCGCCCGAAGGGCGAGGGCCAGACGGAAGGCTTCGTCGGTCACGGGAAGGAGCGGGGTGAAGACGGTGTACGCGTGGGCGGCGAGCCCTTCCAGGGAACCGGCGCGGCCGGAGCGCTCCACGTACCACACCTCCTCGAGGGCCGCCGGCGACGTCCGCCCGTCGGCCTCGCCGCGAGCGACGCCCTCGAGCACCTCGACGCAGGGCCCGCGGTACTCGCTCTCGCTCGCCGCGTACACGATGACGTTGGCGTCGACGAAGAAGGTCACGGGGCCGACCCCGTCCGTTCCTCCTCCACCAGACGCTCGAGCTCCTGGGGCGGCAGGAAGCGTCCCCGCATCGCGCGGATCTCGTCCACGGCGCGGATCCGCTCCTCCCGCGCAACCGTGCCGAGGTGCTGATCGACGGCCTCCCGGACGAGCCCGGAAACGGACGTGCCGCGGCGCCTGGACTCGGCCTCGAGACGTCTGCGCTGCTCGGGGCTCACCAGGATCTGCAGCCGTTCGCTGAACATACACACAGTATACACACTAGATAATCGGTGCACCGAGGCTACCGGGCGCCTCGCCCTCCTGGCCCGGGCACTACGGCTTCGAGTAGTCACGGGGATCGGCGACGGCCCGGTAGTCCTCGCCATCAAGCCAGTGGCACCAGACCCGCCGTCCCGGAACGCCGAGGCGTTGGGAGTGGCTCCGGGAAGCCGACCAGGCGGCAACTTCGCAACGCGGGAACGGCCGACCGTCCATAGCAAGTACGGCTTCGAGACCGGGTCGCAGATCCGTGTCCGTGGACATGATGACCCCGACCTCGTACTCGCCCCGGACGGCCATGACGACGAAATCGATGGCCAGAGCGACATCGATGCCCTTCTCCTCGGGCCGCCCCATCGGCCAGTCGCGCGGGTAGCGAAGGGGCCGAGTGAAGACGCTGACCTCTGGCAGTCTCCGCCATGCCCGGCTCTGGCGTTCGACGATGCGGTGTCCGGCAGGGTCCTTCCTGCGCTCCGGCTGTCCCCGATAGACCCGCACCGCCGTGAGCTCCCCTCCGAGGTCACGCTTGTTGGTGATGAGGTTCCCCAGCGCCAACGGGTCGATCTGCCCCTCCACCGGGTGAGCGTTGGGCTCGAAGAAGGCCGATCGGGCACTCATGTAGACGTTCTGGTAATCGACGAAGAGCACGACGCGTGCCGCCACGATCGAGGGACCCTAGCGCGAGGCAGTGACACGAAGACCCAAAGAGTAATCCCCGCCAGGGCGGGCCCTCGGGCCCGCAGGGCGGGGAGCATTGGCATCAGTGTAGCCACCGTTCGAGTGGGTCACAATGACCTGCGTCACACGGTCGGGCTCACGCGCCACTTCTGGACGGATGAGGTGTCCCGTGCGGGAGACTGTCGCTCCGGGATCGAAGGAGGCGCCAGGGTGGCTGGCAAGGCACCCAACCTGCTGCTCGTCAACGCTCGCGTCCACACGATGGACGAGGACCGACCGCGGGCCGAGGCCGTGGGCGTCGCCGGCGACCGGATCGTCTGGGTTGGGAGCGATGACGAGGCACGGGGGCTCGCGGCCGCCGGAGCCGAGGTCATCGATGCGCGGGGTCGGCTGGTTCTCCCCGGGTTCGTGGACTCCCACAACCACGTTCGCCTCGGCTCGAACCCGCTCGAGGTGAACCTCGCCGGCGCGACGACCCTCGATGAGCTGAGGGAGCGGGTCCGCGACCATGCCGATGCCCACCCCGAGCAGACCTGGATCGAGGGCGCCGGCTGGAACTACTCGGCGATGCCCGGCGGGCGACTGCCCACCTGGGAGGATCTCGAGGGCCTCACCGGTGGCCGGCCCGCGTTCCTGTTCTCCTACGACGTCCACAACGTCTGGATGAACCGCGAGGCGATGACGGCGTTCGGCATCTCGCGCGACACGGAGACGTTGCCCTTCGGCCACGTCGAGAAGGATCCCTCCACCGGAGAGCCCACCGGGTTCGTGACCGGGTTCGCGGTGATGGGAATCTCGCGCAAGGGACAGG